>PMZC01000381.1 GCA_003170555.1 Deltaproteobacteria bacterium
TCATCAACCGGAGTGGTGTCGTCGTCAACCGGCGTGGTGTCGTCATCGATCACGTCGTCGTCGAGCACCGTCGTGTCGTCGTCGCTGGTGTCGTCGTCACTTCCGCCACCGCTGCTGCAGGCAGTCAGCCCGAGCAGCCCAACAAAAAGAAAGATCATGAACAACTTGGAGAAATTACGCATTTGTTCCCTCCGTTAAAGGTCATTGGTTATCGCACAACGGGAATCTATGTAGCACGCCGGATGATAGAAAGTCAAGAACAGAAACGTCCGTTCGAAGGCATTTTTTAAAGGACAATCATTTCAACGTCTTAGGTTCATCCTTCTTCCGCGCGGAGAGAAAAAGCGTATCGATAACGGCCATGTTGGCGACCGCGTCGCCGATCGGCCAGCGCGGTTTGATTTTTCCGGCACAAACCCTAACAAAATCATCTACTTCCAGGCGATAGGCGTTGGCCGGCGGCACGACAATTTCCCGCGGTTCGGCGTCGTGTCGGCGAACGGTGACCCGAGCCGGAGTCGAACCGGGCGCCCACGGCTTGTCGATCGAGATTGCCCCTTCGGTCCCGGCGATTTCGGCCCCGTGGCGCTCGAAGTTGGCGATACTGGTTTCAAAATGCGCCAAGATACCATTCGGGAATTCGAGCAGGCCGACCATCGTGTCGTCCACGGTGCTCCGCTGCTCAACCGCGAATATTCGAACTGGTTCGCATCCCGCAATCAGCCGCGAGAAATTGACACAGTAGCAGCCGACATCCATCAACGCCCCACCCGCCAACGCCGCCGAAGCCGGGTGGGCGCTTCGATCGTCCAACATAAAAGTGAACCGGCTATACAACGTTGAGAGCTTTCCCACCGCACCGTCACGCACCAGCCCACAGACGACATCCCACTGCGGATGAAAGCGGTACATGAACGCCTCGGCGACGTATAATCCGGCGCCCGCGGCGGCCCGCTCAATGGCGCGCGCCTCTTTGACGTTGGCCGCCAGAGGCTTCTCGCACAGTACCGGCAGACCGGCCTCGAGCGCCTTGATCGTCCACTCCGCGTGCAGGCTGTTAGGTAGAGGGTTGTAGACAAGATCAATTTCGCCCGAGCGCAACAGCTCGTCATAAGACCCGAACGCCAGCGGAATGCCGTGCCGCCGGGCCCACTCCCGCGCGCGGCCGATCTCGCGACTGGCCACGGCGCGGACCTCGCTGACCCCGCCTTCGCGTACGCCGCGAATGATCTGCTCCGCGATCTCGGCCGTGCCCAGGATGCCCCAACGAGGTGGTGTGTGCATGGATCGTCCTTCATGGTGAACGCATCCCGATGCTAACGCGGCGCCGGACTATTGCAATCCGCCTTCCGCTCTCGCGCAGCTACCGGTAGGCGCGGCGAGCGTCATCGGCACATCCTGTTGATTGCATGATCGCACCAAAAAGATCCTTGACTTTTTCGCTTGGCAAACCATACATATGTATGGTATGGAAGGGGACGAAGGGAGAAATGCTCATGGCCTACACCACCCCGGGACAAACGCGGGAAAAAGTCTTTCGCCTGGTTCGCGAGCGCATTCTGGCCGGGCTGCCGCCGACCGTGCGCGAGGTGCAGCGGGCCTTCGGCTTCCAGTCGGTGCAGACGGCGCGCGAGCACCTGGACGCGCTGGTGGCCGAGGGGCGGCTGCACAAAGAGCCGGGGCGGTCACGCGGCTTTCGACTGCCGTTCGCGTCCGGCTTCGCGCTGGTTCCGTTGCTCGGCCAGGTGCAGGCCGGCGCGCTGACCACGGCGATCGAAAATCCGGAAGGCTACCTGCCGGTTGCGCCGCCGGCCGCCGGGTCCGAACTGTTCGCCCTGCGCGTACGCGGCGAAAGCATGATCGGCGCGGGCATCCTGCCGGGCGACATCGCCATCGTCCGCCGCCAGCCCACGGCCGACCACGGCGAGATCGTCGTGGCCATGGTCGATGACGAAGCCACGGTCAAGCGGCTGCATCTCCGGCGCGGGCGGGTCGAATTGCATCCGGAGAACCCGGCGTTCCCGGTGATCGCGCCCAACCCGCGGGCGCTGGTCATTCTCGGCAAGGTGATCGAGGTGCGCCGCTACTTCGAGGAACCGGCCGTGGTGGAGGCGTCGTCATGAGCGCCGATGTCGCCGCCCTGCGCAGCCTCTTGCCGCCGGAAACCATCGCCCGCCGCCAGACCCGGCCGCAGGCGGAAGAGCGCCGCTGGTCCCGCGCCGCGTTGTCCGGCCGCCTGACCGAACTGTCGGTGTGGGGCGGCGGCGCCGCGCTCACCCTCGCCGTCGAACTGGTGCTGAGCGCCCAGCGCGAGGGCGAGCCCAGCGCGTGGATCACCAGCGCCGCCGAAACCTTCTACCCGCCCGACGCCGCGCGGAACGGCGTCGACCTGGAGGCGCTGCTGGTCGTGCGCTGTCCCGACGCCCGCGCGATGGGCGCCGCGGCGGACAAGCTGGCGCGTTCGGGCGCGTTCGGGCTGATCATCATCGACCTGGGCGAAGGCGACCTGGCCGTGCCGGTGCAGTCGCGGCTGGTCAACCTGGCGCAGAAGCACGACTGCGCCGTCGTCTGCCTGACCAAGAAAACGACGGAGATGCCGTCGCTCGGTTCGCTGGTCGCGCTGCGGGCGCAGGCGACGTATCACCCCCTGCCCGACGGCCGTTTCGTCTGCGGCGTGCACGCCCTCAAGGACAAACAACGCGGACCCGGTTGGAGCGAAGAGGTCGTCCGCCATGGACCGCCTGGCTTGTGTTGATGTGCCGGCGCTGCCGCTGCAGCTTTTGCTCCGCCGCCACGCGGATTGGGCCGGGCTGCCCGCCGCGGTGGTCGAGCAGGATAAGCCGCAAGGGCGCCTGCTCTGGGTGAACGAAGAGGCGCGGCGGCTCGGCGTGCTGTCGGGGCTGACTTACGCCCAAGGCCTTTCGTTCGCCACGTCGCTGCGCGCGGCCGAGATGCCGGAGCGCGATATCGCGCAGGGCGTGACGGAAATCGCGAGCACGCTGCGGCTTTTTTCGCCCGACATCGAACCCGCGCCGGACGAGCCGGGCGTCTTCTGGCTGAACGCGCAAGGTCTGCAGCGCATCGCGCGCTCGGCGTCGGATTGGGCGCGGCGAATCCACGCGGCGCTGACCGCGCTCGGCTTCCAGGCGACGGCGGTGATCGGCTTTCGGCGCTTCGGCGTGTATGCCGTGGCGAAAGCTTCGTCGGGCGTGCGGGTCTTCGCCAAACGCGAGCAGGAAGACGCGGCCATGCGCGAGGTGGCGCTGGACCGGCTGCATCTCGAGACCAAGACGCGCGATACGCTGGCGCGCCTGGGCGTGCGCACGGTCGGTGAGTTTCTGGAACTGCCGCCCGACGGCCTGCACAAGCGCTTCGGCAAGGAAGCGAAGCGCCTGCGCGAACTGGCCGCCGGCGAAGCCTTCGCCCCCCTGACGCCCGAGCGGCCGCGCGACCCGCTGCGGGCGATCTGTCAGTTGGAGCCGCCGGAGTCGGACTCAACCCGCCTGCTGTTCATCATCAAGGGGATGCTGCATCCGCTGTTCACGCGCCTGGCGCAAGACGGTCGGGCGTTGTCCGCGCTGGAGATGCGTTTCGTGCTGGAGCGGGCGGAACCCCGCGTCGACCACCTGCGTCCGGCTGAGCCCACGCTGAACCAGGCGATCCTCGTCGACCTGATTCGCCTGCGGCTCGAGGCGGCGCCCCTGCCCGCGGCCGTCGGCGAAATCAATCTGACCGCCGAGGAAGCGCCGGCCGATCCGAAACAACTGCGGCTTTTCTTCGAGCAGTCGCGGCGCGATCTCGATGCCGGCGACCGGGCGTTGGCGCGGCTGCGCGCGGAACTGGGGCCGGACGCCGTGCTGCACGCCCGGCTGCTCGAAGGCCATCTGCCCGAGGCGCGCTTCGCCTGGGAGCCGCTGGACAAATTGCAGGCGCCTCATCATCAGGAGCGAGCGGCGGGCACGCTGGTCCGGCGCTTCAGAACGCAGCCGCTGGTGCTGCCGCCCTTGCACCGCCAGGAGCCGGGCACGTGGCTGATCCGCCATCTGATGTGCGGGCCGATCGACAAACTCTGCGGGCCGTACATCGTCTCCGGCGGCTGGTGGCGGCGCGAGACGCACCGGCAATACTACTTCGCGCAAACGCGGCGCGGCGATCTGTTGTGGCTGTATTACGATCTCGTGCGGCGGCGCTGGTTCCTGCACGGCGAGGTGGAGTGATGAGCTACGCGCCGCTCTGGTGCAAAAGCAATTTCTCCTTCCTCGAAGGGGCCAGCCACCCTGAGGAACTGATCGAAGAAGCGCAACGCCTCGGCCTGCCCGCCCTCGCCGTCACCGATCGCGACGGCGTCTACGGCATCGTGCGCGCGCACATGAAGGCCCGTGAACTCGGGGTGCATTTGATTATCGGCGCGCAACTCACGCTCGACGACGGTTCGCTCATCGTGCTGCTCGCCGAGAACCGCGCGGGCTACGCCAACCTGTGCCGGCTGATCACCCTGGGCCGCCGCCGTTCGCCGAAGGGCGAGAGCCAGGTCACCTGGGACGAAGTCTGCCGCCACGCCGACGGCCTGCTCGCCTTGTGGGGCGGCGAACAAAGCCTGCTCGCCGGCGAAGCCGACCCGACGCTCGTCGCCCGGCATCTGCGCGAGGCGTTCGCCGACCGGCTCTACGCGCTGGTCGCCCGTCACTTTCTCCCGGAAGAAAAGCAGCTGGAGCAGCGGCTGCGCGAACGCGCCGAGCGCTGGGGCCTGCCCCCGGTCGCGGCGCCGGAAGTGCTGTACCACACCGCGGCGCGGCGTCCGCTGCAAGATGTGCTGACCTGCATCCGCCATGGCGTGACGGTGCACACGGCCGGCCGCCTGACGCGCCCCAACGCCGAATATGCGCTTCGGGCGCCGTTCGCGTTCGAGCAATTGTACGCCGACCTGCCCGACGCCGTGCGCCGCACGCGCGAGATCGCCGAACGCTGCACGTTTTCGCTGAGTGAAATCCGCTACCGCTACCCCTCCGAACACCTACCCGATGGGACAACCTCTTCGCAGTGGCTGCGCCACCTGACCTTCGAAGGCGCGAGGGAACGCTACCGCGGTCAACCGCCGCCGGACGTCGTCCGGCAGCTCGAACGCGAACTGACGCTGATCGACGAACTCGACTACTGCGGCTACTTCCTCACCATGTGGGAGATCGTGCAGTTCTGCCGCCGCAACAACATTCTCTGCCAGGGGCGCGGCTCGGCGGCCAACTCGGCCGTGTGCTTCTGCCTGGGCATCACGGCGGTCGACCCGGTGCGCATGGGCCTGCTGTTCGAGCGCTTCATTTCCCGCGAACGCGCGGAGCCGCCGGACATCGACCTCGACATCATGCACGAACGGCGCGAGGAAGTGATTCAGTGGGTCTACGAGAAGTACGGGCGCGACCACGCGGCGATGGTGGCCAACATCGTGCGGTATCAGCCGCGCTCGGCCGTGCGCGAGGTGGGCAAGGCGCTCGGGCTGGCCGAAACCTCGCTCGACCGCCTGGCCAAGATGCTGTCGCACTACAGCGCCGTCGTGCCGGACGAGGTGCAGCAGTTGGGCCTCGATCCCGCCGCGCCCGAACGCCGCCGCCTGCTGCAACTGGTCAGCGAAATCCTCGGCTTTCCGCGCCACCTGTCGATTCATCCCGGCGGCTTTCTGCTCGGCCACAAGCCGGTCCACGATCTCGTACCCATTGAAAACGCCAGCATGGAAAACCGCACGGTCATTCAATGGGACAAGGAAGATGTCGAAGACCTCGGCCTGTTCAAGGTCGATCTGCTCGGCCTCGGCGGGCTGACGCAACTGGACGAATGCTTCCGCCTGCTGCGCGAACATCGCGGCGTCGACCTCTCCATGGCGACCGTGCCGCCCGACGATCGCGCCACCTTCGACATGGTCGACCGCGGCGACACGGTGGGCGTTTTCCAGATCGAAAGCCGCGCGCAGATGGCCATGCTGCCGCGCTTGCGGCCGCGCAATTTCTACGACCTGGTGATCGAGATCAGCATCGTCCGGCCCGGGCCGATCTCCGGCAACATGGTTCACCCCTACCTGCGCCGCCGCAACGGCGAGGAGCCGGTGGACTACCCGCACGAGAGCCTGAGGCCGGTGCTGGAAAAAACGCTCGGCATCCCGCTGTTCCAGGAACAGGTGATGCGGCTGGCGGTCGTCGCCGCCGACTACACGCCGGGCGAGGCCGATCAACTGCGCCGCGACATGGCCGCGTGGCGCCGCGCCGGTCGCCTCGAACGCCACCGCGAACGCCTGATCAGCCGCATGAGGGCCAAGGGCATCGCCGAGGAATTCGCCGAGCGCGTCTTCGAGCAGATTCAGGGCTTCGGCGAATACGGCTTTCCCGAAAGCCACGCCGCCAGCTTCGCGCTGATCAGCTACGTCACCGCCTGGCAGCGCCGCCATTACCCGGTCGAATTCACCTGCAGCCTGCTCAACGCGCAGCCGATGGGCTTCTACGCGCCGGCCACGATCATTCACGACGCCAAACGCCACGGCGTGGTCGTGCGACCCATCGACGTCGCGCACAGCGATTGGGATTGCACGCTGGAGCCCCTCGCCGCCGAGCGCTTCGCCGTGCGCATCGGATTGCGTTACGTGAAGGGTTTGTCAGCGGACGACGGGCGCCGCCTTGCGGCCGAGCGCCGGCGCGCGCCGTTCGTTTCAATGGATGACTTCACCCGCCGCGCGCCGCTGAATGAAGGCGTGCTCGCCCGTCTGGCCGAGGCCGGCGCCTTCGAATCGCTGGCCGCTCGCCGCCGCGACGCGCTCTGGCAGGCGCTGGGGCTCGGCCGTGCGCCGAGTCCGCCGCTCGAATTGCCCGAGACGGAAGGCGCGGCCTCGTTCCACGACCTGACCGCGCTGCAAACCACCACCTGGGATTACCACACCACCGGCCTCAGTCCGCGCGCGCACCCGCTCGGCGCGATCCGCCCCGCCCTGCAGACGCTGGGCCTGCCGACGGCGAAGCAGGTCAGCGCGTCATCCCGCGGCCAGCGGCTGCGCTACGCCGGGCTGGTGATCTGCCGCCAGCAGCCGGGCACGGCGGGCGGCGTCACCTTCATGACCCTCGAAGACGAAACCGGTTTCGTGAACCTCGTCATCTGGCGCAAGGTTTTCGAACAGTACAAGGTGCTGATCAAAACGACCGCGTTCCTCGGCGTGACCGGCAAGCTGCAGGTCGAGCAGGACGTCGTGCACCTCGTCGCCGATTCCTTCTGGAAACCGAACATCCCGCTCGCCGATCTGGAAACCACCAGCCACGATTTTCATTGAAAACAAAAAGGGCGCGGCATGCCGCGCCCCTACTCACTTTTTTTTACCTTTCGGCCGCCGGTCCTACTGATCCTTCGTGATGAACTTGCCGTAACTTCCCAGCCAATACGCAATCAGATAATCAACGCCGGGGTTGACGTCAGTCGGGTCGTCGACGCCGCACTCCGTGAATTGGAACGGGTTCTTCTGGAACGCAAACCCCGCGGAACACTGTTCTGGAATCGGGAACGCATCTAGCGCCTGAGGGTCAATGCCGCCGATCAAATCCGCCAGCCATGGAAACTGCTGTTCGAGGTTGTACATCAGCTGTGAAAACTGGTCGAGCGTATAGTCCGTGCGCTCGGGCAAGTAGTAGTTGAAGTTGGGCGCGGTCGGGAAGTCAGTCAAGTCTTGGACGACCTGATCAAGATATGGATCGGACGCGCCGGCGGGCTGGTAGTCGGCGAAGTTCATGTACACGCCTTCGAACCACGGATTGTGCGACAAGCGCGTGAAGGTGTGCACCTCGCTGTTGAACAAGTCCAACAAAAAGGCGTAATCGTCCGGGGAGAAGTAAACCTTCCCCAGCCGTAACAGATTGAACCAATTGGTATGGGCGAGGTTGTTGCCGTAATACTGCGCATAGCGATTGATGAAGCTGACGCTGGACAGGCGCAGGTCGACGCGTTGGCTGTCACGCAGCCATTTCTGCAGTTCCGTCTTGAAGCGGTCGGCGCCGGTCATATGATAGCCGATCGTCAGCCACGTCATGCGCATCGGCGACAAGATGTTCGGCGCGGCGTCAGTCGGCTGGCCGCCTTCGTCGATGATCCACCAGTTGTTGTTCATCAGCTCATCGAGCACTTCAGACACGTCGTCGCTGATCATCTGCTTGGTCGGCCCGTCGTCCACCAGGTCGTAGGCCAGCGCCATGCCGAAAAACCAACCGGTGTACTGGTCGCGGCTGGTCTCACCCCACCAGAAGTCGCCCGCGTAGGGGCCGTCTTCCCAATGGTGGCAGCGGTCGTTGCTGGGATCGTCGCACCAGGCGTCGCCTTGGTACATCAGCGAATCCTGCGAGCCCCAGTAGCGCGCGATGAAGCCCGGCCGTCCGGTGACGTGCAGGAAACCATCGAGCGTGGCGACGATGCGCATGGCGTTGTCTTTGGCTTCCTGCTCGCCGGTGACCCAATAGCGCATCGCCTGGCTGGCGAGGTACGTGCCGCTCCAAATGCAGCTATCGCCCCCCCCGCCGTAACCTTGCACCGTCGTGTAAGTATCGTCGGTGAACTGCACATCGACCGTACCGTGGTGGTACGGCTGGTGGTGCGCCAGGTGCCAGGCGTCGAAACCTTCGACCTTCAAGCGCAACGGACCGGGGTCCGACGTTTCGTCGTAATCGCGCGGGTGCACGTTGGACTGCGGCCACGGCGCGACGTAGTCATCCGGCAAGACCGTATCATCGTCGACCGTCGTATCATCATCGACCGTTGTGTCATCATCGGGCGTCGTGTCATCGTCGGGCGTCGTATCATCGTCCGGCGTTGTATCATCGTCGACCACCGTGTCGTCGTCGAGATCGTCGTCGACGTCATCGTCGAGGTCGTCGTCGGCCGGTTGGTTGTCGTCGTCGATCGGCGCGATATCGTCATCGGCCTGGTCGTCGTCGCCGTTGTTGTCGGATTTTCCGGCGCAAGCGGTCAGCATAAAAAGCACGCCGAAAAACAGACCAAGAATGACCCACGGCGCTCGACGTTTCATCGCACTCCCTCCGGCTGCGTTGCGGAACAAAACGACACGGAACACCCAAAATTTTTCTTGGCGCCGGTAGTCCGATTTGGCGACTGCCGATTCCCGACGAACTCGCTTTCGACGCTGTGAATTCTATCTCTTCGCTCTTCCGCCAGCAACTGCATTTGACAAGGAGAATGAAACAACTTGATAATATAAAACCAAGGTAGTGGTAGTAACTTACTTCGTCATACGGCTCCGGTGCGAAGGAGGATCGAATGAAAAACCATAAGCGGATCGTGACCATCTTGTGGGCGCTGCTGGCGTGTTTTCTCGTCCTGGCGTGTTCGTCGACCAAAAGCAGCGATGATGACATCGTGATCGATGACGACACCTCAGATGATGATAGCGTTGCGGATGACGATACGGCCGATGACGACATCACACCCGACGATGACGCCACCCCGGACGATGACGCCACGCCGGATGACGACACCACGCCGGATGACGACNNGATGACGACACGGCGCCCGACGATGATACGTCCAATACCTTTTTGTCCGTCGACTTTGAAAGCTACGACCTCGGGGATCTTCCCAGTCCGTGGGTCGTCCAGACCCAAGGCTCGACGACGTTTCAGGTCGTTCAGCTCACCGTCGCCGCCCTGAGCGGCAAGGTTTTGGAAATCAACGGCGGAACCACCGACGCCGACACCGGTTTCGCGGGCTATATGTTCGATCCGACGATCACCGGTGATGTCAGCATCGCCGTGGACGTCAACATCGAGGCGGGNNCCGAATTTGAGTTCGCGCTCGGCGCGCAACTCGATACCTCACACGTTTCGGCGTTTGACTGTCGGCGCGATTTCGCCACGGGTCATTTATTTGCGACCGACTATCTCAAGGCGGCGCTGCCCATGGATGTGGATTGCGGCGAGTTCCCGAGCGCGACCGACACCACGCTGGAGGTGGATGTGCTCGAAGCGGGGACCTACTCCATCCTCGTCAACGGTTCGCCGACTGCCTGCACCGACGTCAACGGGCAGCACTCGGCCGGCTTTGAGTACAGCGGCCTCGTCTTTTTCGAATTGGCCGACGTCGGCGCGGGCGGCATCACGCATCTCGACAACATCATCGGTATGTATCTGACCAGGTGATCGGCATCACCGCGCGTTTCCACTCCAAAGGCGTTGACTGATCTTCGCGCGCTTTAGGCCGCGCCGCCGTCGCCCTTTTCGACGCGGCGGTTCGCCGGTATCATGGGTTGTTCCGCACACGAGGAGAAACCAAATGCGCTCCCTGAGGATCAACGCGATAGTCGTCGCTTGCCTGGTGATGCTGCTCGCGGCCTGCGGCGGCGCTCTGATCTGGACGGCCTATCGCCGCCAACCGCTGGCGCCGCAAACGGCCGGTTCGCTGGAATTGCCCGGTCTGACGGCCGCGGTCGAGGTGATTCGCGACCGCTGGGGCATTCCGCACATCTTCGCCAAGAACGAACCGGACCTCGTGCGCGCGCTGGGTTACGTCCACGCGCAGGATCGGTTGTTTCAGATGGACATGTCGCGCCGCCTGGTCGAAGGACGGCTGTCGGAAGTGGTTGGGGAACGTCCGATTGAACACAGCGCCGCGATGGGCGGGCGTACGACGGTCGAGCAGGACATCGGGATGCGCACGCTGGGCTTCGAACACACGGCCGCCATCGCCGTCGAAGTCTTGAGCGACCACGAGCGGGCCTTGTTGGAGGCGTATGCCGACGGCGTCAACGCCTATATCGCACAAAACCAGGATCGCCTGCCCGTCGAGTTCCGGCTGATGGAATACAAACCAGAGCCGTGGCGGCCGGTCGACACGATTGCGCTGTCGCGCATGTTGGCGTGGAACCTGGCCACCAACGCGCCGCTGGAACTGGTGCGCGCCGCGGCGGATATCGTTCTGGGCGAAGGCGGCGCCGACCGGCTGCTGCCGCCGTTCAAGCTGCCGACCTCGATCATCCTGCCCGATTACGAATTCGGCCGCCGCAAACCGTCGATTCAATTCAACCGCACGCCGCTGGAGCCGCTGAACAAATCTCAACTCTCGTTGGCGACGATTTACGGCCTGGCCAGCATGAAGACCGCCTCCTCGCCGGAAGCCAGCAACAACTGGGCGGTGAGCGGCGCGCGTTCGGTGAGCAAGAAGCCGATTCTGGCCAATGATCCGCACCTGCCGCATTTGGCGCCGTCGATCTTTCATCTGGTGCACCTGTCCGGCGCGGGCTACGACACGATCGGCGCGGGCATGCCGGGCATTCCGGCGGTCATCCTCGGCCACAATCGCCATCTCGCCTGGGCCTCGACCAATTGTCAGGCGGACGTGCAGGATCTCTACCTCCACAAAATCGACGCGCAGGATCCCGACCGCTACGCGTACCTCGACAATTGGGAGACCTTCGTCAAACGCGAGGAGACGGTGCGAATCAAAGACGGCGCGAATTTCCGCGAAGAGAAATTTCTGGTGCGCGTGAGCCGCTTCGGGCCGGTGGTCACCGACCTCATCAACCCGAACGCGACCAACGACGTGCTGTCGCTGCGCTGGACCGGCATGGACGTGACGGGCCATCCCGACGCCTATTGGGAATTCGAGCGCGCGGCCACCGCGGACGAACGCGCCGACGTGTCCCGGCGATATATTGGGCTCGGGCGCGGCGACGACCTGGGCGCGATGCGCGCGGTGAATCAGGGCGCGAGTTGCGATGACTTCTTCAAGGCGATGAGCGCTTTCGGTTCGCCGCGGCAGAATTGGATCTGCGCGGACGACGCCGGGCACATCGGCTACGCGGCCGCCGGCTTCGTGCCGGTGCGCAATCGCGGCGACGGCAGCCGCATCGCGCGCGCGTGGAACGATGAAGGCCGCTGGGTCGCGTTCATTCCGTTCAACGAAATCCCGCAACAGCGCGACCCGCGCCGCGGCTACATCGTCACGGCGAACAATCAGACTTTCCGCGAGGGCAAGTACCCTTATCCCTGGTCTGATTCCTTCTCACCGGGCGATCGCGCCGACCGCATCGTCGAGCTGATCGAGAACACGGACAAGCTGGACGCCGCGTTTGTTTCGCGCATCCAGGGCGATCGGCAAAGCGGCCTGGCCCGCACGGCGGTTCCGCTTTTTGTCGCCGCATCGAAAGGCGAAGACGCGCTGAACGACGCCAAAGGCATTTTGGAAAAATGGAACCTGTTCGCCGGGCCGAACAGCGCGGGCGCCGCGTTGTTCTACACCGCGTTGGACGAGCTGATTCGGGACGTGCTGCTCGACGACCTCGGGCCCGATCTATATCAACTATTGTGCGCCACACACCAAACGTGGCCGCAACGCTGGCAGATCATCCTGGACAAAAATAATCGGTTTCATGAGTCCAGCGGCGTCCAAAACGTGCGGGAGGCCTGGGGCGTCAACTACCGCCGTGCGCTGACGGCCGCCTACGCGCGACTGCAACGCCAATTCGGCCCCGACCCGACGAAGTGGCGTTGGGGCGATATCCACACCATCACCAATTGGCATCCGCTTGGTACGGTCGCGAGTCTGGCCGGCGACGTCAACATCGGCCCGTTGCCCCACGGCGGCGGACCGGATACGGTCTGGGCCGCGTTCTTTTCGCCCGGCGCCGGGACTTTCGAAAGCGGCAGCGGCCCGGTCTACCGGCACGTCGTCGACATGGCGCATCCGGAAAAATCGTGGTTGGCGCTCGACACCGGCGAGTGGGGCCAGCCGTTGTCGCCGCACTACGCGGACATGAACGCCGAGTGGCGCGAAAATCATCTCCTGCCCGGTTTGATGGACCGCGCCGATATCGAGCAAAACGTGGAAGGCGTGCTGGTGCTGCAGCCGGTCACGTTGCCGTAAGGAGGAGACCGCAATGCGGCGCGTCTGGCTTCTGGTTTGCGTGGTCGCCGCCGTGACGGCGTTCGCGTGCGCAAAATCGTCGGCGATTCGCGACGCCGGCATCGACGAGCTGCACGACGCGCTCGGCAAGCCGGGCACGGTATTGGTCAACGTGCATCTCGACAGCGACATCAAATCCAAGACGACCTTCATCGCCGGCGAAATCCACGTGCCGGTAGACGCGCTCCGGCAGCGCCTGGATCAAATTCCCAAAGACGCCAACGTCTACCTCGTGTCCGACGATTACCATGACGTGGTGACCGCCGCGAACATTCTCGCCGACGCCGGCTATCCGTTTGTCTATCGCGTGACCGCGGGTTTCGCCGCGTACAGAAGCAAGTACCCGGCCAAATGACGAGCGATTCCTCACCGCCGGCGATGGCCGCCAATCTGCTGAGGCTCGATCTGGCCGCCGGCGCCGACCTATCCGCGCGGCCTCTGACGGACGATATTCTCCTGTTGCCGGTCGCGGCCCTCGAAAACCACGGCCCGCATCTGCCGCTGGCCACCGACGCGATGATCGGCGAAGACCTGGCCGTTCGCGTCGGACAACGGCTGGCCGCGGCGTATCCGAACGCGCGCGTCTGGCTGCATCCGCCGTGGCACGTCGGGGCGGCGACGATTCGCGGCGTGGGGTCGGTCAAGGTCCCCGCGCGTATTTTTCGCCGCGCGTTACTCGCTTACCTGCGTCGCTTCCTGCGGCAGGGTTTTCGTCGATTCATTTTGGTCAGCGCTCACGGCGGCGTGCCTCACGTCGGCGTACTGGACGATGTCTGCTCACGCCTCAACCGTTTGCGCGTCGGCGATCGACCGGTGCAGGCCCTGGCGCCCTGCGCGTATGCCGCGGGCAAGGCGTACGCCGGCATGTATGTCGACGAGGTGCGCGCGGCCGGCGCGGTTTTTTCCGCCGAAGAAGTTCGCGACCTCGCCGAGGATTTGCACGCCGGACGTCTGGAGACCGCGATGATGCTGGCGATTGCGCCGGAACACGTCCGCGAAATTTACCGCACGCTGCCGGATCTTCGTCCGCCGCGACGTTGGTGGCTGACCGCGCTCGAACGCACGCTCGCCGGAATCGTCACGCGCGCTACGAAGCCAGAAACGACGAGACAGCGCGTACTGCTGGCGCTGCGTATCGGCGCGGCCGACTTGTCGTGGATCATCCGCGGCCGCGCCGAGGGCTACGTCGGTTGGCCGTCGAAAGCGACCGCGGTAGAGGGCGAAGCGCTGCTCACGGCCGTGGCCGACGATATCGCGCGATGTGCGGGCCAGGTGTTCGACGGGCGGCTCGACCCGCGCGAATTGCGCAGCCCCGCCCATTTATTTCGTTGGTTCGTCGCCGGCTGCGTGGCCGCGGTCGGTCTGGCGGCGCTGTTGTTGTGGCTCGTCGTGTTTTGAACGCCCCGGCGATCCGCGTGTCACACAGTGGTGATTGACGCGTCGGATGCATCCCGTTATCGTTTCTCCGGGAGAACTCTCACATGAAACGCATTTTACCGGCTCTGGTGTTGGCGCTGGCTCTCGCGACGTACGCCTTTGCCCAGCATGCCTCGCCGACGCCCGCCGCCACGCCGGCCGCGACCCCGGCGCGCACCCCGGCCCCGCCCCAGGCGCCCGAGGATTTTTTCAATCGGGCCGTCGACGATTTTCGCCGCGGTGATTTGGTCGGCGCCGAACGCGAAGTGCGCACCGCCATTGCGCTCGACAGCCACTACGTCGACGCGCAGTATCTCCTGGGACAGGTGTTGTTGTACCGCGCCGCCCAGCGCAATCGTCTGCTGATTGAAAACCCCGGCATCGGTTCGGCGTCGCTGCCCGCCGAGGGCGAATGGCATGAGGATATCGACGACCTGCAGGAAGCGATCAGTCAGTTCCGCATTGTCATTCGCCTGCAGCCGAGCAATACCAGCGCCTGGCTGCTGCTGGCCACGTGCCTGGGCAACCTCGGTCAGACCGACGACGCCATCAGCGCGTACAAACAAACGATCAACCTCGACCCCACCGCGCCGACCGCGCGTGACGCGTGGAACAATCTGGGCCTCGTCTACCTGCACAAAAAACGGTACGCGGAGGCGAAGAAAGCTTTCGACGAAGCGTTGCGCATCGATCCGACGTTCATGCCGGCGCGCGTAAACCTGGAGAAGTTGAAGAAACTGAAGCCCGGCTTGTTCCGCTGACGCAAGATAATCAGGTGTTCGCGCGATAGACGAACTTGATGATCTCCAGCTCGCGGCGCCCGCCCGGGGCTTCGAATTCCACCAGGTCTTTTTCTTTCTTGCCGATCAACGCCCGGGCCAGCGGCGAAAGCACGCTGATCTTGCCGGTCTTGAGATCGGCTTCGTCCTCGCCGACGATCATATAGGTGCGCTCTTCGTCGGTGTCGACATTCAGCACCGTCACCGTCGCGCCGAACGTAATCTTGTCGTCCTGAATCGCGGCCGGATCGATGACCTGCGCGCTGGCGATCTTGTGCTCGAGCTGCGCGATGCGCGCCTCCATGATGCCCTGCTTCTGCTTGGCGGAATCGTACTCCGCGTTTTCCGACAGATCGCCGTGCCCGCGCGCCTCTTCGATCGCCTTGGACACCTTATGTCGCTCCACGCCCTTCAGTTGCTGCAACTGGGCCTTGAGTTTTTCGAATCCCTCTTTGGTCATTGGCGTCGAAACGCTCATCGATCCTCCGAACGTTGATCTCGTGAACTTTGATGTTGCCAGCAAAAGGCTATCGTTGACAACCCCAAAATTGCTCGCCGTTCGCTGACGGTTCTACAGATTCGCGCGCAACCAATCCGCCACGTAGCCGATGAACTCCGGATCCACCTTCAAATGGGGGTCGGAGTACTCCGCAATGGAGCCCCGCGACGGTTTGAAAAAGTGATTGAGCTTCGGAAAAAGCTTGAAGGTGTAATTCGGGGCGCCGCGCATCGCCGTGCGGAAACCATCGGCGTGGTGCGGGAAGACCTGCAAGTCCTCGCCGCCCTGCACGTGCAGAATCTTGGCCTTGATCTTTTTCAGATCGTCGACCGGCTGCATGGCGAACCACTCGCGATACAGATCGAAATACACCGGTTTGCCGCCGAAGACCATGAACTGCTGGGTTGGTTGCGTGCGGGCCCGCTCCATGACCACCGCCACCGGCGAACTGCGCCAGGCTTCCGGGTCGTTGTCGCCTTCGAGCTTCAGCCGGTGCTTGATTTGCTCCACCGCCAGGTCGGAGAGGGGCGCGTCGCACGGGGCCAGCAGCACCAGCACCTTCAGATCGTTCCGCTTAACGCCGACCATGATCGCGACGTTGGCGCCTTCGCCGTGGCCGAACAACGCCAACCGCGCCGGGTCGACGTCCGGCCGCTTCTTCAGAAAATCGAGGGCGGCCGATGCATCCCGCACTTCCACCGACAGCGTGGTGCGCGCGACGTCGCCCTGACTCGCGCCGGCGCCGCGGTCATCCAGCCGCAACACGAGAAAGCCCTTCTTGCTGATGGCGTCCATCATCGCCTGCGTGCCGATGTTGACCGGCGCATTCGCGGAGTTGCCGTCGCGATCCTGCGGACCGGCCGGCGACAGGAACAGCAGCGTCGGCAGGCGCCCCGGCAAGCCGCGCGGTTTGGTGACGACGCCGTGCAGCTCGGCTTGATCGAAGCTTTTGATCACGACCTCTTCGCTGGCCAGATCGCCGCCGATCGTCTGGACCGGATTGGCTTCCGGCGCCCGTTCGCCGTTGTACTTTTCGGCCTCGACGACGATGTTGAGCATCGGCGCTTCGATCTTGAGAATCTGCCCCTTCTTGTCCGCCCAGATCGTCAAACCCACGTCGCCGCGATCGACGAAATAACGGTGCGCCATGAAGTAGCCGTTGGCCAGCGGCACCGCTTCGTAGGCGACGTGTGTGACCTTCACGTCCTCGATCACTCGCAGTTCGGAAGGCACGACCACGAGGAAGTGCTGCTCGCCCCCCACCCGCAACGAATAGCGATGGATGAGCAGGTGATATTGGTGCCAGACGCCCACGTCGAGCGGAATCGTCGCCGGCGTAATGCGCAGCCGGTGCTCGACTTTCTTCGCGGCTTCCCTGACTTCGATCAGCAGTTCACCGTTGTTGTAGGTCGCGCCCAGGCCCTGGGGCACCTGATTGATCAGCACCTCGCGCTGATAGGTATTCATCGGGCCGGCCAGATCGCGCATCGTCAGCTTGGTGTAGTCCTGGATCGTCGTATTTTCCCGCTTGGTCGTGCCTTGCGATTCGGTGGTGACCTGCCCGGCGTCCTCGATCGTCAGCGAATAGCGCTCGGCGCCGATCACTTGCCCCGCTTCCGTGATGCGAAAGGTCCCCGCGATTTCCTGCTCCGCTTGCGCGGCGCTGGTCCACGCGGCGAGGCTCACGAGCAGCACGACCAGGGCGAATAATTTGCGCATCATACCTCCAACAACCGCCACCGCGGCCCTCTTTAGCAGAACATCGTCCAATTGGCCAGAGCGAACGGTTGACACCGGCGGTCGCTCTGCTACAAAAGCAGGATCATTCCGGCGGGAGAACAGCGTGTCCGATTTCCGGCCCTTCTGCGGCTATCGTCCGGCGCCCGCGTTCGCGGCGCACATCGCCGCCCCGCCTTATGATGTGCTCGATTCCGAGGAAGCGCGACGCCTCGCCGCCGGCAACGAACTCAGTTTTCTGCACGTTTCCAAACCGGAGATCGACCTGCCGCCCGGGACCGATCCTTACGCCGCTCGGGTTTACGAGACCGGCGCGGCGAATCTGCGGCGGCTGATCGAGCGCGGCTATCTGCGTCGCGACGAGACTCCGCACTTCTACGTCTACCGGCTGCGCATGGGCCGGCACGTGCAAACGGGTGTGGTCGGCGCGGCCAGTGTGGCGGACTATGAACAGAACCTCATCAAAAAGCACGAACTGACCCGCTCCGACAAGGAAGACGACCGGACGTGGCACATCGAAATCACCAACGCCAACACCGGCCCGGTCTTTCTGGCGTACCGGCCGAGCCCGGCCGTCAACCGCGCGGTGGAAAGCATCGTGACCGGCGAGCCCGCGTTTGATTTCACGGCGGAAGATGAAGTGACGCACACGCTGTGGCCCGTCGGCGACGAGACGCTGGTCGCGCAATTGCGCGAGGGCTTTCAACGGACGCCCTGCCTTTACGTGGCCGACGGTCATCATCGCAGCGCCGCCGCGGTGCGCGTGGCGCGAACACGGCGCGCGCGCAACCCGCATCACACCGGGCAGGAAGCGTACAACCACTTTCTCGCGGTCGCGTTTCCGGCCGACCAGTTGCAGATTTTGCCGTACAACCGGGTCGTCGCCGATCTCGCCGGCCTGTCCGCCGACCAGTTCCTCGGCGAATTGCGCAAGGTGTTCGACGCAGTCGCGACCGATCAGCCGGCGCCGTCGCAGTTGCATCATTTTGGTTTGTATCTCGGCGGGCAGTGGTATCGCCTGGTCGCGAAACCGGGAACCTACCCCGCGCACGATGTGGTGCGCTGCCTCGACGTGCAGCTTCTCTCCGACAACGTGTTGGGGCCGCTGCTGCACATCACCGACCTGCGCACCGACCAACGCATCGGCTTCGTCGGGGGGATCCGCGGCGCCGCCGAACTGGCGCGGCTCGTCGATAGCGGCCGCTATGCGGCGGCGTTCGCCATGTTCCCCACGACCGTCGAGCAACTGATGACGATCGCCGATGCGGGCATGATCATGCCGCCCAAGTCGACGTGGTTTGAACCGAAGTTGCGTTCGGGTATTGTAGTACGCCTTTTAGACGATTAAAGGAGGAGAGAATGACACGGGTGCACAATTACAACGCGGGTCCGGCCGCCCTGCCGCTCGACGCGTTGCGCGCAGCGCAGAATGAACTGCTCGACTTCGCCGGCAGCGGCATGTCAGTGACCGAGGTCAGCCATCGCTCGAAGGAATACGAAGGCGTGCATAATGAGGCGATTGCGCTGGTCAGAGAGTTGCTCGCTCTGCCCGCGAACTACCACGTGCTGCTGCTGCAAGGCGGCGCCAGTCTGCAATTCGCCATGGCGCCGATGAACCTGCTCGGCGGCGACAAAAGCGCGGACTACGTGATCACCGGCACGTGGTCCCAGAAGGCGCTCAAGGAAGCGAAGCTCGTCGGCAAATGCCGCGTGGCTGCTTCCGCCGAAGAAGGGAACTTCACGTCCATTCCGCGCGAGTTCGATTTCGATCCGGCGGCGCAATATGTGCACATCACCAGCAACAACACGATCAAAGGCACGCAGTACTTCGCGTTCCCGAATACCGGCGGCGTCCCGCTCGTGGCGGACATGTCGTCGGACATCATGTGGCGGCCGTTCGACGTCGCGCCGTTCGGACTGATCTACGCCGGCGCGCAGAAGAACCTCGGCCCGGCCGGATTGACGCTGGTCATCCTCCGTGACGACGTGCTGCAAAAGTGCAACCCGAACCTGCCGACCATGCTCAAATATGGTACGCACGTGAAGGAAAATTCGCTGTACAACACGCCGCCGTGCTTCGCCATCTACCTCATGCGCAACGTGCTGCGTTGGGTGAAGGCGCAGGGCGGCCTGCCCGGAATGGAAAAACAGAACCGCGAAAAAGGGCGGCTGATCTACGGGTTCATCGACGGTTCAGGCGGGTTCTATCGCAACAATCTCAACCCGCCGGATCGCTCGGTGATGAACGTGGTCTTCCGTTTGCCCAGCGAAGAACTCGACGGCAAGTTCGTCGCCGAGGCGAAGGCCGCCGGATTCATCGGCCTCAAAGGCCATCGCAGCGTCGGCGGCTGCCGCATCTCGATGTACAACGCCACGTCGGTCGATTCGATCAACGATCTGATCGCGTTTATGAAGACCTTTCAGGCGAAGAACGGCTGACGAGAAGAGAACGCCGGCTGACTACGCCGGCGCGTCGGCGACTCAACGCGGAAGATTATCGGGGCATGGCCTCGCGCCGTTGTCCTGTTCGCCGACGACTTTCCATTTCCTTCCGTACCGCTCGACCGTGTAGAAAGCCGCGGCGCACTTGTAGGCTGGGTTCCGACTGGTCCGCCAATAACTCAGGCCGTGCACGACCGCCCGGTCCGGCGATTCGAACTCCACGCGCTGATCGATCATGCCGCCGTCAAACTTCCCTAGTTTGCGCAACGCGTCGCGCTTACGTTGGACGTATTCGTCGGCGGTAATCAGACGCGGTACGTGGAAGTACTTGATCTGGTCGCCGACGAGCGGCCGGATATTATCCGCGTTCCTTGAGGCATACGCATCTCTAAGCTCGCGCAGCACCGCGAGGATCGCCTGCTCGTCGGCCGAACGGCCGTCGGCGACCGCGGGCGTGCTTTGCGCCGTCCGCGTTTCCACGACCGTCGTGGCCGCCGGCGCAGCTTGAGGCGCGCTTCCGGCTTCCTTTTTGCTAATGGACATCAAAACCAATACCACCGCCACAATCGCGACGATCGCAATGCCAACTCCGATCCAGACTTTCCTGGCCGGTCGCGGCGTATCGGCTTTTAGCGCCTCCGGTATCAACACGGTCGCCGGTCTCGACGGCGCTGCAACCCGTGGCTCCGCGACGGTTGTCGGCACTGCGGCGAGCGCTTCGGAAAAGGCCTTCGCTGACGGATAGCGGTATTGCGGATCCTTGGCCATCGCCCGCGCCAGCGCTTGTTCGATCGCCGGCGGCACATCCGGATTTAATTTGCGGATCGGCGGCGGCGGATCATTGATGATCGCCTGCATCACCGGATAATCCGACTCCGCATCGAAGGGAACTCGCCCGCTGAGCATTTGATAGATCGACACGGCCATCGAGTAGACATCGGTCAGATGTGTGATCGTTTTTTCGCCGCGACATTGCTCCGGGGACATGTAATGCACCGTCCCCATGCGCATCCCGGTTCTCGTCATGCGCTGCGCATCGCCGAGCGCGCGGGCGATGCCGAAGTCCATGATCTTCGGCGCGCGGATGCCGCCGATCTCCTGCAGAATCAAATTGCTCGGCTTGATATCGCGATGAATCACCCCCTGCGCGTGGGCGTATTCGACCGCCGCGAGCAACGGTTGAAAAAGACCCACGACCTCACGCCAGTCGAGCGCGCCGCGCGTTTCGAGCAGCCGGTCGAATGTCGTACCCTCGATAAATTCCATGACGATAGCGCAACGTTCGTCCTCCTGGACGAAATCGTAGGCGCGAACGATATTGGGGTGCTGCAGCTTGGCGAGGATACGAGCTTCGTTCAGAAAACGCGCCACCACCTCGGCATTGCGCGCCAGATGCGGGTGTAACATCTTGATCGCCACCGGCTGGCCGAGATTGAGATTGGTTCCGCGATAGACGGCGCCCATGCCGCCGTCGCCGATGTGCGCGTCGATGCGATATTGACCGATCATTTCGCCGCTCATGAGTCTTCACCCGCTGGTTACGGTTACTTGTCGGGTACGGTGGATATCCATTTCAAGTACTCGCTGAAATTCAGTTGTTGATTGAAAGACCGGTGCGCGATGCGCCAGTCTCCCTCTCGCCAACGAAGCATAACGTAACCTTTGAAAACGGGGAGGCCGTCGGCAGTGCCGAACGACACGGCGAGCTGCAGCACCGCTTGCTTTTGCGGCTCGAAGTGGACCACTTCCAAGAAGTGGATTGTCGCTTTAGCCAGCTTCTTGCAGTTGTCGTAGCCGGGACGTAATTCTATGGCCCGCGGGCAGTCGCCCGATTCCAGCGCCCGATAGTAGTCGCGGACGATTTGCAATACTTCCTGTTCTTGTCGCGCTTGATCGACCGCGGTCGGGACCGGCGCACCCGCCACGAGCGGAACGGTCGCGGAAACCGTTACCGCCGCCGGCGCGATCGCTTTCGTTTCTTTGGCCGGGCGGCTGCCGGCGGAAACGAGCGCGACGCAAACGCCGACTCCCAACAACAAAAACAGATCAAAAAGTCGGGGCAGCCATTTCTTCATTCCCGGCGAAATATTCAGCGTTACTCTGACGGCCATTCGCGCTCCTTTCGCTCAGGGTCCGCCGCGCGCCCGGCGCAGCAGAATTTCGTCGAAGCCCGGTTTGACCAGGTCGGTCAGCACGCACAATTCCTGAAACCCGATCGCCCGATAGAACGCCCGCGCCGGTTCGTTGAACGACGATACCGTGGCCCACACGTTGTCGGCGACCGCGTACGTGCGTTGCGCAAACCACTGCATCACCTCACGCCCGAGCTTGCGTTTCTGGAAGGCGGGGAAAATGCAGAACAGCTCGAGATAAGCGCCCCGCAGCCACGGATGGCGAAGGCAGATCACGCCGGCCGTTTGTTCACCGTGCAGCACGACAAAGCGGCGGAGGATGGGGTCTTGGCGAGTGAGGGTGCGCCCCATCAACTCCGCGCTGACGCCCAGTGTGCGCCAGGGATCGAGCTCGCAAATCAACGGCGCCAACGAGCGGGCGTCGGCGGCGAGCAATGGCCGCAAACGGCACGAGGCCAGCGGATAAGTCGGTTCGTCGAACGGCTGGCTCACGCTGGTCATTGATCTCCCGCGCCGAAAAGGCGGTCGTAACGTTTGTTGTCGCCCGGCCGGTTTTCGTAACATTCGGTGGCGGTCACGGCCGGCCCCATCGCCAACAGTTCGCTGACCGTAACGAAGCGATAGCCCGCGCGACGCAATTGCGGAATGAACAGCGGCAAGGCGGCCGCCGTGTGCGGTGCGCGCCCGTTCGCATGACAGACGATGATCGAACCCGGCCGCACCTTGTGATTCAACAGTTGCGCAATCGCCTCCGCCGTGGTGTGGCGATCGGGATCGCCGGTCACCACGTCCCATTGAATGGCCGGCAGACCCCACTCGGCCAACGACTGCAATGCTTCCGGCCGGCAAACGCCATACGGAAAACGAAAGGTCAGCGGCAGATGCGGAATCTTCTCCGCCTCGGCGACGTCAACCTGATGCTGCAGGGCCATCGCCTTCAGCTTGTCCCACAACAATTCGTACTGCACTTGCGGCCACAAAATCTGTTGACGAACACGATCGACGCCGAGCACGCGGAGGTTGCCGTGCGTCCAGGCGTGATTGCCGACCTCGAACGACGGATCGGCCATGAGCTGCATCGCACGCTCCGGGTGCGTCTGCATCCACTTGCCGCCGAGAAAGAACGTGGCCCTGACCTGGTGGTCGCGCAGGTAGTTGACGATGCCCGCGTCGTACCCCGTTCGCTCCAAGGCGCGTTCACAAACGTCGAACGTCAGCGCGACGACCTTCTCGCCGCCCCGCGGCTCGACCCGACGGATCGAGTTGCGCAACGAGTCGGGCAAGGCCGGCCGACGTTCGCGCGGTTCGGTCGCGCCGGGCGGTTGGCGCAGGGCGCCGTGCCACGGCCGTTGCACGCGACTTTCCTCGGGCGACCCGCGAAGCTCCGCCGGCGACCAGCACGCACACAATACGGTCTCGGAGCCGAAGCTGAGTCCTCCGTCTCCGGCGCCGGGCAACCAGGGACGAATCCAGGCCAGGTAGCGTTCGAGATTTTTCTCGGCGCTGAACGAGTCAGTTTCGATCTTCCACTCGCCGCACCGGCTGGTGAGCAAGGCGTGCCCGTCAAAGACGGTTGTTTGTTCTCCGATTTGAATCTCGACCTTGAGCTGAGCGATGGCGTAACCGGGCGCGGTATTGACGATCGCCGCTTGTTCGACGCGGGCATCGCGCACCTCGCGACAACGATCGAGCGGATAATCGGGCCGCAATTGCCTGGCGCGAGTGCAATCGTGCGCCTTCAACGCGTCAAAGAAATTGCGCAAAATCGCTTCGGCGCCGCGCGCCGCATCCGCCGCGCGGTCGGCGGCCGCCGCCGGCTGACAGGACATTGACCAACCGGCGCAGCAGAGCATCAGCCAGCAGCAAAGCCGTCCGATCGCTGTCGCTTTCGTCGTCAAAGTAAGTTCGCCTTGGGCATCGCATCCGCCATGTCCGACTTGGCGCCGTCGAACAACTCGGCGCGCATCGCCGCCAGAACGAAAACCGCAGATTGCCCCGCGTGAATTAGACTTTTGGGAATAAGCACGTCAAACGCCCACGGGCGGAAGATGGCGAACAACAAGATGGTGAGCAGAATCAGCGCCAGCAAGATCAGCCGGATCGTCCACGCCCACGACCATCCGCCGCGTCGAGACCCGGACGCCGCGCGACTCTCCCGGCGTTCATCGGGGAAGCTGAGGCGTCCGCGAGCCTCTTCGATTTTCACCGCGTCGCGCGTTTGCGGCTCGGCCGTTTTCGTTCCGTAGCGCACAATCTGGATCGTCGTGTTGTCGTGCGCGCCCCGCTTCAACACGGCATTCAGCAGCTTGTCGCACGCGGGTTGCGGATCATTGGCCCGGACGATCTCGGCGATTTCATGATCATCCACCAGGTCCGTCAGACCGTCGCTGCACAAGAGCAGCGCGTCCCCCTCCCGCAATTGAATGGGCTCCGCGGCCACCTCGATTTCATCGTCGCGCATATGTCCGATCGCGCGTTGCACCACGTGCGCCATCGGATGCGCGGCGGCGTCCGCTGCGGCGATCAGGCCGTCGTCGACCAGCCGTTGCACGGTGGTATGGTCGCGGGTCAGTTGTCGCGCCTCGTCGGGCCGGATCAGATAGATGCGCGCATCGCCCGCGTGCGCGTAATAGGCGCGATCATTTTGAATGATGGCGACGGCCACGGTGGCGCCCATTTTCTCCAGCGCCTGTTCTTCGCGCGCGCGTTTGAGCACGACGGTGTCCGCCATTCGTCCGGCGTCGCGCAGGACTTCCCGCGGGTCGTCGCCCTGACGGAGGAGAAACAAATCGCGGATCGCATTGACCGTCAGTTGGCTCGCGACCGAGCCGCCGCCCATGCCGCCCATGCCGTCGGCGACCACCACCAGGGTCGCCCACGCGGTGGGATAGTAACCGAGGTAATCCTCGTTCGTTCCCCGCACCAAACCGGGGTTGGTCAGATAGCCGTGGTCCAGGTTCGCCACGTTTCCGCGATCCTCAGTTTCCCCGCCGGCGGGATGGCGCCGCATTAATTATGTTAGGCGGCATTCTTTTGGAATCGCCGCACTGTATAACAGATACTCGGCGGAAGACAACCGACGCGCCGAAAAGTTGACAGGATTCCGGGCGGCGCCTATGTTGGGGTAACGATCTGTTCATACGGCTACACCAGCGTATGATTTTGAATACCCGAACGACCGAGGAGATGCGCGCGATGAACAAGAAGCCGATACTTTACGCGATATCGACCTGTCCCCGCTGCATTCGCGTACGAAAGTTCCTGGACGAAGTCGGTTTCCAGTACGACCTGGTCGAGATCGACCTCATTCCGCGTGACGAGCGTCAGGCCATTATCAACAATCTGCGCAAGTTTCACCCCGTGGTTTCCTTCCCCGTGATCGAGGCGGAAGACGTACTGCTGGTCGGCGCCAATATCGATGAAATCAAACAAGTATTCGGAGTCTGACATGCCGGGAAAACAGATGACGGTTGAGGAGTATTATGACGTATTGGAGACCTATTCCACCCGTCGGGGGCTGATTTTCAATCCCGACGACGAGATCGTCATGCCGCTGTTGAAAGGCCTGCTGGCCAACAAAAGTCGTTACGGTCATGCGAGCTGCCCGTGCCGGCTGGCGTGCGGCGAGCGCGAGAAAGACCAAGACGTCATCTGCCCGTGCGTCTACGCCGATCCCGACCTGCGCGAATACGGCAAGTGCTACTGCGAGCTATACGTCAGCCAGGATTACCTCGACGAAAAAATCGACCGGACCTTGCACGTTCCGGAAAGACGGCCCGCCGAAAAAATGTGTTGGTAATCCGTTCGTCGAGTCAGCGCGGGGCTTCATCCGCCGCACAGCGAAAACCGTCGTGCAGATTGCGGGCCAGCGCATAGTTCGTGTCCTTCTCGCTGTTCAAACCCGCTTCCGGACCTAATTCAAAACCGCCGCCGACCACGTACCCGGGTTCGGTCCATTCCGCGACGTTGCCCGCCATGTTGTACAGCCCGTAGCGGCTGACCCCCAGCGGAAACGCGTCCACGGGCGCCCAGAAAGCGTAGCCGTCGGCGTCGCCGCGAAAGTTGGCGCGATTGGCGAAGTCGGTCTGGTTGCCCCACGGGTACTTCCGCACGTCGTCCGTATAGCCGGAAGCCTTCGCCCATTCCTGGATCGTCGCCAGCCGTTGCCCGTAGTATTCGCAAAACGCCGTCGCTCCGTACCAGCTCACGTTGTAGATCGGCAGCCGTTCGGAGCCGCGATAAACAAGATAGCGGTTCCGATAATAGACGACGCGGGAGGTGGGGTCCTTGATACTGTAGTAAACGTGCAGCTCCTCCGGACTGATCCCGAGGTCGTTGAGAAAGCGGGCGAACAGCTCGTGGGTGACGGCATAGCGGTCGAGATAGAAGTGCTGGTGGCCGTGATGGTCGTCGCCCGGCGTCTTCCCCCAGTCGATCTTCACCATCTCCCGCAACCCGCGATGTAAAGCTTCATCCGACAATTCCGGTAAAAGCTGCCGTTCGATGGGCGCTTTACGCCGGGCCAGATAGGCGTACGGCGGAGTGCTTCCCTGGTACGCCGCGACGATCTCCCATAGCGGGCTGGGACCGAACAGCATCGAGCGCAGATCAAATACATCGTGGGACAGAATGTAGTCGGCCTCCGCGGGATTCGAGCGCCGATCCGGAATGACCCACGGATGGGGAAACGTCAGATGGTCCGCGAAGCGCTCGGCGATCGCCCCGGGCGGCACGAGCGCGCGCAGGCTGTCTTCCACTAGAACCCGCTGGCCCTTTTTGATTTGTGAAACCGCCGCGATGAACTCCGCCCAACCCACCGTCGGGACTTTCGGCGGCGCGGGACTGGTCGCGTTCGGAGCGCCGGCGCGCCGCTGCTCCGCGCCCCGCACCCGGTAGGCCACGGCGATGGCGACCAGCAGCGCCAGGCACAATGCCGCGAACATGTAATAATACTTTTTCCCGTCCACGAAATGTTTCTACGATCAAATCCGCGGAATGTCAATCAAATCACGCGCCGCCGCCAACGCTTTTCAACGGCGGCCGGCGGGTTATACTGCCGCCTGATGAATGCCGGTCAAAAACAAGTCGCGATCCTCGGCGCCGGATTGACCGGGCTGCTGGTCGCCGAGGCGCTTTCCCGGCGCGGCGACGCTGTCGTCGTTCTCGAACGAGAAGCGCAGCCCGGCGGGTTCTGCCGCTCCGTGAACATCGGCGGGCGGCGAGTCGAGCGCTACTACCACCACGTGTTTCCCAACGAGACGCCGGTGGTCGAGCTGTTGAACCGTCTGGATTTCGCGTCGGACTTGAAATGGTTTCGCGTGCGACAAGGCGTCATCCAAAACAACACGGCCAAGGCATACGACAATCCGTGGTCCTATCTGCGTCAGGCCCTTTCGCCCCCGACGGATTTGTTTTTCGACCTTCGTTTCGCCGCGCGAATCGGCGCCGTTGATTTGGCGGAACTCGATCGTCTGCCCGCCCTCGCCTGGCTGCGTCGCTGGCAGTCGCGAACGAAGGTAGAGCGCTTCTGGCTGCCGCTGCTGATCAAAAAATTCGGCCCGTTCGCCGAGCGGATCAGCGCCCGGTGGCTGGCCGAACGCGTGACCACGCGCCAGAGTTCCAAAGGTTGGATGCAGCGCGGCGAAACCCTCGGGCATTTGGCCGGCGGGTTCTTCCGGCTGACTGACCGGCTGGCCGAGCGCTGCGCGAAACAGGGCGTAACCTTTCAATTCGGCGTCGAGGTGCAAAAGATCGAGGTGCGGGACGGCCGCGTACTCGCGCTCGACACCGCGCAAGGAAAACTGCCCGCCGGCGACGCGGTCGTCTCAACCCTTGCTTCGCCGGCGCTGGCCGGCCTGCTGGAAAATCACGACGACGAGTGGGTCCGGATCGCGCGCGCCACGCCCTACATGAGTTGCCGCTGCGTGACCCTGCTGCTGTCGCGCAGCTTGTCGCCATTTTACTGGCTGTCGAATCTCGACGCCGCGGACTTCGCGGCCGTCATCGAGCAATCGAAATTTTTCGACGACGGAACGCACCTGATTTATCTGCCGCAGTATATTTTCCCAACGTCAATCGAGCAAAAAGAGAGCGCCAAAAAGAACGCCGTCGAATGGCTGTCCAAAGTATTTCCGCCGTTCAACGCGGACTCGGTGAGCGAAGATATCGTTTCGATTGATGCATTCAGTCAGCCGGTATTTCTGGCCGGTGACGATCGGCAGAAATGGCAGACGCTTCGTCCGCTGGCCAATTTGTTGGCGACGGACGCGTATCTCGATTACCCCCATCAGCGCCGTACGATGAACGCGGCGATTCGACGGGCCGCGGCGGTGGTCGAGTTGTTGGGCTAAAGGTCTTTGTCCCACGGCGCCGGACACTTCTGCGCCTGCCCGATGGCGAAGTAGCTTTCGTAACCGCGAGGGACCATCGCCTGCAACAGCGCCTGGCGCTGCGGATCGAACTTGTCGGTGCAACTCGGCGCGATGCCCAGTCCGGCGACAAAAGCCGCTAATGCCGGCGGGCCGTCTTGCACCGCCGCGCGCAGGTGACCGTCAATACGCCGCCCATGCAGAAACGCGATTCCCGCCGCCGCGCCGATCGTGTAGTCGCCCTCATGATTCGGGAATTTCGCGTCGCCGAACGCAAATTGATACTCGTACTTCCAGCGAACCGGATATTGCCGCTCGAACATCTCCATGAAGTATTGGTAGGAGTAGCCGGGGCGCCGCATCGGTTCGCCGGGATTTCTCCCTTGCAGATAATGATAGTTGCCGCCGAGGCTAGCCGCCGCGATTAGCGCGAGCGCCGCCGCCGCCAACCAGCGTTTTTTGTTCCGCCACAGATCGCGCACCGCCACTGCGACCAACAAGAAATATACCGGCATGAGTACGAGCAGGTAACGCGTCGGCGGCAAAGGCTCGACGCCGTGGTACTTGGTTCGGCCGTAGACCACCAGGTGCAACGGCACGTAGATGAGCAGCGGCAGAATCGCGTGATCCGCGGTGAAGCTCAACGGCTGGCGCGAAAACGGCCAATAGCCGCGCAGCAGCTCGACGATCCGACTGCGGTTGCGCCAGGCGAGATAAAAATACGAGCCGACAAAGACCACGAAAAACATCGCGTTGAACACGCCGGCCGCGATGCGCTTACCGGAACTCAGCACCAGGTCTTTCGACCCGAACCAATCGGCGACGTTGATGGTGATCGCCCGTACGAACAGACCGAAGTTGTTGAACGATCCCACCTTATTTGGCGGCGGTTCGGTCAGCAGGTGATAGAAATAGTTCACCACGAGGAAGTTGTGGTGAAACGCCATCCACGGAATGAGGCCCACGTAAAATCCGGCGGCGAAGCAGATGCCATCGAGCAACGCGAAACGCCACTTACGCAGCGCCGCAAGGTAGACCAGCACCAGCACGATGACGAACGAGAGATAGTCGTACATCACAAACACGGCGAAGCCGGAGTTCAGCCCGAGCAGCAAGGCCAGACCCGCGCGGCTGACTCCGCCCGAAGCCTTCGCGTTTTGCAGCAGCACGAGGAAAATCAGTAACCCTGACGCGACAAACGTCGCCACCTCCACGTGGTTGCCGAAGGCCAGCAGCGAACGTTCGAGGTAATGCGCCGGCGCAAAAAGAAACACCAGCCCGGTCGCGATCGCGGCGCCGCCGCCGAAATATCGACAGGCGATGACAAAGAGCAGCGTGAATAGAATTACAGAAATGCACAGCGCGGGGATCTTCAGCGACAAGTAGGTTGGCCCGCACCAATGAAAAAACGGGTAAGCCGCCAGGCCGATGGCCATCCCCCCGCCGTTGTACTCATCGAATTGGTAGTCGTAGAACGGCATCAGCAGGCCGCGGTCGAGATGCAACGGCAACACGCCGCGCGCCTGCTCTTCGGCGCCGCGATAGATCCACACCGAGCTCCAGAGCACGGGGATGCGCGTCGCCAGCAGCAGCAACACGAACGCCAAATAGATCAACAGATAGCGCCGGCGAGAGGTCAACGAAATCCTTTCGCTGCGTTCAGTTTGTGATGCAGGCATCATACGGGCCGTCTTCGCGCCGCGTCAAATCGGCGACTACTCGAGCGGCGGCAACTTCCAGTTCTTGCGCGCGATGATTTGCTCCAGTGTCGGCGGCGCCAACGGCTCATCCGCCGCCCCGTGAATCAAATCCAGACCCAGCAACTGTTTGATCAGTTCCTGCGCGGCGAGGTAATACGCGGTCCACTTGAAATGGCAATAGTCGACGAACAGGTTCGAGCCCGGAATGCCGTGCGGCGAATTGTCTTCGGCCATTTGCGCGAGATCGACCAGGTGCACGCCCTCGGTCTTGGCCGCCTCGCGCACGAACGCATCGAACGACGGCCGCGTGCGCGTGCCCGGATGAAGCTGCACGTGAATGAGATAGAAGTTGCGCGCCGTCTTGAAGTCGCCCAGCGCCTCGAAGCACTCGCCGATGAACTTGGCGGCGAAGTCCTGCCGCGCGCTCTGGTTGAATTCGGCGATCGCGTCGCGGTATTTGCCGTCGGCCAGCAAGCGTCGGCCGGCGGTCAGATGCGGGTCGTCTTCCAGCGGCGGCTTGATCTGATCGCGCGGGAAATCCCACTGGAGATTGATCGGCATCGTCGCCAGCAATAGCGGAATGTGCTTCGCCTGCGTCAGCCCGATGATCGAGCGAATATTTTTCTCGAAGTTCCGCTGGATGCTTTGGACGTTCGGGTCTTGCGGCGTGAAGTAGCTGCGTTCTTCGAGCCGCGGCGCCTTCAGCAACGCACGCTTCAGCAAACGGTAGAGCACCCATTGATGCAGTTCCTGGTTGAACGGCGTGCCGGGTACGAAGCCCTCATTGTTGCCGGTCGCCACGAAAATCGCGTCGGGTTCGTACTCGACCAGGTATTTCACGATCTCGGCCACCCGCGTCGAGTTCTGGCCGTTGACCGCGGCGTTGATGATCTCGATGCGCCGCGACGGATAGCGCGCCTCGAGCTCGGCCTGCACCCAATCCGCGATGCCGCCAAAGCCATAACGATTGGCCTGCCCGCGCTGATAGACGTACGGCGTGCCCATCGCAAACGACGAGCCGGTGACGAACAGGCGGAAGGTATTGGGCGGTTTCTTTTTGCTGAACGAGTACTTGATCATGTACTCGTCCGCAAAGTGCACGACGACGCCCTGAGCCGTTCGCTCTTCGACAAACGCGTCGGGCGACAAATAAGCCACGCGGTCGTCCGGCCGCTCCGTACGAATCAATTTCTTCTTTTCGAGAAGCTTCAGGACGAGCGAGGCCGCCGCGAAAAACAGACCGCAGATGAGTAGCGCAAAAAGAATTCTTCTGGCCAAAAAAAGATGGCGCGTGCGCGACTTGCTCATCGCCTCCTTTTACGGGGGGTTCCCGAGTCTGTCAACATAACAGGCGCGAGAACAACAAAAACGAAAGCGTAGCCGTGTACCACGAAATGCTTCCCCTGCCACCGGCAATTTTGAAAATCGCATTTAGAAAATCACGCTTGCAATTGCAAAGACTACTTCGCGGCGCGCGCCATGATCGCCATGAAGCGTTCCAGGTTCCCTTTTTCGGAGACGACCTTCAAACCCAACTCCGACGTGGTCGCGGGAATCTCCGCCGGATTGGGACGCGGCTCCAGCGCCATCGCACCCGCGACGCAAGTCGAGACGCACAATCCGCAGCCGATGCACGCCGCGGCGTCGACGACGGCGACGTCGTCTTCGAGCTGAATCGCTTTTACCGGACAACGTTCTTCGGCGCACACGCCGCAGCCGGTGCATTTCTCGGCGTCGGATGCCGCTTGCCAAGCGCTGGGTGAAAAGGCTTCGCGCAATCCCAACTCGGTCCGTCCGCGCAAGACCGTGCAGCAACACGGACAGCAATTGCAGATGACCGTGGCGCGGTCGGCGCTGTTGTTGCTGGTGTGCACCAGGCCCGCGGCTTCCGAGCGATCCAGCACGTTGATCGCTTCGTCGATTTCAATCGCACGCGCGAAACCGTGATTGACCAGCGCGCGAGCCATTTGATCGAAGATGAGGCAAACGTCCAGCGGCGCGTCGCAGGCCTTGACGCTCGCGCGGCATGCGCAACGAGCGACGGCGCGGTACGACGAGCGGCGGATCAGGCCTTCCACCTCTTCATACGGATGCACCTGGTTTTTCGACGCCAACGATTTGTTGATCGGCACCACGCGCATCATCGGCGTCGGATGGCCCGCAAACGACGCCCCCATGCCCGTCGCGTGATATTGCTGCCACAACGCGGCGAGGCGCTTCGCCTGCGGCGGGTTGTCCTTCATGAAAGGGAACTCAAACAAACCGGGGATGGTCGCCACCAAGGCGTAATCGCGGCTGCCGTCTTTGCGATCTTTCGACGTGGCCACGCCCCGCTCGCACATGCGCTCCAGAAGCTCGCGCGCATGTTCGACGGACACGCCCGCCGCTTCCGCGATCCGCGCCGGCGGCATGGCGGAAAAACTCATATGCACGGCCAGACTCGCTTCCTCGTCGCTGAACAGAATCCGCAAAATCTCGTCGAACGCCGGCGCTTTCGGCGCTCCCGACGGATGCGTATCAAGCACTTCACGAAGTTGTTCGAAGATGTCCATGTTCGCCCCTCGAATAGTGCGCGCCTCGGCGCACGCGGTCGTTGATTGTCAACGCAACAGGCGGGTTACTTTAGCACCGATATTGCGACCACGCTACGTTCGCCGAAGCGCCTCATCGTGTAAAATCGTGTGCCACTGATACGCCGATCGGCGCAGCCGCGAGGTTTATTAGTGCTTCTCGGCCAGCACTGACAAGCTCCGCCGGGCATCGCGTGTCAGTGCGAACCGTCGGGGGCGACCGGAGACTAACGTCAACTCTGCCGGCACAAATCGAGAATTTCCTGTCCGTAATCCCGTACGAACGACGGCTTGACGCCTTCCAGCGTGGACAGCGCGACCATGTTCATCGGCTTGGCGCGGGCGATGTTGGCGAGTTGGTTGTTGTTGCTGATCTTATAAAGCTCCACGCCTTTCGCCTGCGCACGCTTGAGCCGCCAACTGCGCATGGCCTCGAAGAGTTGTCGCTGCCCCGGCGTCAGATGTTCCACCATCAGCGAGCTTCCGCCGTTTCGCTTTTCGGCGCCAGCGGAGTTCTGGTCGTATTCTCGTACGCCGCCATCGCGTTCCTGGGCCGGCTGAGTCTTCGCTTCGCCGCCCGATTTCTCCGCCGCCGCTCCGTCGTGGCTCGCGTATTTGAGCAGGACCGCCCAATACGGTTTGCCGTCGATGGCGAAGCCATATTGCTGGAATGACGCCACTTCTTTGCCGACCAGGAATTGTCGCATCGCCGCGTCATCGAAGCCGCCCAATTCGGATGAAAATTTCAGGGTGAAAAGTTTCAGATTCATCGTCTTCTTCCCCCGCCGTTTGTTGGCTACAAACCCGTTCACCGACTTGCCCACCCTCACCCTGTCGGCGCCACCGTCTCGTCGACGCCCGTCGTCGTGCTTGCGTCGGTTTTTCAATGATTAAAGTGCGCCATCCTATGGCGCCG
>PMZC01000070.1:0-5356 GCA_003170555.1 Deltaproteobacteria bacterium
GCCGTTGTACGGCGTGTGGGGAAGTTCCGCGTCGGACGTGTTCGCCGTGGGCGACGAAGGCACGATCTTGCATTACGGCTACTAGCCGACAGCTCAATCGGCGGAAAGCCCACCCTTCCCACTAAAAAACGAATACACCGCCTTGGCGGGCGGGCGCGGCAGTGGTATCTTTCGTCAACTTTTGCCTGGTCTTTCAGGAGGAGCAGCAATGAAGCTCTTGCGGACGGCGGCGGTGCTCGCCTTTCTCCTTCTCACGTTCGTCCCGGCGGCCTTCGCTTTCGATCTGATTTCGATGGAGCCCAACTACGAGCGTTTCCAGGTCTACACGACCGAGCCGCTGGTGTTGGTCTTTACGCAATCGCTCGACCCCGCGACCGTGGGCGCCGACGCGATCACCATCACCAATCTGCGCGACGAATACGTGCTGACCGGCGCGATCGCGTTGAGCACCACGACCCTGGCCGATGACACGCTCACGTTTACGCCGAACGACGGCGTGTTTCCGTTCGGGCGGCGGCTGCAGGTCGTGCTGAGTAACGATCTGCGCGACACCGACGCCAACCCGTTCACCGGCGCGTTGCCGGACCTCGGCGTGTTCGTGGCCAACATCCCCAACGACCTCCAACGCCCCCCGGTCCAACCCGGCTTCGACATCGGCGAGTTCGTCAACTCGAACGTGCTGCTGGGCTTTGATCCGCTCGATCCGGAAGGGCCGCACTCCACCGACATGCATTATGTGCCGGGCATGTCGGCGACGCAGGCGTGGAAGATCACCACCGGCCGGCCGGAAATTCTGATCGCCGTGCTCGACGACGGCATGGGCAGCCTGAGCGACACGGAACTCGCCGAGCGCCTCTGGCTGAACAAGGGCGAACTGCCGCAGCCGAAACACGCCAACGGCACGCTCTGCGCCGACTGGGATTGCAACGGCGACGGTCGCTTCAGCGCGAGCGACTACGCGGACGACGCGCGCGTAACCGACACCAACGGTAACGGCATCATCGATCCGGAAGATTTGTTCAACATCTTCGGCATGGACGGCATCGACCACGACGGCAACGGCTTCGCGAACGACATCAGCGGCTGGGATTTCTTCCGCAATGAGAACCGGCCCCTCGGCGTCGATTCATTCCGCGAAGGCACGCACGGCGGCGCCCGCGCGCGCGACGCGGTGGGCATCGCCGACAACGGCAACGGCGACAAGCCCGGCTTCTGCCCCGACTGTTCGGTGGTATTGATTCGCGTCGGCGACGCGATCATGTCGGAGATCAATCTCACGACGGCCGGCCTGAAGTACGCCCAATCGCTCGGCGCGAACGTGGTCATCGCCGCGATCGGCATGGCCGACTACAACGTCGACGCCGAGCAGGCGGTGCAGGACGCGTACGAAAACAATTTGCTGGTCGTCGCGGCGTCGGGCGATGAGCTCGGCTTCCACCACATCTGGCCGGCGGCCGGCGAAGACGCGTTCGACATCAAGGCGATCTTTCCGCTGCCCCCGGTGGAGATCTTCGGCCCGCTCAACTTGTCGATCCTCGCCTTCGTCGAAAGCTACTGCACCAACCATGGCGCGCACATCGATTCGACCGCGGTCACCGGCTCGTGCACTTCGGAAGGCACCTCGAATTCCGGCGGCATCGCCGGTTTGATCTTCAGCCGGGCGCGGGAATTGGGCCTCGACATCACGGCGGGCGAGGTCAAGCAGATCATGGACATGACCGCCGAGGACATCAAAGACGCGTGCTTCGCCTTCGACCTCAAAGGCTGCAAACCCGGTTGGGAGGAAAACTTCGGCTACGGGCGGCTCAACGCCTACCAAGCGCTGCTCACGCTGGGCGATCCGTTCTTCGGCGTTCCCGAGCGCATTCCGCCGGACGTGCGCATCACCGCCCCGCATTGGTGGACGACCATCGATCCGACGAAAACGCCGACCTTCGACATCACCGGACAAATTTACGCGCGCGGCCGGCCTTATCATTACTCGGTGCAACTCGGCTTCGGCGTCGAGCCCGACAACAACGAGTTCCAGGAAGTGGCCAACGGCGACGGCACGGACCGTTTCGACGGCGTGCTGACGACGGTCGACATCATGAAGTACGTCGACGACGAGTGGCTGCGCCGTATTCCGCAGGGCTCGAACGATTTCACGGTCACCATTCGCGTGCAGGCGACGTGGCAATCCGACGACGGCCCGGTGAAAGGCGAAGCGCGCAAGGCCATCGCCTGGCACGTCGACGACGACACCCGCACCGGCCTGCTGCCCGGATTCCCGATCGCCATCGGCGCGTCCGGCGAATCGAGCGTGTTGCTCTACGATCTCGACGGCGACGTTGACGGCGCGCAGGAAATCATTTTCGCCACGTCCCTGCCGACGATCGAAGTCTACAAACGCAATCACGACACCGGCGCCTACGAACCGGCCCCCGGCTTCCCCGTCGCGCTGCCCATTCCCGAAGGCGGCGATTTCAACGACGCGGTCGAAGCGTCGGTGGTGGTCGGCCCGCTGTTCGGCGACGGCGTACCCTACATCGTCGCGGCGACGTGGCAGGGCTTCGTCTATGCCGTTCAGCCCGACGGCAACCTCCACGACGGCGGGCCGTTCGTGCCCGGCTTCCCGGTGGCGGCCGACAAACCGAACAACGATACGCCGTTGGATTGGGGTCACGGGCGCGGCTTCTTCGCCAGCCCGGTGCTCGCCGATCTCGACGGCGACGGCCTGTTGGAAATCGTCGCCGCGTCGTTCAACCAGCACGCCTACGCGTGGAAGCCGGTGGACGAAGATCACGACGGCAAGGCCGACCTGCTGCCCGGTTGGCCGGTGAAGCTGTCGTCGGATCGCGCGGACGGACTCGTGACGTGGGACAAGTATTGCGAAGAAGCCGGCCCGGCGCAGGAGCTCGGCACGCCGGCCGTCGGCATCGTCGACCCGTACAATCCCGATCCCGACATCGCGCAGCATCCGACGGTGATCTTCTCGACCACCGAGGTTTGCAACAACGACCTGCTGCCGACCAGCCGCGTCTACGCCGTGTACTGGAACGCGATGAAGCACGAGGGCGGGCCGTTCCTGCCCGGCTGGCCGGCGAAGGTGCTGGCGCCCGCGGGCGATGCGCTGCCGATTCCGCCGCTCACCATCGGCTCGACGGCGAGTCCGGCGGCGGCGATCGTCAACGGCGAATTGCTGGTCGGCGTTTCGAGCTTCTTCTGGTTCCCGCAGATGATCCACTGGTCCGAAAACAACCTGACCATCGACCACCTGAATTCGCACATCAACCTGGGCGTCAGCGGCAACGGCTCGTTCGGCCGCTTCGACGAAACCGGCGTGCCGTGGTACTTCACGCCGACCGCCGGCTTCCTGCAACTGACCGACGGCAAGTTCTATCTCGAATCGTTCAACGTCTGCGGCTGGCGGATGGACGACCCGGGCAACACCTATTTCCGCGAGCGGTATGAGGACATCAACTTCATCGTCAACCCGCTGGTCGCCGACCTCGACGGCGACGGCCTCAATGAAATGATCGCGGGCTCGGGCGGCTATATTGTGCACGCCGTCAACGTCAACAAGCAGGAGCCGGAAGGCTGGCCGAAGTTCACGCAGAACTGGATGCTCGGCAGTCAGGCGGTGGCCGACCTCGACGGCGACGGCCGGCTCGAAGTCGTCTCCACGACGCACGAAGGCAACCTGTTTGCGTGGCATACCCGCGGCGCGACCTGCCGCCGCAACGGCGAATCGAGCGGCGACTGGGCGCGCTGGCACCACGACAATTACAACAGCGGTCTGTTCGGCGCGGTCACCATGCCGCCGCGGATGGTGCACGATCTGGTCGCCTATCTCACCGACGATCCCGATGTGTTCGAGTTGCATTTCACCGCGCCGGGGAACGAAACCGATTGCGGCACGCCCGCCTCGTGGGATCTGCGCTTCGTCACCGACGCCGGCGCCGATCTGCGCAATCCTGAGGTGTTCAACGGCGCGACGCAGATCACTACTTCCGATCCGCAGCAGGGCGGAACGCAGGTCGTGTTGCGCGTCACCGCGCCGGGGGCGAAGCAGTTCGCGCTGCGCACGTTCAACTCGGTCGGGCTGGTGTCGTTTGTCTCCAACGCGGCCGCGCCCACAACCGCGCCGCCGCCGGACGACGACACGGTCGACGACGACACGGCGCCCGATGACGACACGGTCGACGACGACACGACCCACCACGGCGCCGGCAGCGGCGGCGACAACGGCGGCTGCGGGTGCTGATGAATCGTAGGGGCGGGTCTTAGACCCGCCCTTTCGCTACCGGGCGGGTCTAAGACCCGCCCCTACGAAACCGAAGGGCGGACACGTCGGTCCGTCCCTACAATCGGCGCAGGCCATTCCCTATTCCACATTCGACACTCCGCATTAATAAAAAAGGGCCGCCGAAGGGGTGTTCGGCGGCCTGAATCCGGGTCCGGGTTCGTGATATTAGGCCGAGCTGTGCGGCACAGAGGGGTGGAGGGTGCTCGGCAAGGGGGAAGGATCACGAACCCGCGAGGATGATGCCTGAGTTATGTTCTTCGCTCGAATCGCTCCGCTGCCGGGCTCACGAACAGCGTGCGCGGCGCGCGGCGTGTCCGTGGCGCAGAGAGTGAGTTGTCTACTTCGTAGGTTGTTCACCATCTTATCAATCCGGTTTGCGATAGCGCAGGAACGCCGGGATGTCGTACGCATCGTCGTCGGCTTGCAGGCGGTTCGAGCGCCACGTGTGCACGGCGATCTTGCGCCGCGGCGACAACTTCGCCTCCGCCTCGACGGTGACCGGCGGTTCGGCCGCGTCGTTCTCGACGGCCTGATTCAGGTAAGTCACCTTTTGCCGCTCGACGACCGGCGTCTGCGCGTGCTCGCGCGCCTCGTCAAAGCCGGTCGAAATGACCGTGACCCGCACCACGTCGCTGAGCGTCGGGTCGATGACCTGGCCCCAGTAGATCGCCGCGTCTTCCGCGGTGGCTTTCTTGATCAGATCGGCCGCCGCGGTCACCTCGCACAACTTGAGGTCGGGGCCGCCGGTGATGTTGATCAGCACCCCGCGCGCGCCTTCGATGCTGACGTTCTCCAGCAGCGGACAACTGATCGCCTCGGCCGCGGCTTTGACCGCGCGTTCGGCGCCCGACGCCTCGCCGGCGCCCATCAGCGCCAGTTCGCCGGTTGACTCGGTCGCCTCCATCACCGACTGCACGTCGGCGAAGTCGAGGTTCACCGCACCCTGGTTGACCACCAGGTCGGAGATCGCCTTGACGCCCTTGAGCAGCACGTCGTCCGCGCGGCGGAAGGCGTCGATCAGCGTGGTGTCGCTGCCCGCCACGGCCAGCAGCTTCTGGTTGGGGATGA
>PMZC01000070.1:5440-8510 GCA_003170555.1 Deltaproteobacteria bacterium
GCGGTGATGAAGACCATGTCCGCGCCTTCGAGCACCTCGCGGATCTTGTCGTGGCTCTCTTCGGCCGCGCGCGCGCCGACCTCCGGCTTGCCGCCCGCGCCCAGCCCGATGCCGAGCTGCACCTTGATCGCGGCGAGGTTCGAACTCAGCGCCTGTTTGTCGGTGTTGCAGGCGATGAACTCCACGCCCTGCAGGCCGGCCTCGATCATCGTGTTGATGGCGTTGCCGCCGCCGCCCCCGATGCCGACCACCTTCAGCCGCGCCCCGCTGTCCGGTTCCACAATCTGAAACTTCAAGGCCATCGCTTCCTCCCTTCGGAGCCCCACGCTCCCGTGCCGCATAAACTCAGGACCACAATTTCTTCATCCAACTGGACATGACGTCCCGTACTTTTTCGAACACGCCTTTTTCGCCGACCGGCAAACGCCCGGCCGTCATTTCGCGCGCGCCGAGCAGCACCAGGCCGACGCCGGTGGCGAACATCGGGCTGGACACCACGTCGACCAGCCCGCCGATGTGCCGCGGCCGCCCCACGCGCACCGGGCAGCCGAAGACGCGCTCGCCCAGTTCCTCGATGCCGCGCAGTTCGGCGGTGCCGCCGGTGAGCACCACGCCGGCCGGAATATGCACGTCGAGCTCCTGGCGCATGATTTCTTCGTGGATCATCTCCAGAATTTCGCGCACGCGCGCTTCGGTGATTTCGCTGAGCATCCGGCGGTCCATCAGCCGCGGCTCGCGGTCGCCCAGCGACTCGACTTCGATTTCCTCGCCCGGCACGATCTTGCCCGGCACGCAGTGGCCGTAGCGTTTCTTCAGCCACTCGGCGCTGGCCGCGGTGGTGTGCAGGCCGTGGGCGATGTCGTTGGTGACCTGCATGCCGCCGAGGCCCAGCACCGCGGTGTGCGCGACCGCGTCGTCCACGTAGACGACCAAATCGGTCGTGCCGCCGCCGATGTCGATCAGCGCCACGCCCAACCCGCGCTCCTCCGGCGTCAGCACGGCCTCGGCGCTGGCCAGCGGTTCGAGGATGAGGTTGTCCACGTCCAGCCCGGCCTGGTGGCAGCAACGGATCAAATTGCTCGCGCTCGCCGCCTGGCCGGTGACGATGTGGCACATCACTTCCAGCCGCACGCCCTGCATGCCGATCGGGTCTTTGATGCCGCCCTGCCCGTCGAGGATGAACTCGCGCGGCAGCACGTGCAGCACTTCGCGGTCGGTCGGAATGGCGACGGCCTTGGCCGCGTCGATCACGCGCGCCACGTCTTCGCCGGTCACCTCTTTTTCGCGCAGGGCGATCATGCCCTGGCTGTTGAAGCCTTTGATGTAGCCGCTGGCGATGCCGACGAACACCGAGCCGATTTCGCAATGGGCCATCGTCTCGGCTTCCTCGACCGCCTGGGTGAGCGACTTCACCGTCGACTCGATGTCCACCACGACGCCCTTGCGCATGCCTTCGCTCGGCGCGGTGCCCAGCCCGATGATCTCCAGCCCGGACGGCGAGCGCTGCGCCACCACCGCGCAAACCTTGGTGGTCCCGATGTCCAACCCGACGACCAGCGGATTCACCTTCTTCATGCGCCCGACTCCTGCCGCAGGCCGCGCACCACCACGCGGCCGGGAATGCTGACGTCGACCAGCCGCACCTGGGCCATGCGCCCGCCGATCCGCTGCGACACAGCGGCGAAGCGCTGCAGTTTCTTGTCGTAGTCGCCGAAGCCGAGACGGATTTGCGCGCCGTGGTCGGCGGTGACGAAGGTGTAGCCGCCGCTGGCTTCGTAGCGCACCTCGCTGATGTCCTGCGGATCGAGATGGCCGATGCGCTGGCCCGTCCGGATCAAATGCGCCGCCTCCGCGATCAGCTTCGCCATGCGCCGCGCGGCCAGGCCGCCGCGCTGAAACGCGGTCGGATCGAAACCGGAGAGCAGCGGCAGATCGCCCGGGTCGCCGGCCTCCGCTTTTTTGAACGGCACGCCGTCTTCATCCACGAGGTAGAGCGTTTCCATGCGCAGCAGCGCCACCGGCTCGCGCTCGGTCAGTTCGACCACCACGGTGTCGGGCAATTCGCGCCGCACCGAGGCCGTCTTCACCCACGGGTGGTCGTAAATGCGTTTGGCCGCGCCGTGCAAGTCGATGGTGAAGACGTTCTGGCCGGTGCGGAAATGCAGGTAGTTGAGCAGCGCGGTTTTCGTCAGGTGACGGCAGTCGGGCAGGTCGATCGTGCGCAGGCGGAAGCGATCGGCGCGGGTGAAGTCGTGGTGCAGCAGGACGATCAGGACGACGAGAATGACCGCGGGCCACAGCCGCCAGACGCGCAGCAGTCGCGGCCAGGTCGCCCGGCTGAAGGCGATCAGCCGCGTTTTCCAGAGGCCGCGCTGCTTGTTGCGGCGCGCCAGCCGCCCCGCCTTGCGCTTGCCGTTCTCGCTCTTGGTCCGAATCATCTCCGCCTTTCGCTCACGCGCCGATCTTCAGGCGCGCGGTATGCAGCACCATCTCCACCAGGTCGTCGAACGCGAGGCCGCGCCAGTCGCGCGCGATCATCGGGACCAGCGACAGTTCGGTCAGGCCCGGCAGCGTGTTGACCTCGAGCACCGCGTAATGGCCGCCGTCGTCGAGGATCAGATCGACGCGGCACACGCCTTCGGCCAGAATCGCGCGGCAGGCCCGCACCGCGAGCTCTTCCGCCTGCGCGACGAGCGCGTCGTCGACGCCCTCGGGTTTCGTAAAATAGTCGGTCATGCCTTTGGTGTACTTGTGCGCGTAGTCGTAAAACGTGATCGCCTCGCCGGACTGCGGCTTCGGCCGCACTTCGACGATGCCCAGCGCCTGGTCGCCCAGCACGGCGACTTGAATCTCGCGGCCGCGCAGATACTGTTCGAGGATCACGCGCTCGTCGGCGGCGAACGCCGTGTCCAGCGCCGCGGCCAGATGCCCAGGCGTGGGCGCGATGGTCACGCCGACGCTGCTGCCCTCGGTCGCCGGCTTGACGACCACCGGATAGCCGAACGGCGAACCGTCTCGCTCGGCTTGCGCGCGTTCGGCGCGCGTGATGACGCGGTGAGGCGGCACGGGC
>PMZC01000219.1 GCA_003170555.1 Deltaproteobacteria bacterium
CTTCTCCGGCGACAGGTTGATGACGCAATTGGAGATGACCCAGTCGACCGACGCGGTTTCGACCGGCAACTCCTCGATGATGCCCTTGCGGACTTCGGCGTTGGTCAGCCCGGCCGCCGCGATGTTCTCGCGCGCCTTCGCGAGCATCTCGTCGGTCATGTCGATGCCGATGGCGCGGCCGCGCGGCCCGACTTTCTTCGCCGCGAGCAGAATGTCGATGCCCGCGCCGGAGCCGAGGTCGAGCACCACGTCGCCTTCCTTCACTTCGCTGAAGGCGAGGGGGTTGCCGCAGCCGAACGAATTGGCCACGGCGTCGGCGGGCAGGGCGGCCAAATCGTCGCGCGAATACCCGGCGATCTTCGCCGCGACGCCCTTGGGGACCGGCGATCCGCCGCAGCAACAACTCGTTTCGGACGAACTGATCTCCTGGACGTAAAACTCCGACACCGACCGGCGGATGTCGTCACTTTTCTGGGTCATCGTTTTCCTCCTTTACGTTTGGTGGGATTGATCGGGCAGCAGCCGTCGAGGGCGTCGGCCAGGTCGCGCAAGAGCTTCACCGACTCGGGATAACGAATCGAATAGCGCACCTCGCGGCCTTCCTTCGCGGCCTCGAGGACCCCGGCGTCGCGCAGCACCGCCAGATGGCGCGACACGACCGAGATATCGATGGGGCAACATTGCGCCGCCTCGTTGACGGTCAACGGCGCGCAACGCTCCGCCAAATACGCGAGCAGGCCCACGCGCGTCGGATCGCCGAGCGCCTTGAACAGCCGCGTATTCAGCAGGCCGCGAAGTTTTGTCCGGCACGCCGGCGGTTTGACCATCTTTCGCCTCCCGTGACGCATTAGTTGCACGATTGTGCAAATATACACTCGGCAGCCGGGGGCGTCAAGATCTTTTCGCCGCCCGCGAAAGATTTTGTTCGCCGGCGGAAGGTCGAGCGGCGCGCCGGCCCACTTGGTCCTCTTTTTTCTTCCGGGCGAGCACGCTACACTGCGTGGCCCACTAGCCCGGCAGGTGTTTCGTAGATGAAAAAAGCGGTCGTTTTTGCGTTGATTCTATTTTCGGCGACGTCGGCTTGGGCGGGCTATGGTCCGCCGCTGATGCTGCCGGATGTGACGACCGCGGCCGATCCGGAAATGATTGAGGTCGACGGCGTGTTCTACCTATACGTCACCTCGTCAGCGGTCGACTTCCGCTGTTGGTCGAGTACCGACCTGGTGAATTGGCGCGATGAAGGCGTCGTGTTTCCGCAGCCGCCGGCCGGTGCGTGGAACGACTTTGACGTCTGGGCCCCCGAGGTGCACCGCGACGGCGACGACTTCTACCTGTACTACGCCGCCAACAACATGATCGGCGTCGCCCACGCCGACAACCCGCTCGGTCCGTTTGTCGATGTCTACGACCATCCGTTTGTGGGCGGCGGTTATGGCGGGGTGGAAGGCCACGCGATCGACCCAACCGTTTTTCAGGATGACGACGGCCAGCGCTATCTATACTTCGCGGGCTATCGGCCGTTCTCGTCGATCTGCGTGGTCCCCATGATCGATATGGTCACCATCGACGATGAACCCGCCACGGTGATTCGTCCGGGCTTCTGGAATTGGGAGCAGTTCCTCACCGAAGCACCGTGGATGGTGAAACACGACGCGACGTATTACCTGATGTACAGCGGCTACGGCGCCGACCGGCCGAATTACGCGGTGGGCTATGCCACGGCGGACAATCCGCTCGGGCCGTTCTTCGAAGCCGCCGAGAATCCGATTCTGCACCGCGACGACGCGGCCGGCATTTACGGCCCCGGCCACAACTGCACGATCGTCGGGCCCGACGGCCGACTGAAGATCGTTTACCACACCAAGCAACAGGTTACGATCGGTTGGGACCGCGAGATTCGCGTCAACGACCTGTGTTTCGCCGATAGCGGGAAGATGTACGTCGGCCTCGACGGCTGCACGGCGTCGTCCGATGATGACGCGGTTGATGATGATCAAGCGGCCGACGACGACCTCACGGACGATGACGCAAGTTCGGGCGGGGCTGGGTCAAGCGACGAGCCGGGCAAAAAAGAAGCCGGGTGCGGCTGTTGATTTCTTCGCCGGACTTTTGTGTTAGTATGTAGGCGGAAGACGCGAGGGGAGAGCTCGTGCGTAGAACTTGTGTCGTTTTCGTCTTGCTGCTGCTGATCGCCGGCTCGACGGCGTTCGCGCTGTCGGTGATTATGGTCGAGAAGCGTCAGGCGGCGGGCGAGAGTTATCCGCTGGAAACGACCACGACCGTCAGGCTGCCGGACGGCAGCGAGGCGCAGCTCGTGTCCTGCTGCGGGTTGGCGCACAACGACTCCGCCACCTACACCGTGCGCGACCCCGCCGGCTACACGGTGGTCAGCCAGAAGTTCGTCGGCGGCCGCCAGTTCCTGGCCAACGACGGTCATCTGATCTCATTCGACAACAGCGGCGAATCGGGGCTGGAAATCGCCTTCTACGATTGGCGCCTGAACGTGATCCGCCGCCTCAATCTGGTCGGCGTGGCCACCGCGACGGCGGGCGAAATGGGCAGCGTGGTCGTGCTGCAGAAGCGGGCCGAGGGCAACATCGTCCGCCTCTACAACGCCAGCGGGGAGAGCGTGTGGGAGCGCACCGGCTCGTACAACGGCAAGTTGTACTTCGTGTCCGGCGAGGCTTACGTTTTTCTGCCGACGACGGACGGCCTCTGCTTTTTCAAAACCGCCAACGGCGAAGTGCGCGCGATCAAAACACGCGGCGCCGTGCAGTTCATCGGCGCGGAATCGAATCGCAACCTGGTGTTCGTTTCGGTGGCGGACCCGGCCGGCGAAATCGTCGCGGCTTTCGATCTCGCGACCTTCACGTTCCGCTGGCAGCATAAGGTGGATGAGACCACGGCCGGACACTGCCAGCACATGCAGATCGGCCCGAGCCGGTACTCGCGCAAGCACAGCATCCTGGCGGTTCTGCTGCGCTGCCCCGGCCAGGCGAACATGTTCTTCGTCGCGCGCTTCCTGAGCGGCGACGGCCAGGTTCTCTATCAACACAAACTCGGCGGACGCGTGGACGTCGGCTTTTACGAGCTGAATAACAAGATCGTGATTATCTCCGAAGGTTTCGTTTACAACTTCGCCGTGCAACCCTGACGCTTCCGGAAAAAATGGCGCGCAAAGCACTCTGGATTATCGTGTTGGCGGTGGTCGTGCTGGTCATGGCCTGGCTGCGCGTCTGCCTCGCCGGCCATCAGGCGCGCACGCAGGCCGACCGGTTGATGGCGGGCGGCCGGGCGGACGAGGCGATCGGTTTTTACGACCGCGCGTTGCACATGTACTGGCCCGGCAGTCCCGATATCGCACACGCCGTGCGGCGGCTCACCGCGATCGCCGAGCAGCGGGAAAAATCAAATGATCTGCCGGGCGCCGTACATGCCTGGCGCATTCTGCGCAGCGGGTTGTACGCGGCGCGCGGCCTTTATCAGCCTTATCCCGAAGTCATCCGTCACGCGGAGGAGCGCATTGCGGAGCTGGTGGCGCTCGAGTTGAAAAATCCGGCGGAACGGCCGAAGGAGCTGGCGTTGATGCAACGCAACCAGGATCCTTCGCGCGCCTGGTCGATGACCGCGCTGCTCGGCTTCGCGCTGTGGGTTGGTTCGGCGCTCGGTTTCCTCTGGCGCGCGCTCACGCCCGACGGCCGTCTGCTGACGAAGCCTGCGCTGATGTGGTCGGCGGTGTTCATCGCCGGATATGTTGTTTGGTTGGTGGGTCTGTCGCTCGCGTAGGTTTATTCCGTTGGTTTCGCTCGGTAGTGCTATACGCCCAGGCAATATGCACAGGCGAGGGCGCCTGTGCCACACGCTAGAGGCTATTCCACCCCCCAATCACCAAGGTCGGCTGCTGGTCGCCAAGGTCCAGCGGGTTGAACGTCGCGGTGATGATCTTCTGCTCGCCCGGTAATAATGAAAAGTAATTGTCACTCCAGTAAATCGGCGTGACATCGCCGCCGCCGGGTCCTTGCGTCAAACGCAGTTCAACCGCGAACGCCAGCGCATCGGTCGAGTTTTCGATCGTCGCCTGCAGCGTTTGCTCGCCCGGATTGTCAGCCGGGGTGACCGAAACCTCCGACACGTTCAGCGTCACCGGCGGTAGTTGCGCCAGCATGGTCATGTCGGCGTCTTCCCACGTTATGGGGCCCTGCTCGGTGAAGGCCCCGATCATCACGACCGCTTTGGTGGACAGCCAATAAAAGTTGTCGCTCACCAACTCACCGCTAGCGTCGGACAACGTGAGCTTGACGAAATATGTGGTCGTCAGATCGTCGATCGCCGGCAGATCGAACACGCGCGTGCTGCTGTCCGCGCCGATGTCGACGGTCGCTTCCTTGGCGAATTTCTCGGTCAGGTCGAAATTGAGTACTCGCGCGCTCACCTTCATGCCGGGGAAGTCGCGGTAGTAGCCGTTGACGACCACGATCGACTGGTCGTCGTACGAATACTGCACGTGCACCAGCTCGCACGATTTCTTCGCGCCGAAAAACGCCCCGCCCGGCACGAGGTAGAAATCGTAGAGGTGCCAGATCAGCGACGGCCACGCGTTGTTCAACATCCACTGCACGACGCCGGTCGCGTGATACTTGTTGCGGCTGTACGCCTCGAACATCGCGCGGTGGTTGTCGTAGGCGATGACCTGCGACTTCATCGCGTAATCGGCGATGCCCGTCGCTTCGCCGTAGCGGCGCGCGATCGCCGTGGTGAACTTGCCGAGCTTCAAGTACCAGCCGCGCGCGGCGTGATAGCGCCACATCGCGTCGATCGGCCAATAATCCTCGGGCGGCAGAAACCGGGTCAGGCTGGCCAACGGCGGCACGGCCTCGCCCGGGCCTGTTTCGGTGTTGAAGCCGAAGGCGCCGCCGCGGTGCTCGTCGACGTACCAGTAGATCGGCGGCACGTAATCATACGGGCCGGTCATCTTCACGCCGCTGAATCCGCTCAGCGTGGTCGACTCGTCGTCGGCGCAGGGGAGGATCGGGTTCGGCCAATGCGCGCGCTCGAGAATGTCGATGTACCCGCGCTCGACATCCGGCGGCGGCGCGTTGTCGCTGCCGTTCAGCCACATCAGCGCGCTCGGATGATTGCGCATGCGCTCGACCTGCGATCGCTGCGAACCGCCCGCGACCACGAAATCCTCGCCGTCCCAACTGCCCCATTGTTCCCAGTGGTCGCAGCAGCACCAGCCGTACATGACCAGCATCCCGAGCCGGTCGCATAGGTCGAGAAAATGATCAGACAGCGGCTTGCCCTCGGAGCGGATGGTGTTCAGCCCGATATCGAGCGCGTAGCGGATGTCGGCCTCTTCGCGTTCGTCCGACGGGCGCAGCAGCATTTCGGGCGTCCACGCGCCGCCGCGGATCAAAATGTCTTTGCCGTTGATTTGAAACACGCGCCAATTTTCCATCGTCATGCGCGAAGTGATCTCGCGGATGCCGAACTGCACATGCGCGCGCTCGGTGATCGCGCCGCTTTGCACAAACTGGAGATCGAGTTGATAGAGATTCTGCGCGCCGAGTTTCGCCGGCCACCACACGCGCGGCTGGTCGATGTTGAGCTGGTCAAACACGCCGGGCGAGAAGTTCACCTGCCGGGTTTCGCGCGGCGACAGGCTGAAGCTTTTCTCGAAGGCAATGTCGCCAAGCTGCCCGCGCAGAATTCCTTGCTGCGTTTCGTCGGTCGTGTTCACCAGGTCGGCGAACACCGTCACGTGCGCCTGCTTCATGCTCGGCAGGTCGAGATGAGTGACGACATGCGCGCGGCGCAGCGCGACCGGACCGCCCGCCGCGACGGTGACTTCGCGGATCAGGCCCATGTCGCGATCCGGCGGGGCCGGGTTCCAGTCAACCCAGTTGTACGCGAGATCGTGAATGGTCGGGGCGAAGATTTCGACCGCTAGCGCATTGGCGGCGCCGGGGTGAGCCTGGGCCGTCACGTTGAATTCCCAGGTGCGAAACGTGCCCGCCACTTCACCCGCGTCGGCGATTTGCCGCCCGTTCAGCCAGATGTTGGCGCGGAAGTTGATTCCGCCGAAGCGCACGGCCCGGCCGGTCTCATCGCGTTCAATGCGCCCCAGGCCTGCCATCCACCGTTCGCCCTTGACCGGGTGCAACACGCGAAACTCCACATTCCAACTACTGCCCGCACCGGGCTCCTGCAGCTTCTGAATCTGCGCCCGCAACCCCGGGCGGTCCTCCGGGTGCATCTGCGTGATCCACGCGTCGAATGACGCGGGGTGGTGCGGTTCAAAGC
>PMZC01000045.1 GCA_003170555.1 Deltaproteobacteria bacterium
TCATCGGGCGCGCGGGCGTCGGCACGGACAACATCGACAAGGACGCCGCCACGAAAAAGGGCGTCGTCGTCATGAACACGCCGGGCGGCAACACCGTGGCCACCGCGGAGCACGCCATCGCCTTGATGATGTCGCTGGCGCGGCGCATTCCGCAGGCGCACGCGGCGCTGAAGGCCGGCAAGTGGGAAAAGTCGAAGAACATGGGCGTTGAACTCGCCGACAAAACGCTCGGGGTCATCGGTTTCGGCAACGTCGGACGCGTGGTGACCGACCGGGCCCTCGGTTTCAAGATGCGCGTGCTGGTGCACGATCCGTTCGTCGTTCCGGACAAGATCATCGCGGCAGGCGCCACGCCGGTCGAGTTCGATCAGTTGTTGGCCGAATCCGACTTCATCACCATTCACGCGGTGAAGAACGACAAGACGGTGAACATGATCAACGCCGCGACCATCGCCAAGATGAAGAAGGGCGTGCGGCTGATCAACGCGGCGCGCGGCGTGCTGGTCAACGAAGCTGATCTGTTGGCCGCGCTGCAATCGGGCCAGATCGCCGGGGCCGCGGTGGATGTCTATCCGGTCGAACCGTGCACCGACTCGCCGCTCTTCGCGCTCGACAACGTCGTCGTGACGCCGCACCTGGGCGCGTCGACCAGCGAGGCGCAGGAAAACGTCGCCGTGGCCATCGCCCGGCAGGTGCTCGAATATTTGCAGAAGGGCGTCGCGCTGAACGCGGTGAACGCGCCGTACGTCGAGCCGGAAATGGCCAAGCGCATGGCGCCGGTGCTCGATCTGGCCGAACGCCTCGGCGCCGTGCTGGGGCAGGTCATCGAAGCCGCGCCGCACACGTTGAAGATTTTCTTCGGCGGCGACTTCGCGGCGATGCCCAGCGAGCCGCTGCGCCGCGCCATTCTGGTTCAGTTCCTGCGCCATCTGCACAGCGAGGGCGAAGTCAACGCGATCAACGCGCCGTACTTCGCCGAGCAGCACGGCATCAAGATCGTCGAAACCAAGCGGCCGCAACTCACCGACTACGCCAATGTGATCGGCGTGAAGGCGGTGACGGCGAAGGGCGAGCACGAAATTCAGGGCTCCATCCCGGCGCCGAACGAGCCGCGCATCGTGCAGTTCAACGATTACCGCATCACCGTCGAGCCGGAAGGCTGGTTGTTGCTGATGACCAACAAAGACGTGCCCGGCGTCGTCGGCGACGTGGGCATGACGCTGGGGCGGGCCAAGGTCAATATCGGCCAACTGCGCCTCGGGCGGATCAAGGGACAGGACCACGCGTTGATGGTGGTCAACATCGATTCGAAAGCGCCGGACGAACTCGTGGACGCCTTGCGCCGACTGCCGCAGGTGTTGTCGGTCAAGCAGGTGTACGCGGGCGACGCCAACCAGTAATCGCATGGAGGACCGATGCCGTCGGTCGTGATTCTCGGTACGCAGTGGGGCGATGAAGGCAAGGGCATGGTCATCGACATCTACGCCGAGCAGGCGGATGTCGCCGTGCGCTACCAGGGCGGCAACAACGCCGGCCACACCGTGGTGGTCGGCGGCGAAAAAACGATTCTGCACCACATTCCGTCCGGGGTGCTGCATCCGCAGGTGCAGTGCGTGATCGGCAACGGCGTGGTGCTCGACCCGGCGGTGCTGCTGGGCGAGATCGACCGCCTCCGGGCGAAGGGTCTGCTGCGAAACGAACGCCAGTTGCTGATCAGCGACCGCGCGCACGTGATCTGTCCGCACCATGTCGCGCTCGACAAGGCCGCCGAAACAAAAAAAAGCAAAGACGCCAAACTGGGCACGACCGGGCGCGGCATCGGTCCGGCCTATCGCGATAAGGTCGCGCGCTCGGGGCTGCGCTTCGGCGAATTTCTGCAACCCGTTGTGCTGCGGGCGTATCTCGAACGAGAGCTGCCCGAGGCGAATTTCCTGCTGGAGAAGTATTACGGTCAGGAACCGCTGCGGCTCGACGAGGTGTACGACGCGTATCGCGCGTTCGCCGACCGGCTGCGGCCGCACCTGGCGTGCACCTATCGCCTGGTCAACGAGGCGCTGCGGGCGGGGCGAAAAGTGCTGTTCGAAGGGGCCCAGGGCGCGATGCTCGATGTCGACCACGGCACGTATCCGTTCGTCACCAGCTCGAACACGATTGCGGGCGCGGTGTGCACGGGCGCGGGCGTCGGACCACGGCGAATCGACCGCATCATGGGCGTGGTGAAGGCCTACACCACGCGCGTCGGCGCCGGGCCGTTCCCCACCGAGTTGAACGACGAACTCGGGCAGCGCCTGCGCGATCGCGGCGGCGAATACGGCAGCACGACCGGCCGCCCGCGCCGTTGCGGCTGGCTCGACCTGGCGCAGATGAAATACGCGACCGAGATCAACGGGCTGACCGATCTGGTGCTGACCAAACTCGACGTGCTCGACGGGCTGCCGACGATCCGCGTCGGTGTGGGCTACGAACTCGACGGCCGCAAGCTGGACATCATCCCGGCCTCCGCGGCGGATTACGCCCGCTGTCGGCCGATCTACGAGGACTTGCCCGGTTGGCCGCGTTCGGTGACTGATTGCCGCCGTTGGGATGACCTGCCGAGCGAAGCGCAAAAATATATTCGCTTCATCGAGCAGCGTCTGGAATTGCCGGTGAAATTGATTTCGGTCGGTCCGGCGCGCGACGAAACCATCGTCCTCGAGCAGCCGTTCGCGTAGTGCGATGACGCGGCCTACGCCGGGACCGCCGCGGCCTCTTTCGGTTTGAACTTGAGCCCCAACGACGCAGTGCCGACGACGACCACCGCGATCCCCACCGCGTGCAGCACTTCGATTTTCTCGCCGAAAAAGATCAGCGCCGCGACGATCGGCAGTACGTTGGCGATGATCGTCAGAATGGGCGTGACGACGCTGGCGCGGCCGTTGGCGAACGCGGTCTGCTGCAGCGACGCGGCCACGACATTCGCGGCCAGGACGATGTACACCGGGTAGTCGGTGAACATGCTGCGCCAGGTGGCAAGGTGAAGTAAGCTAAACGTACCCACGTCGGCGATCACGCGTTGGGTCAGCAATTTGCCGAGCACGTTGGCGAGGCCGAACAACACGCCGGCGGCGACGGAGAGCGTGAACTCGGTGCTCGCGCCGATGCGGCTCAGGCCGAGCGCGCCGATGACAAGCACGATGGCCGCGCCGTTGAGCATCAACATGCCTGCGTTGGACGGCATGGTCGAAGTTTCGCCGTGGCCGGCCACGCCGACGAGCACGACGCCCAGCAGGATGCCGCCGATGCCCAGCCATTCGATTTTGGTTACCTTCTCTTTCAGGAAGACCACGCCGCCGATCGCGGCGACCACGCCGGTCAGGCACACGATGGGCTGCACGAGCGTGATGTCGCCCGAGCCCAGCGCGGTGGCGAAGAGCCCCATGCCGGCCAGCATGTTCGCCAGGCCCAGCATCCAGATCCAGTTGCTGAACAGCGTTTGCAGAATCAAACCGAATTTCCGCACGACGTCGCGCAGGGCGATCTTCGGAAACTCGGCGGCCATGCCGTATTTTTGCAGCGTGTTGCCGATGCCCCAAAAGAGGCTGGCGGCGATGGCGAGTAAAACAGCGCTCATGTGGAGGATCCTGACAAAATGGACGCGGTATGATTGCCGCGCACTGCTTTACTGTCAATGCCGATGCCCCTATGATTGTTCCACTTTTCACGGCGGGAGCAGGCGGATGCTGGGCAAAGGTTACGTTCAAGTTTACACCGGCAACGGCAAAGGCAAGACCACCGCGGCGCTGGGCCTCGCGTTCCGCGCGTGGGGTCGCGGCTTGCGGACGTACGTCGGCCAGTTCATGAAGGGGCAGTTCTACGCCGAGATCGCCGCCGCGGCGCAAACGGCCGGGCACATCGTCATCGAACAATACGGCAAAGACACGTTCGTCCACGTCAAGAATCCGCCGGCGCCGGAAGATGTCGAGCTGGCGCAGGCGGGCCTCGCGCGGTTCAAAGCGGCCATGCACGGCGGCGGATATCAGATCGTCGTCGCCGACGAAATCATCACGTCGCTGTTCTTTCATCTTGTTGCGCTGGACGACGTGCTGACGCTGATGCGCGAAAAGCCGGACGGCGTCGAGCTGATTTTGACCGGGCGCTACTGTCCCGATGAGATTATCGCCGCCGCGGACCTGGTGACCGAGATGAAAGAACTGCGGCACTACTACGAAAAAAACGTGCCGGCCCGCGAGGGCGTGGAGCGGTGAAGGCGAATTTGCTCATCCCGGTTCGCTTTGCTACACTTCCTCGCCTTTTTTGCCGGCGATTGTCGGCCGAAGCGTAGGGAGCCATGCGCGTACTGAAACTGTTTGCTCCATTGATCGTGCTGGCGCTGTTGGCGGTCGCGGTGGTCGGGTTTCTGCGTTTTCGTCACGGCCACGGCCAGGCGCCGCCCTCGGCCGACCTCAACGCCTTCGTGCGCTTCGAGCAGGCGTCCGATCAAAAGCCGATCAATCCGGCCGAAGCCGATCCGCCGGCCCGCGCCGCTTTTGATCTCGGCCAGTCGCATATCGAGGTCGATCAGGAGTGGTGGTACTTCAACACGCACATGATCGACGAGCGGAATCAGCGCTACACCTTCATGTTCGCCCTGCTCAAGAACGGCGAGCTCTTCGGTTCGCTCGGTGTGCTCGACAAGCAGGTGCACCACGCGCTGTTCACGCACTCGACCGTCGACATCGATCACAAGAACCGGCTGATCACCGCCAAGTGGTCCAGCTTGTCGCAGCCCGACCCCAATCGCCTCGTCTATGAGTTCACCTTCGACCATCCGCTCTGCTCGATGATCCTGAAGCTGACCGCCAACAAGCTGCCGCTCGCGGTCGGCGGCGAGGGCTACGTGGCGATGGGCGAAGCGGGCAAGAGCTACTATTTCTCGCTGACCAACATGCAGGTGCAGGGCACCGGCTCCGTGGCCGGCGTGCCCATTCGCGTGCGCGGCCGCGGCTGGATGGACCGGCAGTGGGGCAATTGGCGCGACCGCGACTTCGACCAGTGGCATTGGTATTCGATCCAACTGACCAACAACGTCGAAATCGTCATCTTCGATTTCCGCAAGAACGGCAAGAGCCTGACCCCGCTGTGCGACGTGGTGTTCGCCGACGGCAGCACGCGGCACGGCCTCAAGTTCAACCTCAAGGTGCTGGGCCACTGGACGAGCCCGAAGACGCAGAAGAACTGGTCGTCCGGCTGGCAGCTTGAAATCCCCGAACTGGAAGCCAACCTGATGGTGATTCCGGATATGCAGGACCAGGAAGTCACCGACGCGCTGTGGGAAGGCGGCTGTCGCGTCAGCGGCATCTTCGGCAGCGCGCCGATCTGGGGCCGCGCATTTTACGAAGCGCGCCACCGGACGTGGTAACCCGCATCAGATCTTCTTGAACGCCTGACTCAAATCGTCGATCAAATCGTCCACGTCTTCCAACCCGACGCTGAGGCGAATGAGGCCGGGGCCGATGCCGGACGTCGCCAGCATCGCGTCATCGTACGTGCTGTGCGTCATGCTCGCCGGGTGCGAGAGCAGCGAATCCACGTCGCCGAGGCTGACCGCCAGGGTCCACAAGTTCACGTTGTTGCAGAGCACGCGGCCGGCGTCGCGACCGCCTTTGATGTCGAACGCGACCATGCCGCCGAAGTCGCGCATCTGTCGCTTGGCGATCTCGTATCCCGGGTGCGTGCGCAGTCCCGGATAGTAAACACGGTCGACCTTCGGGTGAAAAGCGAGGTACTTCGCGATCTCGGCCGCGCTGGCGCAGTGGCGATCCATGCGCACCGGCAGGCTGCGGATGCCGCGCAGAATCAACCACGAGTTGAACGGGCTGATGATGCCGCCGACTTCGCGCAGAATCTCGTGGTGCACTTCGGTCAGGTATTTTTTGGGCCCGACCAATAAACCGGCCACCACGTCGCCGTGGCCGTTCAGGTACTTGGTCGCGCTATGCACGACGATGTCGGCGCCGAACTCGATGGGGTTTTGCAGATACGGCGTAGCGAACGTGTTGTCCACCACCAGCGGCGCGTTGTGCCGGTGCGCGATCTCGGCGCAGGCGGCGATGTCGATGATCGCCAGCGTCGGGTTGGCCGGCGTTTCGATGAGCAGCATTTTGGTGCGGTCGTCCACCGCGCGGGCCACCTCATCAAGATCGCAGCCGTTCACGTGCACCGTCTCGATGTTGAAGTACTTCGGACAGACTTCGCCGAACAGCATGTGCGTGCCGCCGTAGACGGTGTCGCTGTACACCAATTTCTCGCCCGACTTCACCAGGCCGAACATCAGATGGCTGATCGCCGCCATGCCCGAACCGAAGGCGAGGCCCATTTCCGCGCCTTCGAGATAGGCGATCTCGCTTTCCAGCGCGGCGGTGGTCGGGTTGCCCATGCGCGTGTAGAAGTAGTCGTCGACTTTTCCCGCAAAGACCTGCGCGCCGTGCTCCGCCGATTCGAAGGCGAAGGTCGAGGACATGAAGATCGGCGTCGAGATGCTGCGAATCGGTTTGTGGTCGGCCGGTTCGTGTTTGTCGAAGTGCTTGCGCCCGTGAATCGCCTTGGTGGAAAAACCGATCGATCGCGGCTTCATCTCAGTTCCCTTTCATCACGTCTTCGATCGCGGTGCGGATTTCGGCGCCGTGCGTGACTTCTTCCCAGGGCGCGCCGATCCGGCCGACGTGGCCGTAGCAGCATAGCGGCGCGTACGCGACGCGCCAGAGGTCGAGGTGTTCGACGATGCCCGCGGTCGACAGATCGAAAACCTTCCGCAGCGCCGCCGCGAGGTCTTTGTCCAGGCCGAGCTTGCCGGTGGCGAACGTGTTGACCTGAATGCTGATCGGGTCGGGGCGGCCGAAGAGGTAGGCAAGACACACCTCGCAGCGGTCCGCCAGATCGGCCGCCACCACGTTCTTCGCCAGGTGACGCGCCATATAGGTCGCCGCGCGGTCAGTTTTCGTCGGGTCTTTGCCCGACAAAGACAGGTCGCCGCAGGGCGCCGCGGCGCCGTAGAGATCGGTGGCCGTCATGCGGCCGCTCATGCCGACGTCGGCGTCCGGTCCGCCGCGCGTGAACGGGCCGGCCGGGTTGACCAGCAGTTCCGCTTCGTCCACGGCCACGTCACCGAGTTCGGCGATGGTCGGTTTGAGCACCATCTCCATCACCACCTCGCGCACATCCTTGTCGAAAGCCGGATCGTGGTGCGCGCAGATCGTCGCGTTGAGCAGGCGAATCGGCGTCGACTCCTCGTGCAGGAACGTCGATTGGATTTGCCCGTCGGGATAAAGACCGCGGGCCTCGCCGGTGGCGCGGACCTTCGTCAGCCGCTCGGCCAGGCGGTGCGCGACGAAGATCGGCAGCGGCATCAATTCGGTGTCGATGTTCACCTTCGCGGTTTCATTGGTCGCGTAACCGATCAGAATGCCCTGGTTGCCCGCGCCGCGCCGATCGACCGCGAGGGCGATCTCTTCCGACTGCTCCTGGAGAATGTTCAACACGGCGATCGAGCGCGCGCAAAAACGGAGCGCGGTATTGTCGTAGCCGATTTCCTCCAGCACGCGCCGGACCGTGCCGGTGATGTCGACGTAAGCTTTGGTCGACAACTCGCCCGCCACCAGCACCAGGCCGGGCGCGGCCATCGCGTCGAGATCGACCCGCGCGAAACGGTCGCTCGCCAGCACGTTGTCGAGAATCGTGTCGACGATGATGTCGCAAAGTTTGTCCGACTGACCGGCGGTCACCGATTCCGCGCTGCGCACCAGTTTTCTGGAAGGCATGGCTCCTCCTTGGTTTGCGGGCAAAAGGACTGCAGGATGGCCGCACTTATGGTAGGAAGAGGGACATGGACTGTCAACGCGAAACGCAAGCGTGGATGATCGGCGTCGTGCACCGCGACCCGGACGGCGTGGCGCGGCTTCTGCCGTTGCTGCGCCGGCTGAGTCCCGCATTGATCACGCTGGAGGTCAGCCCGTATAGCGTTGAGTATCGTCAACGTCATAGCGAATATTTGTTGCGGCGACTCGACGAAATCGTTCCGCCGGATCAACGCGACCACGGCGAGATGCAGTCGGTGCGCGAGATGTTGCAGATGCCGTACGAGCTGCGCGCGGCCGAACTTTACGCGGCCGAAAGCGGTGCGACCGTCGAGCTGGTCGGCGACAGCGACGAATCGCGCGAGTTGCTGGCGAGCGTGGAGTTCGAATTGCTGACGCCGGACAATCTGGCGGCGCTGCTCGCGCGGCCGGACTTTTCGCCAAAGGAATCGGTGCGGCGGTTGTACGAACGATGTCGCCGGTTGCTGGCCAGCGAGCCCATTCCCCCCGCCTTGCTTGGCGCCGGCGCCGATTGGCTGTCGCGCGCGGAAGCGCGCGAGGCGGGCGTCGAACGGCGAATCCGCAGCGCGTTGGCGAGCCGTCCGCACCAATGCTGGGCGCATATCGGCGGCGTGCTTCATTTGTTGCGCATCCGCGGGGCGCGCTTGTTGTGGGAACGATTCAGCGATCTGCATGTGCGGCGGGCGTTTTTGGATGAGCTTTAAACGTATAAGGGCAACTTCCAATAGTTGCCCAGTGAAGGACCGACGCGAACGCCGGTCGCTACGTCAGTGATCAGCTGGCGGGTTAATAGCTATCGCCAAACCACTCAGCGTGTCAAGGGGGTCGGTTTGGGCGTAAATCATGTGGTATTCGTCGTCGCCCTTGATCACGCTGGGCGACCATTCGCCGTAGAGCAGGAATTGGGTCAGCCCAGGCAGGTGCAGCGGAAACACCTCTTGTAAAATCGGGTTGAGGCCGTCCTGCAGCGCCGTCCAGTTCAGGCCGTCGTAGCTGCCGGCGTAACCGATGCTCACGTCGATCGCGAACGGATCGCCCGGATAATCGCCCGAGTAGTACATGCGGTAGACGTCGCGATCGACCGGGTGATCGATCAACACATCGGGGCTCGAGACCGAGCCGGCGTCGCCGGTCGCCGGGTTCACGCCTTCCCACGACTGGCTGGCGGTGAACACGGGCTGCACGTCGCCGCGGCCGTTGGCGCTGGAATGACCCGCGCCGTCGCGTTTGGTCCAGGCCAGACCGTCGTTGCTGTCGGCATAGCCGATCGCATCGCCGACGCGCCGGGCCAGGAGCGGCCCGCGGTCGAGGCCGCCGGAGTAGTACATGCGGTACTTGCTCTCGTGCCGGATCACGCTCGGACCGCCTACCACGCCGTGCTGGCCGCCTTCCCATTGCTGGTCAGGCTTCAACACCGGGTTTTTGTCATTCTTGATCCAGGTCAGGCCGTCGTCGCTGCCGGCGAAACCGATGCCCGCGCCGCCGCCGCCCGCGAACCACATGAGCCACTTGCCGTTCAGCCGCATTACCGACGGCGCGCCGACCTCGCCGCCTTCCCACGCAGTATCGGCCACGAGCACCGGCCGGTCGTCGTTCGCGTGTTGCCAGTGAATGCCGTCCTGGCTGGTGATCAGGCGAATCTCCGACGAGATGATGGCCGTTCCGGTCGCGTCGGTGAAAAAGTCGACTTCGTAAAAACAATAATGGGTCTTGCCCACTTTGAGATACGCGGGCTCCTGCAGTCGCGTACCGGGCGTGCCTTGCAGGATATAAGGTTGGACGAGTTCGGTGTTGGGGTCGAGGTCGATCTTGCCCCACGGCGCCACGCCGGTGACGGGAATCGCCGACTGCGAGCCGAACAGGTCGACGCCTTGTCCGCATGCGCTGAGCGCGGCGACGACGACCAGCAGCGGTATGATCGACCAAAGGCTGTTGCGTCGCATGTTCAGAACCTCATCGTCAGGCTGCCGCCGACGTTCCACCAGTAGCCGCCGATTTCCATGTCGCCGATCGGGTCAGTCGGGTTTTTCTTGTGGAACGTCCGGTCTTCCAACTTCTGGTACTGAAAGTAAGCGTCGAGCGACAACGGCCGCGGCAGGGCTTCGAACACGTTGAAGATCGCGAAGCCCAACCCGGCCGAAAAAATGTGGGCGCTTGAATCCAGGTAGTTCGTCTGTCCGGTCTGGGCCGGAATCGGCGTCGCGCGGTAATGGTATCCGGCGCGCACATCGAGCGTGGCCCAATCGCCGGACACCGCGCGATACTCGACGCCGGCCGCCGGATTGAGCGTGTCGCGCGCGTGCGGCCCTTCCGGCAGCGGGCCGATCTTGGTGGGAAACGCGTCGGCCAGGCCGCCGGTGAGATACACGAAGGAATAAGGCGCATCGGTGCGCATCTGCGACCACTGCATGTAAGTCAGGTCAGCGCTGAGCACCAGCCGCTCAATCGGTTTGAACGCCGTGCCGAACTCGAATTGGCGCGGCGAGAAGTGGCTCCAGGTGTAGGCCAGGATGGTCATGTAGCTTTCCCGCAGAATGGGGACGCCGCTGTTCGGAAAACCGGTGACCGGCGGAATGGTGATCGTGTTGGGCAGCACCAGGCGCATCTCCAGCTTCTCGCGATAGGAAACGCCGATGCGCCACCAATCGGTCGGCTTGAACCACAAACCCGCGATGGGCGAAAAGTAGTTGCCGATGTTGCTGTTGAGGCTGCCGCGGCTGGGCTTGGTTTCGTTGATCGCGAAATTGACGCCGCCGATGTTGTTGGCCAGGATGCTCGTCCCGACGCCGACCGACATCCATGGGAAAATCTCGAAGCCGCCGCCGACCATCGAAACGATCGTGTGGTTCGCGTTGGCGAAGAGGGTGAAGTGCGCGTGATTAATCGGCAGCACGAGGAAGCGCATCATGTGGTCGTCGGGCATGAAGACATTCGCGCCGATGCTCATGCGGTGGCCGAGCACTACCGTCGAACCGACGCCGCCGAGGTTCGTGCCGTGGTTGAGATCGACGTTTTGCCGCGCGCCGTTGATCGTGATGTGCGGTTCGCCGTACACGTAGCCGAGTTCGAACTCCAGCCGTTCGACCTGCGTCAGCGCGGCCACGTTGTAGTACACGCCGGCGATGTCCTCGCCCAACGCGGCATACGCCCCGCCCATCGCGATCGCGCGCGGCCCGGTGCCGAAGACCTCGTACGGCCCGGCCCACGCCGCGGCCGGCGCGAGCAGCGCGACGAGCAAGCAGCAACCGAGCAGGTATCGCCGGCTATTCGAAATCAAATTGTGTACCCACGGTGACGACCACGGCATAGAGCCAACCGGTAAACCCGACTTTCGGATAACCCTTGTTGTCGGAACTGACGCTCTCCGCTTTATAGGACGTGCGCGGCGTCAGGTATTGCGCCTGGAAACCGAAATCAAACGCGAAGGGCGTCTCGAAACGAAAGGCGCCGACGCCGTTCCATTGCAGACCCAGCGACAACCCGCCGATGTGGCGCGCGGTGTCCAGATAGTTCGTGTCGCCGGTCTGCGGCGGCACCGGCGAGGGGTCGAAGCTGTAGCCGGCGCGCACGAGGAAGTTGAGATCTTCGCCCTGGTACGCCGTCACCTCCGTGCCCGCGCGCACGGTGAAGGTGTCGTGGAAGTGCGGCGGGTAGCGCGTGCTGTTGCGGAACGTGACCGGCAAGACCGGAATCTTCAGGTGAACGTCGACCTTGAGGTTCGGGTCGGGGAAGTAAGACCATTGATTGAACGACACGTCGCCTTCCCACAACCAGCGTCCGGTCGAATACGCCACGGCGGCGACCCACTGCCGCGGCGTGTACGCGCTGAACGCCGAGAAGTAGACCGCCAGCGGCACACTCGAGATGTAGCTGTTCACCGGAATGCGGTAGTAGGTGTAGAAGCGGTCGCGGAAGACCAGCCCGATGCTGAGGCCCCGCACCGCGTCCCAATACTCGCCGGGCCGGAACATGATGCCGGCGATGGCGACGTAGTTGGCGGTCAACTCCTCGCCGACCGTCGCATTCACCGCGCCGTTCGGCTCCACGACGGCGGTGAACTCACCGGCCGTGTTGTCGAAGATCTGCGCCCCGCCGCCGATGGCCAATCCTTTGAGCACCTTGATCGCCAGCGTCGGGATCGTGGTCAGGCTCTGGCCGCTGTTTTGCAGAATCACGTATTGCGGATCGGTCGGGTAGGGGACGTGAATGCCGAGCAACAAGCCGTTGGGGAAGAAACTGGCGAAGCCGAAGGCCAATCGTTCGCGAAGAAAACCGCCCAACGGCAGCGGCAGGGTCATGCCGAACAACATGCCTTGCGTGTGTTTCAGCTTCGGCGCGTCGATGCCGATGCCGGACATCATCGAGCCGGTGACCAGATAGCCGACGCCGAAACTCGGCCGCCGTTGAAACACCGCGCCGGCCGGATTGTAGTAAGCGGCGGCGAAATCATCGGCGGTGGCCGACATCGCCCCGGCCATGCCGATGCCGCGCGCGGAGTAGCCATAGGTGAACAGCACATCGGCGCGCGCGCCCGCGGCGAATACGCCGAGCAACACGACGGCCAGCAGCGGCGGTAAAAGCTTACGGTGTTGGTGTTTCACGGGTTTTTGTTTTTGACATTCATCACTGTGATTGCGCCAGGGTAACGAAACTTTTTGAGATTGCAAGTGGGGCCGCCTCTTGCTTGACCGCCGCGAATGTGTTAGCCCTTCAAACGAAAAAAAAGACGGCCAACGGACGAGACGGCGCAGTTCGTCTGCCCTGTGGGGGGTGTCATGCAAACCGGCTTGGAAATCGGCGCCATTATCGCCGGTCGCTATGAAATCGAGCGCTTCATCGGCGCGGGATCGCTCGCCGAAGTGTTTCTCGTTCACGACGGCGAGCACCGTTACGCGCTGAAGGTTTTCCTGCCCAAGGTGATGCCCGTCTATGTCAGCGCCGCGAAAATCGAGAACGTGCTCCGGGAAAAAGGCGTGCGGCGTCCGGGTATCGTGTCGCCGCTCTCCGTGGGTGAAGACCACGGCCTGAAGTTCGTGGTGCTGCCGTATGTGGAAGGATGCAGCGTACGGGCGTGGCTCGATCACCTGCAGGACATCGAGCAGACCGCGCACGCCACGGCGGCGGCGCTGGTGCTCGATCGCGTGCTCGCCATCCTGGGCGAACTGCCGCCGTTTGTCGTCCACGGCGCGCTCAAGCCGTCCAACATTCTGCTCGGCGGCGTCGGGCCGGAGGACGGGCCGGCGGCCGACACGCGCATCTACCTGACCGACTACGGCACGTGCCACCTGCTGAGTTTCAGCAAATACGCCAGCCTGCAGCTTTCCGCCGGCTCGCCGTATTACTACCTTGCGCCGGAGTTCATTTCGTTCGGCGGCAAGGTCGATCCGCGGGCGGACCAATATTCGCTCGGCGTGTTGACCTACGAGATGTTGACCGGTCGACTGCCGCGCAAAGGTTTCAAGCCGATTCGCGAGCTCGATCTGAACGCGCCGGAGGAATGGGACGATCTGCTCTCCCGCTTGCTCGCCAAGCGGCCCGAAGATCGTTTTGCATCGTTCGCGGAACTGCAGCAGACGTTGCACGATTTCACGAAGGTGATTCCGGCTTCGCCGGCTTACGAAGCGGTGGAGATCGATTTTGCGGCGGAGTCCGCGCCGCCCGCGCCGGTCAAGGCGGCCGCGTTTGACGCGTTGCTGGAAGCCTCGATCTCCAGCAGCGAACATCTGCAAGGCGAGGAGCCGGCGCCGGCGGAGTTCGCCGCGAAACCGGCCGCTCCCGCGCTCGTTCCCGAGCTTGAGCTGGAAGCCGTCGCGCCGGAAATGGAGACCGCGCCGGAAGTCGCGGCGGTGGAAGCCGAGCCGGTAGAACCGCTGGTGGAAGTCGAGCCGCCGCCGCCCCCGGCCGCTGTTGAAACGGTGACGCCAGAGGCCGCAAAAGAAGTGGTCGAGCTTCCGGCCGAAGCCATAACCGCCGTGGAAACCCCTCTCGCGGAAGTCGAGTTTGTTGAAGCGGAGGCAGTCCCCGAAGAGCCGCCGCCGCCCATTGCGGAGGAGATCCCTGAAGCGCAGCCGGTCGAAGCGGAAGAGGCGCCCGCGGCCGAGCCGGTCGTTGAGGAAGCGGCCGTCGCGGAAGTCGCGCCGCCGCCGTCCGGACCGATCACGGAAGAATTTGTCGTTGAAAGGCCGCCGGCCCCTGAACCGGAAATGGCCGAGGCGGCGATCGAGGAAAAGGCGCCGCCGGTAGAAAAAGCGGTCGAGGCGCCCCTCGCGGAAGAAGCGCCGCTGACGCCGCCGCCGGATGAAGTCGGGGACGTGATCGAGAAGATCATCGCCGCCGAGAAGGAAAAGGAACGGCCGCCGGTGGTTGAACCGCCCGCGCCGAAACCGGTCGCACCGGCCGTCAAACCGCGGCCGGCGCCGAAACCCCGGCTGGCGAAAGCGCCGGCGCGCCGCGCCTTGCCCGGGTGGGCGGTCGCCGCGGTTCTTGTCGTCGCCGTCGCCGTGCTCGCGTTTGTCGCGTGGCGGCAGCAATGGGTTAACTTCTCGTCGCTGTCTGGCGGCGCGCGGCCCACGCCCGTCGCGATGTCCACGCCCCTCCCGCCGCCGCCGGTCGTCACGCCGGAACCCGTTTCGCCGACGCCGCCGATCACCAACGAGGAAGAAAAGAAAAAGAAGATCGCCGAGCTCATCGATCAGGCGAAAGCCTATATGAAAGACAAGGCGTACATGCGGCCGCGCCGCGCGTGCGCGCTCTTCACGTTGCAACAGTTGGCCGACCTCGACTCCGGCAACTCGTTCATCGCCGACGCGAAACGAACGATGCTTGACGAACTGCGTCTCGCGGAGCAGCAGGCCGTGTCCCGCGAGCATTGGGACGACGCCTACGAGGCCGCGCGCGACGCGCTGGTGATCGCGCCGGATAACGTCGAGTTCCGCAAGCTCTTCGACGATGCGCAGAAGAACCGCAGCCTGGCTGCGCTGCTCGACAAGCTGCGCGGTTATATGCAGCAGGAGCGCTATGTCGCGCCGCCGGACGCCTGTGCGTTTTACGTCGTGCGCCAAATCGAAACGCTGCAGCCGAATCACCCCGACGCGCAGCAGGCGCGGCAAACCATGACCCAGCGCCTGTTGGCTCAGGCGCAACAGGCGTACAGCCAGAAGAAATACGATCAGGCGATGTCGCTGGCGCAGGGCGGCCTCGAGGTTTCGCCGGGCGATCCGCGGTTCCTCAGTCTGTTGACCAAGGCCAAAGAAGCCAAGGCGACCACGCCGCCGCCGACGCCTGCACCGACTCCTTCGCCGACGCCCGCGCCGACGCCGGTCGTCGCGCAACATTGCCCGGACGGCATGCGGTTCATCACCGCGGGGTCGTTGCGCATGGGCAGCGCGCCCGATGATCCGGAACGCAAACCCGGCGAGAAACCCAACACGCCGGTTTTCGTCGCGGCCTTCTGCATCGACCTTTACGAATATCCGAACCAGCCCGGCGCTCAGCCGCGCGTGAACGTCAACTATTACGCGGCGCAGAAGCTTTGCTCGGAGTCGGGCAAACGGCTGTGCTCGGAACGCGAATGGGAACGCACGTGCAAAGGCCCGGGCAACCGCCGCTACCCGTATGGCGACACCTACAACCCGAACGCCTGCGCGACGCAGGATGCCGGCGGCGCCCCGCGCGGCGTCGCCCCCTCGGGCGGATGGTCCGGCTGCCGGTCGTCATTCGGCGTTTACGATTTGTCGGGCAACGTGCGCGAGTGGACGGCGTCGCCGATTTCGCCGGGGCAGTCGGCCTACGTCGTGCGCGGCGGTTCGGCCAACCTGCCGGACTGGGCCGTGCGTTGCGCTACGCGTGAAGCGGCCATGCCCAACACGCAGAGCTACACGCTCGGCTTCCGCTGCTGCCGCGACGCGGAGTGATCGTTGGCCGCGCGCGAACCGGAAGTAACCGCCCGGTTTCAACGCGCGCTCGCCGATCAGGTCTGCCGCTGTGAGTTGTGTCCGCGCCATTGCGTGATCAAACCCGGTCAATTCGGCTTTTGCCTGCATCGTCGCAACGAGAACGGCCGCTTACTCGCCGCGCAATACGGCCGCGTCGCCGCGCTGGCCGTCGACCCGATCGAGAAAAAACCGCTGTTCCATTTTCATCCGGGGACGAGCATCGCCTCGGTCGGCGCGATCGGCTGCAACCTCGCGTGCAAGTTCTGCCAAAACTGGCATCTGTCCACCGGCGAAGCTTCGACGAAGTACGTTTCGCCGCAAGAGCTGGCGGCGCAGGCGGGGATGGGCGGATCAATTGGCCTCGCCTTCACCTACAACGAGCCGATGATCTGGTTCGAATATATCCTCGACACCGCCGCGATGCTGCGTCCGAAAGGTCACGCCGTGGTGCTGGTGACCAACGGCTATCTCGAAGCCGAGCCGTTCGCCGAGTTGACGCAATGGGTCGACGCGATGAACGTTGACCTCAAGGGCGACGAGGAATTCTATCGCCGCGTCGCCGGCGGCAAGATGGCGCCGGTGCGCCGCAATATCGAAACGGCGGTGCGGGCGGGCGTGCACGTCGAGGTGACGAACCTGCTGGTCACCGGGGCGAACGAATCGCCGGCGGCGGTGGCCGAGGTGGTGGATTGGCTGGCGTCCGTGTCGCCGAAAATCCCGTTGCACTTCTCGCGCTACTTTCCGAATCACCGCTTCGACGCGCCGCCGACGCCGGTCCGGGCGCTGGAAGAGGCCGCGACCATCGCGAAGAAAAAGCTCGAGTTCGTTTACGTCGGCAACGTGCAATTGCCCGGCGCCTCCGACACCCGCTGCCCGCAGTGCGGCGCGACCGCGATCAAACGGCTGGGTTACAGCGTCGAAGTCGTCGGGCTGACCGACGCCGGTACGTGCGCCTCGTGCGGACGCGATCTGGCGATGGTTGTGTAGACACGTCGTTCATTTTTTCGTCGTCGCAATTATTTTGACAGGATCAACGGGATTGGGAAAATAGATTCGTAGGGGCACGGCGTGCCGTGCCCTGCCATAGCTGTCCGCCCCGATATCACGCTTCCAGAAAAATCCGGCTCATTTGATAGAGGGTTTGAAGCTTCTTCGAATCGGCGTGGGCGATCAAACGCGAAAACTGTTTTCTCGCTCGGTCGGTTACGTTCTTTTCAAAGGCGAGATCCATCAGGTTGCCCGGCGTGGTCTTCAACGCGGCGCACAGCCTGATGATACTTTCGATAGAAGGGTTTTTTAGACCGCGTTCGAGTTCGGAAATGTACACCGGATGCCGGTCGCACAATTCCGCTAATTGCTCCTGCGTCAGACCGCGCTCTTTTCGCAATGCTCTAACGGCGGAACCAAGCGCTTTCAGCGGATCGGGCATGTTCTGTCTCCCCAATGAATTGTGGAACAGAAACGCCCTTGACATGAACAGTCTCATCGCATATCTATATATGTAAACAGACTTAGTAAACATCTTGGGAAACAATTAACCAAAGGAGGGGTAATGAACCGTTATCTTCTACTTCTAACCGCGTTCGTTCTCTGCTTCGGGCTATATGCCTGCGGCTCGCATAGCGGGGGAGGCGACGACGACTCCGACGCGTCGGACGACGACGCCGACGATGACGTTGACGATGATGTCGACGACGACATCGATGACGACGGATCAGATGATGATGTCGACGATGACATCGACGACGACATCGATGATGACATCGATGATGACGCTGACGACGACGTCGATGACGATACCACGCCGGATGATGACACGACGCCCGACGACGACACGTCACCGGACGACGACACGTCACCCGAAACGCTAATCTGGGACGAAGGCAACTGGGACGAAGCGAATTGGGGTTAAGGAATTTGCAGCTTCAACAACAATACTTCGGTAAACAGGAGGATTCGATATGAAGAAGAGTAATTTGCTGGTTTTGGTGCTTGCGGCGTTGATCGCGGTGGTCGCGTCGTCGTTAACCGTATACGCGACCAACGCGCGAGCACATAAGGCGCTTACCTTGCCGCATACTTTCTCGGCTCACACAACGGCATCGGCCTCGCAAGTGAACGACAATTTCAATTATCTCGTAAACGCAATCGAAGCCGGACCGCTCGTTTATAAGACGGCTGGAAGTTTCCTTGTCATCGATGCCGGAGCAGANNCGGGCTATATCGCCATTGGTTGTCAATGCATTGCCGCGGATCCGGGCGGTTTTTTCCTCGAAGAAATCCAAGTGGTAATATCCCCAGGCTCCGGTGACCATTGCGCTTGCGGTTACAAGAACACCACAGCCGGCTCGGGACAAGTGCGTGCCTATGCGGTATGCATGGCGGCACAATCGGCGATTTAAAGGCGGCAGATAGCGTCGAAACGACGAGAGATACGCGGGTGCCACTGATCCGCCGAGCGACTCAGTCGCGAGGCGTATCAGTGCTTTTTGACTCATACTGACAAACTGCGCTACGCTTCGCGTGTCAATGGCGCCCATTCAGCAAGGGCGAATCTTGTATTCGCCCGA
>PMZC01000186.1 GCA_003170555.1 Deltaproteobacteria bacterium
CGCCAACGCGCATGACGCGGCCTTCGTCGGCGGTCGCGCCTGGTGGCAAGGCGCCGGCGGCGGCAATCACAGCGCGCCGGAGTGGCAAGGCAAGTTCCATGTCGTCAACGTCACCGGCCCGAGTTATCCCACGCCGGATCCGGACAGCTACACCAACCGCGCGGTCACTTTTCAGCTCGACAAATCCCAAGGCAGCGACGACGTGACCTGGCATAAAGGCGACACGGTCCGCCTGCGTGACTTCCAAGGGAACCGCGGGGCCGGCGGCGCGCTGATCGAAGAGCCGGCGGCCATCATCCAAAACTTGTTGACCGACGAACTGTTCGGCGCGGTGAGCAGCGAGCTCATCGACGGCTCGCTCGATCCGGCCGACCACCGGCAGTTCGTGACCACCGGCCTGCGCCTGCGCGGCTGGATCGGCGAAAAGAAAAAGCTCATCACCGAGATCATCGCCGGCATCTGTCGCGATTCCGGCCTGATCTTCTACGTCAAAAACGGCAAGTTCGCGGTCAAGAAAAACCCGCTGTTCCATTGGGAATACTACGGCGAGAACGTGCCGGTCTGGCGGCTCGACGGCGTGCGCACCAACGACTCGCAGCGGCACACGCTGCGTTCGCGCGATTGGGACTATCACGGCGTGCGGATCAAGTATCGCCGCAACCCGGCCGCCGACAACTACGACAAGATGATTCAACGCGGCGACACGCGCCAGATCGGCTTCAAGACCGAGACGATCGAACCCTATCTCGAAATCGAATCGGACTGGCTGTGGCGCGACGAAGACGCCCGGATCATGCTCGACAACTACTATCTGGCGATCCAAGCTAAATGCCGCGTCTTTGAGGCGACCGCGCCGCTGCTCGGCCTGGGCATGTCCATCGGCGAAACGCCGCGCCTCGAATGGACGGGCGACGGGCTCGAAGGCGCGATCATCTACATCACCTCGACCGACAAGGACTACGCGGCCGGCGCGGCGACCGTCAAAGGCATCCGGATGGTCAAGCGCTGGTACGGCTCGTTATGGACCGACGAGGACCATCCGTCGTTCGCGGATTCCACGTCCGACGAACGAAAAGCCGGCGGTTTCTGGACCCGCGACGACGGCCTCCTCGAGGCGAACGGGACGAATTACGACGGTTTCTCACACTATCGGGAGACATGAACATGGATTTTCAAGACCGCGACGGCAAGGTCCTTGGTTTCCAACCGGTGTCCGAGGGCGACCCGACCAAGGCCTCGGATTACCGGCAACACAACACCAACGACAGCTTCCTGAAAAACGTCAAAGCCGTCGTGCTGCCGGCCTTGGGCGACAGCGACGGCGATCCGTCGCCGGTGTCCGATCCGGCGCACGAAAGCGGCGGCGAGTTCTGGGCCTGGCGCACGATGGAGTCCGACAGCAACACGACGCACACCATCGTCGACGTGAGCGAATACGGCGGCGCGTTGTCGGATGGTTTCGCCGGCGGCGCCGCGCCGGGTTTCCAGCAACGGTTGATCATCATCAGCCTCTGGGCCCACTACGAACTGGAACACGTTCACGCTTACGTTCCCGGCGGCGACGAAGATGACTTCATTTGCGGAACAAGCTTGTTCGGCACACAGCACTTCTTCGCCGGCCATCAGGCGGGCGGCGATACCCTACGGGTGACGGCGGGAGACGGCCGTTTCGATTTTTCCGTTGACGGATCGACGGGCGACCTGAGATGCCTTTACACCCATGCACAGGAAGAACGGTGCGCGGTCATTATGCACATCCAATGGTCGCCGAGATGGCCGACAAGCTAGGACGAGCCGTAACCAGGTTGCGCCTGGTCTATACATTCACGAATCTTGTTACAGTTAGGCCAATGGTCGACGATGCAATCGGCGTCAGATTGCGTGCAACCGTCTTGGGCCGACTTGATGGAGAGCCGACAGTTTTCTTCGGTGAGGGTCGGGCAGAAGCACTTTTCCCATTCGGCCTCAAGGGCGTCCGCGCACGACATGCCGGCGTAGACCGGATGGTCGTCGTTCGACGAATCCGACGGGTCGCCGCAAGCAATGATGAGGATCGCGAAAGCCAAGACCACGAGCGAACAGAATACCCATTTCATGATCGAACCTCCAATGGACGCATCATGCGCCGATACAAAACAAATTCGCCGCCGCCGCGGCGGTGTCAAGGACAAAAATGAGTACTTATCGTGTCAACTTCTACACCGGCGCCTACCGCGATCGCCAGCAGCAGGCGAACGAAGACCGGGCCGTGTGCTTCGTGGCGCATCATCTGAATGCGGCCGACGATCCGTCCGCCGACTACACGCTCTGCGTGGTGGGCCTCAACGCCGGACCAATCAGCCGAGCCTGGGCGCAATCGTATACGGCCGAGGTCGCCGGCGCGTTCGGCGTACGGCAGTGGGGCGACGACGGCGTGTGCGTCGGCGGCATGAACGGCCGCGGCAACTCGCAAATCTACTACACGCGGATGCCGGCCATCCTGCCCGAACCGCTGTTCTGCTCGAACCCTGAGCACGCCGCCATCATCCGCAGCGAGACGGGCCGGCAGCGGCTGGCGGAAATCCTCGCGGCGTCGATCCGACAATTTTTCCCGGACGGCGGCCTGGTCGCGTTCTCGATCGGCCACCGGGGCAAACCGAATTCGAACGACGCCGGCGCACTGATTTTTGCGCAGCCGGGCGAGCCGGTCATGTACGAGGCCGACGCGACGGAGGACATTCTGCGGCGCGCCGCGAATCTGCTCAAAATATTCCCCGAGGTCCAGGCCAATGGAACTAATTGATCACAACCACAACGGGCTCTACGTGCGCGCAGAAACGTGCGAGTTGCGCCACGAAAATCAGCGCCTGCTGATCGGCAACCTCGCGCGCGAAGTCCGCGGCAGCCGCAAACTCACGTGGATCGTGCTGGCGTTTCAATTCGGCACGCTGGGCGCGCTGCTGCTCAAATGGGCCATCGGCTGAACACGAAGGAGAAAACCATGAGTGACAACGCTCAAACCGCGATCTATCAGGACCTGCTGACCTCCGCCGCGTTCGTGCAAACCGCGAACGTGTACAACTTCACGATGGGCAAAGTGCTTGATCACTACCCGTCGCCGTCCGAGCTGGCGCCGTATCCGGTGGCGGCCATCGTGCCCGAGGACACCGCCGTCCGGCCGCTGCCGTGCAATCTCGAGGAACGGCGCGCGCGCTTCGCGGTCACGGCGTGGATCGACGAGCCGTTCGGCGCGGACGGCGCCGAGCGCGTCGGCGATTTGCTCGACGATCTGCAAACCGCGTTCTATGCCGATCGCACCCGCGACGGCAACGCCATCGACACGCAAATCACCAACGTGCGGTTTCAGAAAGACAGCCAACGGCCGCTGTACCGTCTGCAACTCAAGCTGACCGTGCTCTATCACGCGCCGGTTTGAGCCCGCGCGCCCGTTGCAAGCCGCTGGGCAAAGCCCTATCGTAGGGCGTTTTTTTGGCCTGGAGGCTGCTTGGCCGGCGAGAGTTTGCTCCACAGTCTGCGCAAGAAGTTGATCATCGGCATCGCCATCGGCGGGCTGGTGTATCTGCTGGTGGTGCTGTATTCAGGCTGGTCCCAGCTCTCCACGGCGCTCGCTTCGTTCCCCTGGGCGCTTTTTCCCCTCCTGCTCGCTCTTGCCTTTACGAACTACGTCTTCCGCTTTCTGAAGTGGGATTTCTACCTGCGGACCTTGACCATTCCCCTGCCCAAAAAAGACAGCTTCATCATTTTTTTGTCGGGCCTGGTGATGACGATCAGCCCGGGTAAGATCGGCGAGCTGCTCAAGGTCGTGCTGCTGAAGCAGGCGAACCGCACGCCGCTCAGCGTGTCGGCGCCGATCGTGGTGGCCGAACGCCTGACCGACTTCGTCGCGCTGGTGGTGATCAGCGTCGCGGGGCTGGCCGTATTCACCGTGCAGTCTTCGACGATCGCGGTGTTGGTCATCGCCGCCGTTTGCCTCGGCGGATTCGTGCTGCTGGTCGGCAACCGGCGCGTCTGCCTGTGGGCGATCGGCCTGGCCGAGCGCTCGAAGCGGCTGCGGCCGTTGGCGCATCGACTGCACGCGGCGTATGACTCGATCTATCGGCTGGTGCGCATCGGCCCGCTGGCCGTGGCGACGTTCTATTCCGCCCTGGCCTGGCTTTGCGAATGCCTGGGCTTTTGGATCACGCTGCGGGCCTTCACCGCCGAACCGCGCCTGCTCGCCGCTTGCTTCATTTACGCGGTCGGGACGATCATGGGCGTGGTCAGTCCGGGCGGGCTCGGGGTGACCGAGGGCAGCATGTTGGGCCTGCTGCAAAGCGCGACGATCATGGGCGCGGCGCGGTTGGCCAAAGGTGCAGCCGCCGCGGCGACGTTGATCATTCGCATGGCGACGCTGTGGTTCGCGGTGCTGGTCGGAGCGGCGGTGCTGCTCCTGTTCCAGGGCCGCTTCGGCGACGCGGCGCAGGAACTCGATCAAGAGTTGGTAAAAGAACACTAAGGCGGGCGGGGTGGATCGGTTCGACGCCATTGTCATCGGCGGCGGCATCACCGGCTGCGGCGTAGCGCGCGATTTGGCGTTGCGCGGCGTCGGCGTGCTGTTGCTCGAACAGCACGATCTGGCCCACGGCGCGACCGGCCGCTGCCACGGCTTGCTGCACAGCGGCGTGCGCTACGCGGTCAAAGATCCGATCGCGGCCCAAGAGTGCATCAGCGAAAATCGCATCGTGCGCCGCATCGCCCCGCATTGCGTCGAACTGACCGGCGGGCTGGTCATCGAACTGCCCGGCGATGATCCGGCTTACTACCATCAACTGCGGCGCGGCTGCGATGAGGCGGGCATCGAGCACCGCGCGCTTTCGCCGGCCGACGCGCTCGAGCTGGAACCGAATCTGAATCCGCGCCTCACCCGCGCGCTGAGCGTTCCCGACGCCAGCGTCGATCCGTTTCTGCTCAGCCAGGAAAATGCTCGCGCGGCCGAGCGCCACGGGGCGATCATCCGCACGCACAGCGCGGTGATCGACTTCATTCGCGACGGCGCCGCGGTGACCGGCGTGCGATTCGCCGACGACGAAGGCGAGCACGAAGCGCGCGCGCCGGTGACCGTGCTGGCGGCCGGCGGCTGGGGCATGCCGCTCGCGGCCAAGGCGGGCGTGCGCGTGGGCCTGAGCCTGTCCAAAGGCAGCCTCGTCATCATGAATCGCCGCTTCTGCGACCGCGTGATCAATCGCTGCCGTCTTCCCGCCGACGCCGACCTCGTCATTCCCAACGGCCCGACCAGCATCATCGGCACCACCAGCATCACCGTCGCCAGTCCCGACGGACTGGTCATCGAGCCGCGCGAGCTTGCGGTGCTGCTCGCCGAAGGCGCGGCGTTGGCGCCCGGCTTCGCGACGGCGCGCGCGTTGCGGTCCTACGCCGGCGTGCGGCCGCTGTTTCAGGAATCGGGTGACGCCGACGGCCGCGGCATCACGCGCGGCTTTTTCGTGCTGAATCACGCGACGCGCGACGGCGTTCCCGGGCTCGTGAGCATCGTCGGCGGCAAGCTGACCACCTATCGGCTGATGGCCGAGAAAACCGCCGACCAGGTATGCGAGTTGCTCGGCCGCCGCGTCGCCGGCCGCACGTCGGACACGCCATTGCGCGAAGGCGAACCGGCGCCGTTCTATCACCGCTACGAACGTCTGGCGCGGCTGGCCACGACCAAACCCGGCGAGATGGTTTGCGAATGCGAAATGGTTCCACGCGAGGCGATTCGCGCGATCCTATCCGAACTGCACGGGCGGCCGGATCTGGCCGACGTGCAACACCGCACGCGCTTGGGCATGGGGCCGTGCCAGGGCGGGCTTTGTTCGTATCGCGGGCTGGCGCTGCTGCACGATGAAGGCCTGCTCGCCGGCGGCAGCCCCGCCGCGGTGATCACCCGCTTTCTCGATCAGCGTTTCGGCGGCATCGCGCCGGTGCTCTGGGGCGATCAGCTTCGCGAAGAGGCGCTCAACTACGCCTTCTATGCGACGCTGTTCGGCCTCGACCGCGGAGGCGACGCATGAGGCGGGTGCTGGTCATCGGCGGCGGCCTCGCCGGTTTGACGGCGGCCATCGAAGCGCGCGAGGCCGGCGCGGAGGTCGCGCTGTTGCAGGCCGGTCAGGGCGTGCATCATTTGTTCTCGGGGTGCATCGACTTGCTGGCTTATCCACAACCAGACGGGCCGGCCGTGGAGAATCCGCTCGAGGCGATTGCGCGGCTGGCGCCCGAGCATCCGTACGCGAAGATCGGCGGTGACGCCGTGGTCCGCGCGATGGTCGGCTTTCAGCGTCGCGTGACTGAACACGGGCTGACTTATCTCGGCGACGGCCGCCATCAATATCGCGTGTTGACGGCGATGGGCACGCTGCGGCTGACGGGCCTCACGCCGCTGACCATGGCGGTCGATCCCGCGCAAATTGATGTCGTCTGCTCGATCGGCCCGTATCGCAATTTCTCGGCGGGGTTGGTCGCCGACGGGTTGAGCCGGCTGACGAAAAAAAATGTCCGCACCCTCGCCTTCGAGGTGGCGCAGGGCGAGCTTGACGCCATGGGCCTCGCCGCGAAGCTCGCCGAGCCGGCGGAGAGCGCGCGCTTCGGCGACTTCCTGGCGCGAGAAGCACGCGGGCTGACGGTGGCGATCCCGGCGCTGCTCGGTTTGGAAAATGCGGAAGAGCAAAAGCGATCGATCGAGTCGCGCTTCGGCGGCGTACTGGTCGAGGTTCCGGGGTTGCCGCCCAGCATTCCCGGGCTGCGGTTGATGCACGCGCTGCGGCGCATCGCGCTCGACCGGGGCGTGCGCATCGCGCAAAACGTGCGGGCCGTCGGCGCGCTCGACGGCGGCGGCGTATTGCGCGGCGTGAAGGTGCGCGTGGCGGACCTCGAACGCGAAGAAACCGCCGACGCCGTGGTGTTGGCGACGGGCCATCTGGTGACCGGCGGCGTCGTCAGCACGCGCGGCGCGTTGCGCGAACCGGTGTTCGACCTGCCCCTTTCCTTCCCGGCGGGTGAATCGTTTTTCCGTTCCCGGTTTCTCGATCGCGCGGGACACCCCGCCTTGTCGTGCGGCGTGATCGTCGACTCCTCGTTGCGGCCGCTCCGCGATCAATCGCCGGTTTACGAAAACCTGTTCGCGTGCGGCGATATCCTCGGCGGGTTCGACCCCTACCGCGAACGGTCGGGCGGCGGCGTCGCCTTGTCCACGGCCACGGTCGCCGGACGCCTCGCCGCCGGAGTCGCGCGATGAAGCGCTTCATCCCCGAACCACGGCGGCCGGAGACGCTGTTCGATCCGTGCATCAAGTGCACGATCTGCGTCAGCGCGTGCCCGGTGGCGCAAACGACCGCCACGTTCCCCGGGCCGAAGCAGGCCGGTCCCGACGCCCAGCGCTTCCGCGGCCGCGGCGAACCGGTCGAGGGGCCGTGGATCAACCTGTGCAGCGGCTGCTATCGCTGTCAGGTCGCGTGCCCGGCGGACGTGCCCATCGCCGAGATCAACCTGTTCGCCAAACAGCGTTACGCCGCGGAAAAAGGGCGCGACGTCGCCACCGAGTTGCTGACGCACGCGCACTGGTTCAACCCGTGGGGACAACGCTTTCACTGGTTCGCCACGCCGCTGCTGCGAATGAAATGGGCGCGCTGGCTGGCCGAGAAATTGTTCGGCGTCGACCGCCGCGCGCCGTTGCCGACCTTCGCGCGGGAGAGCTTCCGCACGTTCGCCCGACGGCACGAGTCGCCCCGCGCGAAACATAAGGTTGCCTATTTCTACGGCTGCTTCACCGACAGCAACGCGCCCGAAGTCGGCCGGGCCGTCGTCAAGGTGCTGGAAGCGGCGGGTGTGGAAGTCATCTTTCCCGTGCAGCAGTGCTGCGGCGCGGCGCTGATCGGCGCGGGCAATTTCGATCGCGCGCGCCGGCAAGACGCGGCGAACCTCGCGGCGTTTGAGCAGGCGCTGGATCAAGGCGCTGAGGCCATCGTCGTCGGCTCGCCGAGTTGCGCGCTGGCGTTGTCGCACGAGACCGGCGAGGTGCTGGGGTTGGGTCACTCGGCGGTGTATTCGCGCGTGGTGGATCTGTTCACTTATCTGCATCGGCTCGATGAGGCGGGCGAGCTCAACTTGAAGTGGAAGGAAACGCCGCTGCACGCAGCCTATCACGAGGCGTGCCATCTGACCGCGCTCGGCTTCGGCGCGCACGCGCCCGCGCTGCTGCGGCGCATTCCGGGCGTGCAGGTGCGCGTGCTCGACGCCGGCTGCTGCGGTCTGGCCGGCACATACGGGCTGAAGCACAAGACCGCCGACCTCGCGCGTCAGATCGGCGCCGGCGTGGCGCGTCGCGTGGCCGAGTGGCGGCCCGACGTCGTGCTGTCGGAGTGCGAAGGCTGCCGCATGCAGATCGAGCATCTGACCGGCGTACCGGCGAAACATCCGGCCGAGGTGCTCGCCGACGCCCTCGTTGAATGAACCGCGGCTTCGCGGTTATGATCGGCGAGTTCGCGCAAACGAAATTTCACGGGATGCGCCTTGGGTCAACTGCGTAAGGGGCTGATCATTTTCGCGGCGGTGGTCGTCGGACTGGCGGCCACGGTCGGATACCGCCAACTGCTTTCGCTCGAACTGCTCGGCTACCGCGGCGGCAAACGCCTCGAGTTGCAGAAGATCGCCAAGCGCGATGCGCAGCGCCCGCAGATCAACGCGCACGTGACCGAACGCGATGAGATTTTGAAAAAGAAATACGGCGACCTGCCCGAAGCGCTCGACGTGCAGACCGAGCTGGAACTCGTCAACACGTGGCAGTCGCTGCTGGCCGGGCTCTTCCTGCCGTTCGGCGTCGGCGTCGCGTTGTACATCGCACTCGCGCGACGGCCGTCGCCGCGGCAACGCGTGCTGCGCGGCGTCGCGCTGCTGTTGGGCGCCGCGCACGGTCTGCCGCTGCTGCTGCTGCCTGATGACGCGCTGCGCTTTTTCCGCGTGTACGGCATGTTGATTATCCTGGTTTGTCTCGCCTTCCTCGTCGTCGGCGCCGTGCGCGATCGCCTCGCCGCGTCGCGCGCCGGAAATCCCGCCTGATGCACCCCATCCTCTTTCACTTCGGCTTGCATGAGATTCACGCCTACAGCGTTTTCTATCCGCTCGCGGCGTTCGTCGGCATTCTGCTTACCGTGCGCCGCGCGCGGATCGAAGGCTTCGACGAAATTCGCATCTTGCGCATGTTTCTGGTCGCCGTCGTCGGCGTGCTGATCGGCAGCCGGCTGCTCGACGTGATCGCGCGCTTTCCGCTGTACCGCGAAGAGCCGAGCCGCTTGTTTTCGCTGCACGAGGGCGTCGTGTTCTACGGCGGCTACCTCGGCGCCATCGCCGGCGCTTGGCTCTACCTGCGCCTCTCCCGCCATCCGTTCCTGCCGATCCTCGACATCGCCTCCACGTACCTCGGCGTCGGCCTCGCCATTCACCGCACCTTCGCCTGCTTCCTCGCCGGCTGCTGCTATGGCTGCCCGACGACCATGCCGTGGGGCGTGGTCTTTCCGGCCGGTTCGCCCGCGGCGCAAGACTACGGCCGCGCGGCCGTGCATCCGACGCAACTCTACGAAGCGGCGCTGGGGCTGATCATCTTTTTCGCCCTCGTCGCGTGGCGCAGGAAACGCGTGGTCTACGGCGAACAGTTCGCGCTGTCGCTCTATCTGTATTCCATCGGGCGCTTCATCATCGAATTCTTTCGCGGCGACGACGCGGACCGCGGCTTCTACGGGCCGCTGTCGACGAGCCAGTGGATCAGCCTCGCGCTGTTCGCGTGCGCCGTGGCGCTGACGTTCGTGGTCATCCGCCGCCGGCGGCTGCTGCGCGAGCACAAAATCGGCCCGCAGGGCATCAGCCGGCCGCACGACTTCAAACCGCTGGCGAGGTAGATTGGGGCGATGAGAAAGACGGCGTCGAACATCTCGCGCATCTCCGACCTGGGCGAACTGGAGTTGATCGGCCGCGGCGGCATGGCCGAGGTGTTTCGCGCGCGGCGCACGAGCGACGGGCGGCTGGTCGCGGTCAAGGTGCTGACCGAAGAGGCGATGCAGCATCCGAACTTCGTGCGGCGTTTCGAGCGCGAAGGCGAGACGCTGACGGCGCTCGATCACCCGCACATCGTGCGCGGTCTGCGCACCGGCGTGGTGCGCGGGCGGCCGTACCTGGTGATGGAATACGTGCCCGGCGCGAGCGTCGCCGACCTCGTGCAGCACTCCGGCCCACTGCCGCTCGCCCGCGCGCTGGCGCTGACCACTCAGGTCGCGCAGGCGCTGCAATACGCGCACGGCAAGGGCTTTGTCCATCGCGACGTGAAGCCGTCGAACATCCTGCTGGCCGACGACGACCACGCGAAGCTGAGCGACTTCGGCCTGGCCAAGCTCGAAGACGATTCGTCGGTCACCATCGACGGCTCGCTGCTCGGCACGCCGTATTACCTCGCGCCCGAGCAGATCAGCGGCTCGCCGCGCATCGACGCGCGCGCCGATATCTACAGCCTGGGCATGACGCTCTACTTTCTGCTGGTCGGCGAACCGGCGTTCAAGGCGCCGACGATTCCGGCCGTGCTGACGCGGCATCTCACCGATGAAATCCGCTTCGCGCCGGAGTTGTACAAGCGGCTGCCCGAGCCGGTCATCGTGCTCGTGCGGCGCATGGCGGCCAAGCAGCCCGAGCGGCGCTACCAGTCGATGGACGAAGTGCTGCTCGATCTCGCGTGGGCGCGCGGCGAAGCCGACGAGCCCTGCCCGTGCACGCTGCCGGCGGATCGCGATTTCTACTTGCTCGACTCCAGCGCCGAACACGCGCCGGTGCGGCGATGGGCCGAGCAGCAGCATCTGCATCTGCCGCTGCCCGATTCGCCGCATCACCGCATCAGCGTCGAGGCCGGCGCCGTGTTGTTTTACGAGGACGAGCCGTCCAGCGAAATCTACTGGCTGGAAAGCGGGCGCGTCGAAGTGCTGCGCGGCGGCCGTCGGCTGGCCGTGCTCGACGAACGCGGCACGCTGCTGGGCGAGCTGGCCGCGCTGCGCGGTTCGCCGCGGGCCGTCACCGCGCGGGCGATCAGCGACTGCGTGCTGGTGCGCGTCGAATCCGCCGAGCTGCCGCACTATCTGGCCGAGCATCCCGATGTGCTGCGCGCGCTGCTGCGCGAAATGGCCGAGCGCATCGACCGGGGGAATCACCAGGTCGCCGCCGCGGAAGAAACGATGGAGGCGCTGCGGCGCACGCTGACCACCATCGCCGCCGCGCTGACCGGCGGCGACATGACCGCGCCGGAAGCCGCCGCGCTGCTGCGCCAATTGTCGCTGTTCGACGCGACGATCGCGCAAAGATGAAGTCTAGATCCGCTTTGTCTCCGAACGACTGACGAAGCGGTTGATTTGGCCGACCGCAAATCGACGCGGCCGGACGCCCGAAGCCCGCGAAGCGGGCGAAAGCTGATTAGCCCCGTGCGTAAGCGCGGGGATAGGGCGAAGGAAAAACCCGAAGCCCGCGAAGCGGGCGAAAGAATCTTTCGCCCCCTACTGGGGCTCGTTCTCGGCGAACATCGGTCCCACGGGCTTACGCCCGTGGCTAAATAACTTTCGCCTGCTTCGCAGGCTGGCGGGCAGCGTAACCGAGCTAAATAACTTTCGCCTGCTTCGCAGGCTGGCGGGCAGCGTAACCGAGTAGACGATCGTCGGCGTCCCTTTTCAACAACGAAAAGAACTATCGCTAGAAACCGCGAATAGCTGCTATATAATGACCGCCGGCGCGGATCGACCGCGGGAGGAAACATGGCGCGTCCGATTACCGTGGTGTTGAACGGGCAGACGATCAAGACGAACGCCGGCGTCAGCATCACCGAGCTGCTGGTCGAGCACCCGCATCCGGGCAAGCACCCGGCGTTGGGCGCGATCGTCAATCATCAGCTCGCCGGATTGGGCCGGCGGCTGCGCGGCGACTGCACGGTCGAGACCGTGGACCTGACCACCAAGGCCGGCGCCGACATTTACCGCCGCACCGCCGTGCTGATGCTCACGACCGCCGCCGAGCATTTGCATCCGGACTGCCAGATCGTCGTCGGCCAGTCGATCGCCAACGGCTATTTTTTCACCATGACCTGCCACCCCGTCACGGCGGAGCTGGTCAAGGAACTGCAAGCCGCGATGGAACATCTGCGCGACGAAAACATCGCTCTCGCCTTCGTGCCGATGCCGGTGGAAGAGGCCGTGCACTATTACGAATCGCTGCACCTGTCCAACAAGGCGGATATTCTGCGCCAGAGCCACGCGTCGGACGTGCTGATGGCCAAGCTCGCCGATCGCTACACGCTGCCCTACGGCCCGCTGGCGCAGCGCACCGGCGACATCCATCACTTCTCGGTGATCTCGTATGAAGACGGCATGGTGCTGCGCTTCCCCGACCGCGACGGCCGCCCGGTGCGGCGGCTCAGTCCGCAGCCGCGGCTGTTCGGCGCGTTTCGCGAATCGCAAAGCTGGAACGAACTGATCGGCATCGCCAACCTCGCGCAACTCAATCGCCGCCTGATGAAAGGCTGGGCCGGCGATTTGATCCGCCTGGCCGAAGGCCTGCACGAGAAAAAGATCGTCGAGGTCGCCGACCTGATCGCCAGCCGCCGCAAGGACGTGCGGTTAATTTTGTTGTCCGGGCCGAGTTCGTCGGGCAAGACGACGACCTCGAAGCGGCTGGGCATTCAACTGCACGTCAACGGCATCGAACCGGTGACGATCAGCCTCGACAACTACTATCGCGACCCCGATTCCACGCCGCGTCATCCCGACGGCACGTTGGATTTCGAGCACCTCGAAGCGCTGGACCTGCCGCTGCTGCAAGATCATCTCCGTCGCTTGATCGCGGGCGAGCAGGTCGACACGCCGGTGTTCGACTTTCGCGCGCATCGCCGTCGCACGGACAAGACGCTCAGCATGCAGTTGCAGCCGAGCCAGGTGCTGGTGATGGAAGGCATCCACGCGCTGAATCCGGCGGTTTCGCAAAGCGTGCCGCGCGCCGCCAAGTTCAAGCTGTTCGTGTCGGCGCTGACGCAACTGACCATCGACGAGCACAACCGCATTTTCACTTCCGACACCCGCCTGATGCGCCGCATCGTCCGCGACCGTTTGTTTCGCGCGCACAACGCCGACGAAACAATCAAGATGTGGGACAGCGTGCGGCAGGGCGAGCAGCGGTGGATTTTCCCGTTCCAGGAAGACGCGGACGTGCTGTTCAACTCGGCGCTGATCTACGAACAGGCGGTGATGACCACGTACGCCCGCCGTTTCCTGCCCGAGGTGCCGCGCGAAAGCCCGTCGTTCGTCGAGGCCGACCGGCTGCGGCAGTTCATCGACCTGTTCATTCCGATTCTGCCCGAGGAAGTGCCGCCGACCAGCGTGCTGCGCGAATTCATCGGCGGCAGCGTGTTCGAGTATTAGAACAACCTACGATATCGCGCGCCCCCAGACATTCCCAGGGTTAAAAACCCTGGGCTATTATCTTTCACCCGCGGCGACGGTCTCGCGGCGCACGCGGGTGGCGCTCCGTTGGTTGGGTGGCACTGGCACGCGAAGCTTGCCAGTGCTTCTGCCGAGGCAGCACTGGCAAACTACGCTACGCTCCGTGTGCCAGTGCCACCCGATACGCTTCACTCTTCACTCTTCACTTTCCACTTTTCATTGCGCCGACGCCGCCGGTGTCAACCGCGCTCGGAGGCGCTCGCGCTCGGCGGCGGCGAGCCGGTCTTGCGGCGCCAGGGCGAGATATTGCTCAAGCGCGGCCAGCGCCTCGGGCCAGCGATTGAGCGCTTCGAACGTCCGCGCCTCGTTGCGGAGCGGAAGCGTGAATTGCGGATCGAGCGCGTGCGCCCGGTCGAAATACGGCAGCGCTTCCGCGTAGCGACCGCGTTGCATCAGCGCCGTGCCGACGTTGTTCGCCGCGCCCGCGTGATTCGGCGCCCGTTGCAGCACGCGCGTCCAAAGCGAAAGGTCATCGCGGAAATCGCGGACGTACGACCCGGTGATCGTCATCATCAACAGCAGGCCCGCGCACGCTCCGCCGATCAACATCTCGCGCCGCCGAAACGTCGCGGCCTTGCGCCACAGCGTTTCGCCCACCGCCCCGAGCGCCAGCGCGAAGCCGCCGAGCGGCAGGTAGGCGTAGCGTTCCTGAAACGCAGGGTTGTTCGGCAGGATTTGCGAGAAGGGCAGCAGGCAAATGAAGAACCACAAGATGCCGATGGACAGCGCGGGCCAACGCCTTCGCCCAACCAACGCCGCGACCAACAGCGCCAACGCTCCGCCGAGCGCGATGATGCCTGACAACCGTGCGCCCGCCGCAGCGACCGGTATCGCGTGGAAGTAGTTCACGTTCCACGGACAGATGAAAAACCACACGTAATACCCATACGAAATCGCAACGCTCAGCAGATTGTCGACGAAGCCGACCGCCGGTCGCGCCACGCCGCGGCCGAGATTTCCGAGCACCGCGAAACGACACGCCGCATAGCCGACCGTCAACGCGAACGCCAACAGATAAGCCCACCACCGACTCCGCACCCAATCCCGCCAGTTCTTCCCCCGCACGAAATCGATCGCGACCAGCAGCGGCAGAAACACCGCCGCCATCTCCGACGCAAACAGCGCCGCGAGCAGCGCCGTCGCCCACCGCCACGCCCCACTCGCCCGTTCGTCATCCAAAAACAGATAGATCGCCAGCAATAGCAGGCCGTCGCCGAGCAGATCGTAGCTCGCGGTGATGCCCGCCACACGCTCGACGTGCACCGGGTGCGTCGCGAAAATCGCGCCGGCCATGCCTGCGAGCGTGAGTCGGCCGGTCAGCCGTCGCGCGATGCCGAAGAACGCGACGCTGCACAGCAGATGCAGCAGCAGCCCGACGATCTCGTAGCCGAGCGGCTTGGCAGCGAAACCAAACGCGTCGTAGCTGATCGCATAAAGCACGCGGCGCAGCGGCCGGTACAGCCCGTCGGTCCCTTCGGAAAAAAATTGCGGCAGGTTCGCCAGCGAGTGGACCGCGGCGTCATGATGGATGAAGCGCACGTCGTCCCACAGCAAAAACCCGTTGCCGAGCTTGCCGAGGTACGGCAGCGCCGCGAGCAGCACGACGGCGGCGAACCACCAGCGCGCGGCATTTGCGTTCGTCGACGTGGCGGTCGTTTGCAGCACGCGGATACCTATGGAATTGACGAACCAGAATAGCGGCTCTCGCGGGGCAAATCCACCGCCGCTCTTGCGCCGCGCCGCGCCGACTCCTATATTTTCGGCGTTCCACCGGGCGAGGTCGATTCGTGCACAGCAAACTGGCGCTGCATTTGGTCGAGTGCATCGTGGCCGTGTTCGTGATTTACGAACCGTTCGGCAACGTACCCATTCTGCTCACGCTCACCGGGCACATGAACAAGGCGGCGCGCAACAGCGTGATCCTGCGTTCGTCGATCACCGCGCTGATCACCATGCTGCTCTTCGCCGTTTCCGGGCAACTGATCTTCGAGTTTTTCCAAATCACGCTCGGCGCATTTCGCATCGCCGGCGGCATTCTGCTGTTCATCATTTCGCTGTCGATGCTCTACGGCGAACGTTCGAAGTCGCGCCTCACCGAGGCCGAAGCCAACGACGCCAGCGCGAAGGACGACCCGGCGATCACGCCGCTCGGCATTCCGATGATGTCGGGCCCGGGCACGATCGCCACGGTGATCGGGCTGATGGATCAGTCGCGCGGCTGGGACCAGAAGGGCCTGGTGTTGATTTCGATCGTGGTGGTCGTCTTCGCCGGTTGGATCATCTACCGCCTGGCCACCGCGCTGATGCACAAGCTCGGCCCCTCCGGCCTGAAAATTCTCACGCGCCTGATGGGCCTGATCCTTGCCGTCATCGCCGTGCAGTTCGTCATCAACGGCGCGCACGACGCGCTGCCGCAGATTCTCGCCAGACCGTAACGCTTACGGAACGATATACCCCAACTCTTTGAGCTGCCGGCGGCTGAGGGCGTCCATGGCCGGGCCTTCACGGCGGACGAATTCGCGGAACTGGCGGCGTTGTTCTGCGTTGAGCGCGGCGATGCGCGCTTTTAATTGCCGCACCAGGTCCGCTTGTTGGGCGATGAGGTTGACGCGCTCCGCGGGATCGGCGCGCAAATCAAAGAGAAATTCGTGGTTGCGAAAACGAATCAGCTTGCGGCCGTCGCGGATGAATCCGATGTTGTCGACGCCGTCGTCGGCCAGCGCTTCGTCGGCAGTCAGTTCGTTCAAGCGAGCGAAAAATTTTTCGGGCGGCAGACGGCCCTCCGCCGCATCGACGACCAGATGAAACGCCTGCCGGTTCGAGATGAGCCGGTCGATGTTCGCGCCCTGCGTCACACCCGGCGCGTAAGCCACCACCAGCGGGATGTGCATGATCTCCTGATAAAACGCCGCCTCCTCGTGGAACAGCAGGCCGTGCTCCATGAAACCGTCGCCGTGGTCGGCGGTGAGAATGACCATCGTCCGCGACTTCCGCCCGTTCTCGTTCAGAAAATCGGCGAGCCGGCCGAGGTCTTCGTCGAGCTGCCGCGCCGCGCCTTCATACAGCTCGCGCGTTTCCTGCAACAGCACGTCATCCGCGCCGTGGCTTTTTTCCAGCCCGTTGAAGACCTCCTGCGGATCGAGGTCGGTGCGGCTTGGCGCGCGAAAACGCGGCGGCGGCTGGTACGGATAGTGGCAGGTCATCAGATGAATGTAGATCAGCGACGGCCGTTCGCGCGGCTGCCGCAGATGGTCGATGGCCAGGCGCACGAGTTGGTCGTTGGTCGTGTATTCGAAGTGCAAAAAGTAGCGCTGCAGGTTGTATGCACGCACGAGCGGCGTCGCGACCAGCGCGCGGGTGTCGTAGCCGGCCTCGAACGCGCGTTGCACGAACGTCGGCACGTCCGGCGAACGGACAAACGCCTGATGATCGCCGAAGAAGGCGGGCAAATGGCCGGTGAACAGGCACGGCAGCGCGATGCCGGTCCAATACGACGACGCACACGCCTGCGTGAAACGCACGCCGAGGTTCGCCAGCCGCGCGAGATTCGGCATCAGCGGTTTGCCGTCCGCCTGCTGCACGGTCACGTCGCTACGCAACGAATCGACGAGGAGGTAAACGATGTCCGGCCGTCGCGGATCGGGACAGCGCGGCGGCGGCGCGGCCACGAGCGCTTGAAAAGCGACGTATCCGCCGACGACGCAACCCAGGCCGATCCCCACCGCCAGCGCCGGCAGTCGCACCACACGAGAATTGATCACGCGCACCAGCCCGGCCAGAAATTTTCGCGGCAGCAACAGACGCAGCGCGACGGCCGCGACGATCAGCCCCAGCAGGCACCGCCGGACGATCGGGCCGCTGGCTCGTTCGAAAAAGATGTGCCGCGTGACGAGCAGATAAACGCAGAAATAGACATTCAACAGTTGGTGCGCCGCGAGGCGGTAACCGCGCCGCGGAATGGCCCAGGCGGCGACCGCCGTCATTACCGCGCACAAAAACACGTTGACGACGAGCACCGCCAGCGGTTGCGCCAGCGCCGGCCAAAGAAAAATGCGATCGGGCAGCGGAAAGCCATAGCCCGCGCGGGCGACTTCGGGCAGCGTCAGCAGAATCTGCCGGCCGAAGATGATCGCCGGCGTCGACAAAAAAATCGCCAGCGCGGTCAGCGCATCGCGGCGCGTCAGGCGAGGCTCCGGCGCAGCCGGTCGATCGGCGGCTGGACTCATTCCGGAATCCGCACTCCGCGCCGGCGCGCGGTTTCAATGGCGAGGTCGTAGCCCGCATCGGCGTGGCGCATGACGCCCAGGCCGGGGTCGGCGTCGAGCACGCGCTGCAGACGACGCGCCGCCGCGGGTGTGCCGTCGGCGACGATGACCATCCCCGCGTGCAGGCTGTAGCCGATGCCCACGCCGCCGCCGTGGTGGAACGAAACCCACGTCGCGCCGTTGGCCGCGTTGGCCATCGCGTTGAGCAGCGGCCAGTCGGCCACGGCGTCGCTGCCGTCTTTCATCGCCTCGGTTTCGCGGTAGGGGCTGGCGACCGAGCCGCAATCGAGATGGTCGCGGCCGATGACGATCGGCGCTTTGACCCGCCCGGTCCGCACCAACTCGTTGAACCGCAGGCCGGCTTTCGCGCGATCGCCGTAGCCCAGCCAGCAGATGCGCGCCGGCAGGCCCTGAAACGCGATCTTGCGGCCGGCGAGATCGAGCCAGTTCGTCAACATCGCGTCGTGCGGGAACAGCTCGCGCAGTGCGTCGTCGGTGACGCGGATATCGGCCGGGTCGCCGGACAGCGCCACCCAGCGGAACGGCCCCTTGCCCTCGCAGAACAGCGGCCGGATGTACGCCGGCACGAAGCCCGGAAACGCGTAAGCGTCCGCCACGCCTTCCTCGTGCGCGACGGTGCGGATGTTGTTGCCGTAGTCGAAGGTGATCGCGCCGCGCTCCATCAGGCGCAGCATCGCGCGTACGTGCCGCGCACAGGTCGCCCGCGCCGCCTGTTCATACGCGACGACATCGCGCCGCCGCAGTTCGAGCGCGTCGGCGAAGCTCATCCCCGCCGGCACGTAACCGCCCTGCATATCGTGCGCGCTGGTTTGATCGGTGAGCAGATCGACCGCGACGCCGCGCGCCAGCAGTTCGTCGAGCAGATCGGCCGCGTTCATCTCGACCGCGACGCTCAACGCCCGCCCTTCCTTTTTCGCCGCCAACACCTCGCGCAACGCCGCCTCGAGATTCGGCGCCCACGCGTCGAGGTACTTCGTTTCCAGCCGCTTCTTGATCCGCCCCGCATCGACCTCCGCGAACAGCGCCGCCGCGCCGGCCATCGTCGCCGCGAGCGGCTGCGCCCCGCCCATGCCGCCCAGCCCCGCGCTCACCAGCAATCGCCCGCGCAGATTCCCGCCGAAGTGTTGCTTCGCCGCCGCGACCAAGGTCTCGTACGTCCCCTGCACGATGCCCTGCGTGCCGATGTAAATCCACGAGCCGGCCGTCATCTGGCCGTA
>PMZC01000074.1 GCA_003170555.1 Deltaproteobacteria bacterium
GTCGTCCAGCGCGGCCTGTACGCGCGCGCTGAAGGCGCGGCGATCCACCGCGAGCGCCATGCCCGCCGGCACCGCGACCTCGCGCGCGGCCCGCACGATGAGCGAGTCGCACAACTCGAGTTCGGCGACGAGCAAACCCTTGGCCGTGCCCACCGCGGAACTGCCCAGGCTGTTGGAGCAAACGAGCTCGGCCAGGTCGGCCGTCGCGTGCGCGGGCGTGGGGTGCGCCGGCCGCGCTTCGATGAGCTCAACCGCGACGCCATGACGCGCGAGTTGCCACGCCGCTTCGCAGCCGGCCAAACCGCCGCCGATGATCTTCACGAGATTTTCGCCGTGGTCGTCGCTCACCTGCGCCTCACTCGGGGTGGCGCTGGCGCGCAACGCTTGCCAGTGCTCGTGATCCTTCGGCTCACCCCGACGGATGAAAATGGAATCGGACCTCACCCAACCCTCTCCGTATCGCGGAGAGGAAATTCAAGACCTGGCGGTTGGCGATGGCCCTCCCCCCGCGATCCGGGGGGAGTTGGAGGGGGGTCCAGCGGAAACGACAAGGTCTATTTTTTGAGCAGTGCTCGCCACTCGCCTACCCTTCCGCCTCGGCGGGCGGTTCGACCGGCGCCGTCTCGACGCGCTCGTAGTCGCAGGTTTTTTGCGGGCAATTGAACATGACGGCGTCGGCGCGCTTACGGCGCAGCAGGAACGGATGGCCGCACGTCGGACACACTTCGGCCACGGGCTCGCCTTGAAAAGTCGTTTTGCACGCCGGGTAGTTCGAACAGCTCCAGAACAGGCCCTTCGGTCCGCTTTTTTCGACGAGGTGTCCGCCGCAACCTTCGCGCGGGCAGACGACGCCGGTGTTGTACGGCAGCGTGCCTTTACATTTGGGGTAGCGCTTGCACGAATGGAACCGGCTGCCGCGATGACTGACCTTGAGCAGCATCGGCCCGCCGCAGACCGGGCATTTCTCGTTCGACTCGATCGCCTCGGCCCGATTCGCGCCCTTCTTCAGACTGACGATGTTCTTGCATTTGGGGTAGGCGCTGCAGGCGAGGAACGGCCCGTAGCGGCCGGTCTTCTCGATCATCGGCGAGCCGCATTTTTCGCAGACCTGCGTGCTGATTTTTTGCTCGGCCACGGTGACGCGGCCGTTTTCGTCGCGGGTGAAGTTCTTCGTGTTTTTGCAGCGCGGGAAATCGGAGCAGGCCAGGAACGGCCCGTTGCGGCCGTACTTGATCGCCATCGGCTTGCCGCACTTGTCGCAGGGGATATCGGTCAGTTCGCCTTGCAGCTTGAGGTTGTCCATCTCGCTCGCGGCGCGCGTGAGATCCTGGTCGAACTTGCCCCAGAAGTCGGTCAGCAGCGTGCGCCAGTCGGCGCGGCCTTCTTCGATTTCGTCGAGCTGCGTTTCCATCCACGCGGTGAAGGAAACGTTGAGCACGTCGGGGAACGAAGCGATCAGCAGCCGCGTCACCGAGCGACCCAGGTCGGTCGGGCGCAAGCCGCCCTTCACCTGTTTATCGGCGTTCGTTTTGGTTTCGTCCTTCGGCGCGCCCTTCACCTTCTCGACGTAGTTTTTGTCGAGAATGGTGGAGAGGATCGCCGCGTAGGTCGACGGCCGGCCGATGCCGCGCTCTTCGAGTTCCTTGATCAGCGTGGCTTCGGTGAACCGCGGCGGCGGCTGCGTGAACTTCTGCTGGCTGTCGATTTGCCGGCCCGCCAGTTCCTGACTTTCCTGTAGCGGCGGCAACTTGGCTTCCGGTTCTTCGCCGTTGCCGTTCTCATCGTCGTCGCGCATCGCCGCGAGGTGACCGGCGAACGTTTCTTTGTGCTCGCTCGCCGCGAGGCCGTAATCGCCGTTGGCGATCTGCACCGTGGTGACCAGGAACGTCGCCGGCGTCATCTGGCTGGCCAGAAAACGGCGCCAGATCAGCTCGTAGGTTTTCAACTGCGGGGGCGTTAGCTTGTCGCGCAACTTCTCCGGCGGCAGCTCGAGGTTGGTCGGGCGGATGCACTCGTGCGCTTCCTGCGCGCCCGCGCGGCTGCGATAGACGTTGGGCTGCTCCGGCGCGAATTCTTTGCCGTAGGTCCGCGTGATCAGTTCGCGCGCCGCGGTCTGGGCTTCGGCCGATACGCGCACGGAATCGGTGCGCATATAGGTGATCAAGCCTTGCGGCCCGTCGCCGTTGATATCGACGCCTTCATATAATTGCTGCGCCACGCGCATCACGTTCGACGGGCTCATGCGCAGCCGACGGCTCGCGGTCTGCTGCAGCGTGCTGGTGATGAACGGCGGGAACGGCCGCTTCTTCTGCTGCCGCTGCGTGACGCCATTAACCACGTACCGCCCGGCCTCCAGCGCGGTGCGAATCGCCGCGGCTTCGTCGGCGGCAGCGACCTTCAACTTGTCGCCGTGGTGGGTGGTCACTTTGGCGACGAACGCCGGCGGCTGGTCCGCTTCGAGCGTCACGTAGAGTTCCCAGAATTCTTCGGGCCGGAACGCCTCGATCTCTTCCTCGCGTTCGACGACCAGGCGCACGGCCACCGACTGCACGCGACCGGCGGACAGGCCGCGCTGCACCTTCTTCCAGAGCAGCGGCGAAAGCTTGTAGCCGACCAGCCGGTCGAGGATGCGACGCGCCTGCTGGCTGTGGAAACGATTGATATCGAGTTCGCGCGGGTGCTCCATCGCTTCGAGCACGGCGCGCTTGGTGATCTCGTTGAAGCTGACGCGCTGCACGAGTTTGTTTTTTACGCCCAGCAATTCGGCGATGTGCCAGGCGATGGCTTCGCCTTCGCGATCGGGGTCGGGCGCGAGCAGAATCACGTCGGCTTTGTTCGCCGCGGCCTTCAGTTCGCGCAGCACCTTTTCCTTGCCTTTGATCGGCACATAGAGCGGGGCGAACCCGTTTTCGATATCGACGCCGAGTTCCTTCTCGGGCAGATCACGCACGTGGCCCAGCGACGCCTTCACGGCGTAGCCCTTGCCCAGGTACTTGCTGATCGTTTTCGCCTTGCTCGGCGATTCGACAATGACCAACGCTTCGCTCATCCATCCTCCGACACGATCGCGTAACGATTGCCCGGCAGCCGCCGCACGCGCCCGGCCAGTTCCAGTTCGATCAACGTGGTGCCCACCTGGGCGGAAGTCAACCCGGTCTCGCGCACGATTTCGTCGACCTGCGCCTCGCCACGCATCAGCACCGCCCACAGGCGACCGGCGTCGCCGGTCGGCTGCGGCCGGCGATTCGGCGTCGCCGCGAACCATTCTTCTTCCGCCGCACTGCGCCGCACGTGCTCGCCGACGACCTCTTCGACCACGTCCATCACCTCGAGCACCGGCTTGGCGCCGTCGCGGATCAGCCGGTTGGCGCCGCGGCTCTGCGCGTGATCGATGCGCCCCGGCACCGCCAGCACGGTCTTGCCCTGCTCCATCGCGAAACGCGCGGTGATCAGCGCGCCGCTGCGTTCGCCCGCCTCGACCACGACGCACGCGCGGCCCAGTCCGGCGAGGATGCGATTGCGCCGCGGGAACGTACCCGCATCCGGTCGCGCGCCCGGCGGCAGCTCGCCGACCAACGCGCCGCCCGCCGCCAGAATCTGCTCGAACAACGCGCGGTTCTCGGGCGGGTACGCAATGTCGAGCCCGCAACCGAGCACCGCGACGGTGACGCCCTGCGCGTCGAGCGATCCGCGGTGCACCAGGCTGTCGATGCCCCGCGCGCCGCCGCTCACCGTGGCGATCGCGCTGCGCCCGAGCGCCGCGCCGAGCCGCCGCGCGGTTTCTTCGCCGTACGCCGTCGGGTTCCGCGTGCCGACGACGCAAACGGCCAACTCGGCTTTCGCGCCAAGCTCGCCTTTCACAAACAGCACCGGGGGCGGCGTGTGAATCGTGCGCAGCGCGGGCGGATAGTCTTCGCCGGTGTACACGACAATTCGCTGTCCATCCCGCTGCGCCGCCTCGATGACGCAGTCGGCCGCCGCAAAGTCTGAAAAAGAACCGACGGCGCGGGCCTGACGGGCGGATAGACCCAGGCCCATCAACCGCTCGGCGCCGGCGCCGAAAGCCGCTTCCGCATCGGGAAAAGCCTCCAGCACCTTCGCCGCGGCGACCGGCCCGACCCCGTCCACACACATCAAGGCCACGTGAAAACGCATCGTGCGTCTCCCGCCGTTTGAGGGGGTAGAGATAAACACCGGCGTGGAGGCAATGTCAAGAGGCCGTGACAACCCGCGCAAAGACGCAAGAAAAAAAGTGGCCGGCGGCGGCCGCGAATTGACACTGCGGCGCGCGTTCCCCATGATNNCGCCCGCCGGCAAATCCGGCGCCTGGCCGACCGGAGTGATGAACGCAATCAGAGACGTCGCCGGTTTGATCGTCTGCATCTTTCTTTCGTTTGTCGCTCTGCTGCCCGTCTCCGGTTTCGTGTTGTTTAAAAAGCCGTGGGCCGCGGTCGTACTCGCCGCCTGCGGCGCCGCGCTTTATTGGTTTCACCGGCGGCCGAGCAGATTCGCGCCGGCGATCCAGGCGGCGTTTTACGGCTTGGTCGGCGTCAACCTCGCGTTGGCCGCGGCGTTACTTTTCGTGGCGTCGCCTTTGATTTTTCCCATCGCGGCGGCGGCCGGCGTGCTGCATCATTTTCTGGCGAAGCGCTGGGGACCGCACCGCGCTCTGATGCTCTTCGCGTTCGCGATCGTCATCTTTTTGCTCGTCGCGCTGCCCTTCAATCTGAAGATGCTGGTCGGGCTCATCTTCATCGCCATCCTCATTCCGCTGCTGCTGCGCGGCGCCGAACGCGCGCCGTCGTTGCTGGCTTCCAGCGCCATCGTCACCGCGATTTGCGTCGGCGCGTTCGCGGTGAGCTTCTACTATGGGTTCTTCCCCAAGGAGACGGCCAAAGTCGCGCGCCAACCCGGCATGCGACTGTTGGTCGACCCGCGGCTAATCGAAAAATCGCAGCACTCCGATCGCCAGATGTTCGCGGCCAAATCGTGCGATCGCACGCAGGTGCTGATCGGAAGCGAAAGCGGCGCGTGGGTCAAACACCCGACCGGCCCGCGGCTGATGGAGCAGGTGCTCGATTACCGCGTCGGCGACCAGTTGGTCTACGATTGCGCGAACAATGCCGCCTGGCTGGGAATGTACGCGCCGGGCGGGATCGTGAAACTGGGACCCGATTTTCGCGTGGCGCAAATCTTTCCGGCGCCGGGCCGCGCCGTAACGAATCTGCGACAAGCGGGTCGCCTACTCCTGGGCGGCGACGACATGTCCACCGACGGCGTCGTGTTCGATCTCGCTTCCCAATCGTTTCGGCCCGCCCTGCGTGGCGTGGGCAGTCGCGATCTGCTGTGGGACCCCAGGTCGAACCAAACCATCGGCGCGACGGCGTTCTTCGTGCGTTGGAGCGATTTGCCGACGGGGCGCGTCACCCGGTCGCTGTTCGTTCCGTCGATCCAGATTCGCCTGGACCTCGATGAAACACGCGGCGACTTGTATGTCAGCTCGTTCATGAACGGCGTGCTGTATCGCGTCGACGCCGCGACAGGCGCCATCCGCGGCCGTTTGCGGCTTGGCGCCGGCCTGCGTTACCTGCTGGTGCTGGCCGACGAATCGCTGCTGGCCGCGGGCAACTACGCCACCGGCGAACTGTACTTGGTGCGCCTCCCCGATCTCCGCCTCGTCGCCACGGTGTTCGCCGGGCGACGCATCCGGGCGCTGAGCCGCAGCCCGGGCGACCATGAAATCACCTTCGTCTCGGCCGCTGGCGTTTTCGCGTGGGATTGGCGCCAGGCGATCAAGCCGACGCCGTGATCGCGCGGACGCGCATCGGTCAGATTTTAAAAAGAAAGGGCCGGGAAACCCCGACCCTTTCGCTGCGGCGTTTTTTCCAGGACTCAGTGCACGTCGCTGAGAATCGTATCGCCCACGACGATCTCGCGGATCGCGTACGTCACCAGCACGGTCGAGAACCGCTCCCCGACGCGCATCACGATCACGTTGCCGATCTTGTAGGCGGGCAGGTTGTCCGGATCGTCGCTCTGCCGCCAGACGGAGAAGCTGTTCCCGACTTCCACGCCCTGCTTCTGACCGAGGTCGATGAACGCCATCACGCCGGGCCGCATCATGATCTCGCCGTCCGGCGGACCCGCCATGATCATGCCGTTCATTTCCACGTGCGCCATGTTCAACCGGATTTTCACCGCCGAACGATCCATCACCATGATGCGGTCGCCGATCAGCACTTCCGCGACCGGGTTCTGGATGACGCCCGAGTAGACGACTTTGCCGTTGGGCATCGTGTGCATTTCCTTGACCTTGAGTTCGGCCAGCAGGTTGATGAGGTAGGCCTTGATGTTCTTCTTCCGCGGATGATCGATCTTCCGTTCGACGCGGAACACGGTGAACACGTCGCCCGGTTTCACCTGCATACCCGAATGCACCGTGAAGTAAACCAGGTTCTCGTCGCGCACCATGATCTGGTTGTCGATGTTCTTGACGATCCGGCCCGAACCGTCCAACTCGTCGTCGCTGATCAGGTCGATCTTGTTGACCCGCGTGTCATACGAGAAGGTGGTGTCGAACACGTGCATCTGCGGCGCCTCGAACAAGTCGGGGGCGCCATGGTGCGGCGCCGCGTGACCCATCGGCGCTTCGCCGTAGACGGTCTCCGTCTTCTTCACCTTGATCTTCAACACCTGACCCGGGTAAATCCAATGCGGGTTCTGGATCAAGTCGGTGTTGGTCTCCCAGATCAGCGGCCAATCCCACGGATCGTTGTAGAATTTCTGCGCCAGCGCCCACAAGGTGTCTCCCTGCTGGACCGTGTACTGGACAACCTCTTCCGTGGTTTGCAGATCGACCGGCTGGCTGCCGGCGGCGCCGGGTTGCTGCGACCAGGCGACGGCCGCGGCCACCAACAAGATCGCCGCAAAAACCAACAAACAGGTCAGGCGCACACGTTTCATTAAGTCCTCCTTTACCCCGGCGTCCCCGTCTTGATTTTCTTCGCTTCCGGAGAGTCTGGGTAGTCATGCAACAGACGCTCGCGCGCCAGTTTGGCCTTTTCCGCGTTACCCATCTTTTCGAAACAAACCGCGATCCAGTAAAGCGCTTTCGGACCAAAAGGCCCGGCCGCCGCGCCGGCCGCCAGGCATTGTTCATATTCCCGCACCGCTTGCGCGTATTCCGACAGGTTGCGATACGCCTCGCCCAGGCCGAAATGAGCGCGCGGGGCGTACTCGGAGTTGGGATACTGGGCGACGAAGGCGTTCAGATCGTAAATCGCCAGGCCCCAATTGCTTTGGCCGAGCTGGGTCATCGCCGCCTTGAAGCGGGCTTCGACATCGGGAGACGACGGGGTGACGGGGCCGGTGCGGGGCGTTGAGCCGGTTTCGTTTCCCGGCGCCGACGCCGCGCCGGTATGCGGCGGCTCCGGCTCTTCCGCCGGCTGCTCGATGTACACCGTCGGCCGCTGCATCTCCTGCTGGAGCTTGCGAATGGACTCACGGTTGTTGCGGGCGCTCTCGCGCAGAACAAACATCGAACTGCTCATCTCTTCCATTCGAAGGTTGACGTCCGCCAAGGTGGCTTGCAAATCGGCGACCTGGGCCTGTAAGTCAGTGACCTGCCTGCGCAACTGTTCGTCATTTGCGCAAGAAAGCGCAAACATCGTCAGTAGCGCCCCTACGTACACCACCACATGGCGACCGATCACGGCGCACCAACCTTAGTTTTTGACCGTTTGGTATCCTATCTTTCGCCCCGCGCGCCTGTCAAGCGATTTTGCAACGTTTTTGGCACATTAGCCGGGCATTCGCCGCGAGTTTCCTAGCTCTTTCGGCGCAACGACTCGGAAAACAAGGCTTATTTTGTTCTGCTGGATGATCGCGTTCCTAGTTGTTGGGAATCGTCTGCACGTGTGTTTGCAGCGGATGGTCGTAGACATTGAGGAACGTTTGCTCGTCGCCCCGGTGGTAGCTCAGCATCGGGAACATCTGGATCGCCACGGTGAATGAGCCGGTGCGCAGTCGATCCAACCCGCGAAATTCATAGCCGAGACAACCGAAGCAGCCCGGGTAGCGTTCCGGCGGATCGGGGCGAGACATGTCATCGACATAATGAAGGGTGATGTCGACCGGCACCTGCGACGGATCGTAAATGTGCCGCGAGAACCACCCCTCGGGATTTTGCGCCGTCGTGCCGGCCACGATATTCCATTTGAACGGCCCGCGGTCGAGATCAATCTCGGCTTGGCTCATGTGTCCGTCGATATCCACCCCGTTGGGATTGCGGTCGTTGTAAAAGCGCCGGCCGAGCACGTGCGGATTGCTGTCCACATAAATGTTCATCTGCACCCGGCGGAAAAAGCTGGTGACGTCGAACGGCAGGTTCACCTTCATCGGGAAGAACATGCCGGTCTTCCAGTAGATGCTGGTCAGGTGCACGCTCGGCGTCGGAATGTTCCAGAAAAGGATCTGCCAGTTCTTCGTGTGGCGGATCACGCGCACCGGGCCGACGATGTAGCCGAGCACCTGGCTATGGAAGTCGTTTTCGTTGCGCGACAGGTGCGCCAGGTTCCAAAACAGATCGCCTTCAATGCGGATTTTTTGCCGGTCAGTGATTTCCTGGGTGTATTCGCCCGACGGTTTGCGCACCATTTGCCGGCCGATGGAGATGGGCGCCTCGGGCAGATAGCCGAGGGCGTAGTCGGTCGTTTCAATATAGTCTTCGCGATCGTGGTAGGTGACGTAGCGCACGTCGCTGCGCGGCGCGTCGCCGGCGAACGCGAGCAGATAGACGTAGCCGGCGCCGCTGTCGACCGGATCGCTGACCTGAATCTCCACGCCGGCTTGCGCACCTTCCGGCAACTCGAACGGCGAGAGCCGCGGACCGGCGTCGCTGCAGATGAAGGCGATTTCGTCCTCGGCGTTCAGCGCTCCGTGGCCCGCTTCCGGCGAGGCGATCTGGCCGTGAGCGTACAGGTAATCGCCGTTGCGACGCTGATCGATCTGAAACGGAATCGGCGCGAGGTAGTCGCCCTCCACCGCAAAAAGCCCGAGATGAGTGAGGCCCTGTCCGCCGAGAGTCGGGACCGACCGGCCCAAAACCACCACGGGGTCCAGCGTGCGTTTGAGCGGCTTGGGACTGCCGACCGAGCCGAACGCGGCCGCGCTGACCAGAAACGTCACGGCGACCAATTGCAGCAGGTAACGCCACCAGCGCGTCCCCCGCGCCTGCTCGCCGCGCCCCAGCGGATCATAGAACAAACCGAACGGCCGCTCGGTGGCTTCGTCGGACATCCGCCCGAACCAATGAACGACCGGATCCAAAAGTCGGCGAAGTAGTTCCCGTTTCATGGGGCGCATGATGGTGGAGCGGCGGGACAAAGTCAAGAAATGGAGATTCGCCCTCGCCTGTGGCGTAGGGGCACGGCGTGCCGTGC
>PMZC01000012.1 GCA_003170555.1 Deltaproteobacteria bacterium
CATGAACCTTCGGTTCACCCCGAGGTAGGAAAAAGACCTCCCCCCAGCCCCCTCCGACGCGGAGGGGGAGTAATCGCATCCGCCGGCGATGGCTCTCCCCCCGTGTCGGGGGGAGTTGGAAGGGGGTCGAAACAAGGTTCGAACAGTCTTTTCTGAGCAGGATCGACAGGATTGGCAGGATCGACAGGATCAGCAAAAAAAATTGCAGCCATCCTGTTTATCCTGTTCATCCCGCAAATCCTGTCTAAAAAAACGCTCTACTCTTCACCTTGCTTGGTGGCGACGAACAGCGTCTTGCCGTGCAGGACGCCGCGCGCGCTGGTCAGGTGGTCGCCGACGCGCCGCACGTCGCGGATCGGGCCGCGCAGCAGAATGATTTCGAGGCAGCGGTCGTGGTCGATGTGCACGTGGGTGGTCGAGACGATCTGATCGTGGAAGTCGTGCTGAATCTCGGTGAGCCGCTCGGTGATGCCGCGCGTGTGGTGGTCGTACACGAGGGTCACCGCGCCGAGCACTTCGACGCGATCATCCTCCCATTCGTCGCGCTGCAACGCGTCGCGCATGAGATCGGCCAGCGCCTTCGAGCGCGTGGCATAGGCTTTGTCCGCGACGTGCCGGTCGAACTGCGCGAGCAAATCCGGCGGCAGCGAAACGCTGAAACGGGTGACTTTTTCTTTCGTCACGGCGGCGCCCCCTGATGATGATCACTGGAGTTTCCTTGGTCCCGCGCGCGGTGTCAACGCAGGGCGGGGCGGAGTTTGACCGCGGCCGGCCGCCTGCCTACGATGGCGGTCATGTCCGCGCCTGATTCCGCGATCGTTCGCCGCCCGCGACGAAGACTGCTGTTTCGTTTGCTCCTGCTGTTGTTGGTCGTGATCGCCGTCGCCGCCGTGATCGAAATCGGCTTGCGTTTGACCGGCGTGCTGGTGCGCGGGCGGGACGCGGCGTCCGGCGAACGAATCTCGCCCGACATTCACACGGTGATTCTCTGCGTCGGCGACAGTCACACCTTGGGCTCGCGCGCGCCGAAGGGCCTCGATTACCCGTCGCAACTGGAGATGCAGCTCAACCTCGCGGATCGCGTGCGCGGTTACCGGGTGGTCAACCTGGGACGGTCGGGCGCCAACAGCAGCATGGTGCTCAACCAAACCGTGCGCTATCTGGCGAAGGCCGAAAGAACGCCCGACGTGATTATCTTCAACGCCGGATTCAACAACTGCTGGAACTTCGAGGAAGCCAGCGTGCTGCCGCGCAATATCGCCGCCGGCTCGTTGCACGCGCAGTTCCGGTACCTGGCCGCGCAAAGCCGCCTTCTCCGTTTCAGTCGCATCACCGTCAGCCGCATCGAACAACTGGCGCGGTCCAGTGAGTCGCAGATCAGCGACGCGCAAAGCAGCCAGATTTTGAATGTGCACGACGAAACGGAAATCGCATTTCTCACTGACTGGGTCTATCGCGATCTCGTCCGCCTCGACCGCGAAGCGCGTGGCAAAGGGGCGCGGCTGGTCTTGCTTTCGTATTGGAACAACATCCGGTGGGTGGACGCGGCATTTCGGCGAATGACCCAGACGCAAGGCGCGCCGCTGATCGACGTGCACAACTTCGGCGAGCCGACGACGGAATCGTGGAATACGCGCCCGGTGGCGCTGGCCGCGCCGGATTTCCACCCCAACAAATACGGCTACGCGCGCATCGCACAACTCGTCGCCCAGGCGCTTTTCGATCGCGGCCTGATTCCGCCGGCGCAGGCGCCCAAAGTCAGATAGGACTAGTCGCCGCGCGAGTTTGACCGACCTCGGGCCTCCGCCTACCATGCCCGCCATGTCGGTAGCGCGCACGCCAACCGTTCGTCGTTCGGGACGCAAGATTCTTCCTCGCGTGCTGCTCGTGTTGTTTGGCCTGGTGGCGGCGGGATTGATCATCGAACTCGGCCTGCGCGTCGTCGGCAGGTCGGTCGAGCGTGACGCCGCCGCGCCCGACGCGGATGTGCCGGCCGACATGCACACGGTGATCCTCTGCGTCGGCGACAGCCACACGGCCGGTTCGCAGGCGCCGGCGGGACTCGACTATCCGTCGCAACTCGAAATCGCGCTCAACCTCGCCGACCGCGGGCGCGGTTTTCGCGTGATCAACCTGGGGCGGCCGGGCGACAACAGCAGCCAGGCGGTCGACCGCGCGATTCGCTATCTCGCCGCGGCCCGCCGCCGGCCGGACGTGATCGTCTTCAACGCCGGCTTCAACAACTGCTGGAATTTCGCCGACGCCAGCGCGCTGCCGCCCGGCGTCGCGCACGGTTCGCGGCGCGCCCAATTTCGGTATCTGCTGGCCTCGAGTCGCGCGCTGCGTTTCAGCAGCATCGTCGTCAGCCGACTGCGGCAGCTCGCCGGCGGCGCACGCGAGCAGACCGAGGCGCCGCAACGCCGCAGCGTTCTGGGCGACCAGAACGAGGCCGAAGTGAGCTTCCTCGCCGATTGGGAGTTCCAGGACCTCGCGCGGCTGGCGCAAGAAACCGCGCGGCGGAAAATCGGCCTCGCGCTGCTGACGTATTGGAATGACGTGCGCTGGATGGACCAGGCCTATCAGCGCCTGGCGGCCGAGCGCGGCGCGACGGTGATCGACGTGCGCAACTTCGGCAGCCCGATCACCGAATTGGAGACGACCGGCCCCGTGCCGTTGGTGGCGCGGGATAGTCACCCGAACAAATTCGGGTACGCCCGCATCGCGCGACTCGTCGCCCAGGCCCTCGTGGACCGCGGGCTGATCCCGCGCCCGCAAGCGCCGAAGCCATAACCGGTTTCGTGTTCGGCGGCTCTGGACGACGTACCCGGATAGTGAGATTATGCGCGCATTCTGTATGCGGCAACCAACAACAAGGGGGAAGAACCATGGCGGATATTCGTTTCGACGGTAAAGTGGCGATTGTCACCGGCGCGGGCGGCGGATTGGGCCGCACCTACTCGCTGCTGCTCGCTTCGCGCGGGGCGAAGGTGGTGGTCAACGATCTGGGCGGCGCCTTCAACGGCGAAGGCTCCAGCCAGGCCGCGGCGCAGAAGGTGGTCGACGAGATCAAGGCCGCCGGCGGCGTGGCGGCGCCCGATTACCACTCGGTCATCGACGGCGCGCAGATCGTCAAGACCGCGATCGATGCGTTCGGGCGGCTCGACATCGTGATCAACAACGCCGGCATTCTGCGCGACGTGTCGTTCCACAAGATGACCGAGGACGATTGGCAGAAAGTGATCGGCGTGCATTTGCAGGGCTCGTACGCCGTGACCAAAGCGGCGTGGCCGATCCTGCGCGATCAGTCGTACGGCCGCATCGTGATGACCACCTCGGCGGCGGGCCTCTACGGCAACTTCGGTCAGGCCAACTACGCCGCGGCGAAGCTGGGCATCGCCGGCCTCGGCCTGGCGTTGGCGTGGGAAGGCGAAAAGCGCAACATCAAGGTCAACGTGATCGCGCCGATCGCGGGCAGCCGCATGACCGAGACCGTGCTGCCGAAGGAAGTCTGCGACAACCTGAAGCCGGAATACGTGGCGCCGCTCGTGGCGTACCTGTGCAGCGAGCAGTGCCAGAGCACCGGCGGCATCTACGAAGTGGGCGCGGGCGTCTTCTCGCGCGTGCGCTGGCTGCGGGCGCCGGGCGCGACGCTGCCGTTGACCGGGCCGATCACGCCGGAAAACGTGGCGGACAACTGGGCCAAGATCAACGACATGACCGGCGGCGCGATGTGCGGCTCGCTGCACGAATCGTCGATGCTCACGATGAAGAATTTCGCCAGTCTGAAGAAATAGCCTGACGATCGTCGGCGACGTTCCGACCGTAGGGGCGGGTTTCCAACCCGCCCGGGCCGGGCAGGTCTGAGACCTGCCCCTACCGGCGACGGAATCGTAGGGGCGGGTTTCAAACCCGCCCTTATTTTAATACGTTGAACAGGCGATTGAACGGCCGCAGCACGCCGGTCAGCGTTTTGAAGCCGCGGTAGTCGCAGACCGCGCACAGCGAGGTGGCGCGGCGGTCGAGCGCGAGCAGCCGGCGGCGAATCTCGCGGTAGCGTTCCGAAAACCACACGTTCCACACGCCCTGCTCGGCCGCGTTGCCGATCGGCGTCTGCACCAGCAAATCCATGCAGCACAGCGAGACCGTGCCGTCGTACACGATGTTGATCTGCGTAAACGGCATCTGGCAAAAGGCCCGCAGCGGCCGCGGCGCGACTTCCTTGTTCGGCGCGGTGCCGGCGCGGTTGAACATGGTCATGCGCTGATCGCGCTGGTAGACGATGAACTTCCTTTTCCGCTTGGGCGATAGCGCCGCAAGGGCAGCCGCGATGTTCTCGCGCACCTCGCGCCAGTGGGCGACGTAATCGTTGACCAGCAGGTCGTCGAGCCCCGCGTCGAACAGCGCGTTGGCGCGCGCGGGACTCAGGATCAGCCCGTTGGACGACAATTGGAAAAACGCGCGCGGCAGGCGCGAGCGGGCGTAGGCGACTTTGTCTTCCAGCCCCTGATCGAGCAGCGGTTCGTTGTTGACGAAGAAGGCCAGGCGCCCGGTCCAGTTCACGCGCACCAGGTCGTCGATGACGCCGGTGAACACCTCCCACGGCATCGCGCGATCTTCGCGGGCGCGGTTTTGCACGCTCGCCGCGCAGAACGCGCAGCGGCCGTTGCAGATGGTGCGCGTTTCGAGGCTCACCGTCGTGGGCAGCAGCCGCTCCCAGTCGTCGCGCACGCGGCGGCGCGCCTGGCGCGAGAGCGGACCGTAAACCCAATTGCCGATCCACGCGTCGGGGATGCGCGCGCGCACCCGGGCGATCAGCGGCCGCAACGCGCGTGAAATCGGGCCGGGGACGACCACCTGCCCGCGCGGTTCAACGTCGAATCGTTCGTGCGTCTCCATGGGTTCCTTGTGCCACAAAAACCGCCGGGGCAAAAGGGGCGGGTGGGGTGGAACGGGGTGGCACTGGCACGCGGAGTGAAACGCAGCTTGCCAGTGCTGGCGCGGTGCTCAGGCGAAGTTGCGCCACCCGCCGGGGAGGGGTTCACTTGACTTACGCTCGGACCGGGTGACATACTTCTCCATGTAGGAATTATTTTTGCCCAAACGACGGGAGGAACTGGCATGAAGCCCTGGTCTTTCATTCTGTGTGCGATGCTGTGTGCGGCGCTGTGTTTTGGCTGCACCGCCAGCTCGTCTGACGACGATTCCTCCGACGACGATATCAGCGATGACGATGTTGACGACGATGTTGACGACGATGTTGACGACGATGTTGATGACGACACCACGCCAATCGATGACGACACGACGCCAGCAGACGACGACACGACGCCAAACGACGACGACACGACGCCGGATGACGACGCCCCGGTCTGCAGCCCGGACGGCTGGTGCTGGCAGAATCCGCTGCCGCAGGGCAACGAACTCAACGCCGTTTGGGGCGCCTCCGCCACGGACGTGTTCGCCGTGGGCGAGTCCGGCGCGATTCTGCACTACAACGGCTCGTCGTGGTCCGGGATGACGGGCGCCACGACGGCGGGTCTACGCGGCATTTGGGGCAGCTCCGCCGCGAATGTCTTCGCCGTGGGCGGCGCCGGCGTCATTCTGCATTACGACGGTTCTTCCTGGTCAACGATGACGAGCGGCACGGAGGCGCCGTTGTCCGCCGTCTGGGGAAGTTCCGCCACGGACGTGTTCGCCGTTGGAACGGAATACGACGACGCTGGAGATCCGATCGCGGGTTTGATCCTGCACTACGACGGGTTCTCGTGGTCGGCGATGACGAGCGGAACGAAAGCGTCGTTGTCCGGCGTTTGGGGAAGCTCGGCCACGGACGTGTTCGCCGTGGGCGCCTACGGCATACACGCCACAATTTTACATTACGACGGTTCCTCGTGGTCGGAGATGACGGTTGAGGCGACGGGACATCTGGCAAGCGTCTGGGGAAGTTCCGCCGCGGACGTTTTCGCCGTGGGGTTTTACGGCCATGCGGGTGTGATTTTGCACTATGACGGCTCCTCGTGGTCGGCGATGACGAGCGGGACGGCGGCGGAGTTGTCGAGCGTTTGGGGAAGTTCCGCCGCGGACGTTTTCGCCGTGGG
>PMZC01000016.1 GCA_003170555.1 Deltaproteobacteria bacterium
ACGAGCACGGCCACGCCGACCACCGCCGCCAGGCTGATGAGCAGACGCCGGCGTTTGTAGCGCCGGTAGCAGTCGGGACTATAAAGTTTGCCGCCGGCTTCGCGGATGCAAATTTCGCAGATGTATTTTTCGCACCCGGGCTCTTTGCAGCGCGCGCGGGCGCGGCGATGCGGGTGGGTGTCGCAGAAACGTCCGNNCACCTCGACGTCGCCGCCCACGTCGCGCAGCGTCTTGGCGAACGCTTCGCCCGCTTCGATCGGCACCGACGGCAGCAGCACCGTCGGCAGTTCGCGAATGATCTCGTTGGCTTCTTCGAAGTTGACTCCGAGCTGCGAAGCCAGCGCTTTCACGACTTCGTACCGGTTCTTGGGTTCGGGAATCGCAACGAGAACGACTTTACCGCGGTCGGGGGTCTGTGTTTCCCGCGTTTCGGGCATCGGGGCCTCCGTGATCGGCCAAAACGATTTCGTCTAATCTAACACAGTCGCGCGGCGAATTTCCACGCCAAGTTGACTTCGGTGAAAGTCGGTTGCTACCATGCCGTCTCATTTTCGGCAGGTAAGGGGTGCTCGATGCAACGTCGGAAATACTCAAACACCGTTGTCGTTGCCGCTGTCGTTGCGGCGCTGGCTTTCATCGTAGTCGCGATCAAACTGGCGCCGTCGTGCGGCGGCATGTCCCAGGGCCACGGCAACTTTTACAACATGCGCAAGATCGACCTGCGCACGATGGACAAAAAGTTCATCTTGCAGATCGCCCGCCAGGCCTTGCGCGGCGAGTCGGTCGCCAAAGACGAAGAGCGCTATCCGTTGATCTTCGAGAAGGAACCGCGGGGCGTTTTCCTCACCCTGGCCCGACCCAACGAAGCGGCGCTGACCGGCTTCGGTTTCGGTGATTCCATTTACAACGCCACGACGCGCGCGGCCGACGTGCTGCGCCGACTGGCGAAGGCCGAAGACGTGGAAAAGCTCAGGCTGCGCGTCGACGTGATGGATGAATCGACCGACGAACACAAACACGAACTGGGCAAGAAGTGGGGTTCGTCGCTGGACATCTCGCTGCACGGCATGATGTTCGACACCAGCCCGGCGGCGGCTTTCATGCCGGAGGAACTGCGCGACTGGGGCATCTTTGACAAGAAAAACGGTTTCCACGTCGCGCAAATCCACAAGCTGATCAAGCAACGCAAGCTCGGCAACGCGCTGGCCGATCAATTCAAAGAAAAGAAGATTGTGCACTATGCCTCCTTCACCACCGTATCTTTCATGGAAAGCGGCAAGGAGGAACCGCTGCAGCTATTCCGCGGCAATCGGGTGGACGGCTTCGACGCCACGCCGGACCGTTTGCTGACTGCGATTCGCTCGGCCGGCGAGTATCTGAAAAAGACGATGCACGAAGACGGCCAATTCGACTATTTGTACTATCCGGACCGGAGCAAGAGCTCCACCAGTTATAACGAACTGCGCCACGCCGGCACGCTGTACGCGATGGCGCAGATCTATGACCTCACCAAAGACCCGGCGATGCTCGCGGCGATCAAACGCGGGCTCGATTACCTGCAGAAAATCTCGCTCGGTCCCGACCCGGCCGACGGAGCGAATCTCGATTTCCGCGCCGTGGCCGAACCCGCCGAGAAGTACTCGAAGCTCGGCGGCACCGGCCTGGCGCTGCTGGCCTTCGGCGAATACACGCAGGTGACCGGCGACCAGCAGTATCTCGATCTGATGCGCGCGTACGGTCGCTTCGTCGAATACATGCAGCAGCCGAACGGCGACATGCGCATGTGGTACTACCGGCGCCCGGAAGACAAGAACAAGACGGGCGAGAAGGTGTTGTATTACCCGGGCGAAGCGTTTTACGGCTTGTCGAAACTCTATTGGCTGGATCACAACGACCGGTGGAAGAAGGTCGCCCTGCGCGGCATCGACTACATCGCCAATGTTCGCGATGCGGGCGTCGGCACGGACAAACTCGAGCATGATCATTGGCTGATGTACGCGATCAACGAATGGTATCGCGTGCAGGCGCAGAAAAACCAACTGGCCCACGCCAATCGCCTGGCCGACGCCTTTCTCAGCCGCTTCAACTTCGAGGCCAAGTACCCCGACTTCGTCGGCGGCTTCCTGGGCAACAAGCCGCAGTGCACGGCGTCGGCGACGCGCCTGGAAGGACTATCGGCCGTCTATCGATTGGCGAAGCTGACGAACGATCAGGAGCGGATGGACCGCATTTTCAAGGCGCTCACGCTGGGCGCCTCGTTCCTGATGCGCAACCAGTACGACGACATCAACACCATGTTCTTCCAAAACCCGGAGAAGGTGATCGGCGGCTACATGGCCAGTTACTGGAACCCCGAAATCGAAATCGACTTCGTGCAGCACGCCACCAGCGCGCTGGTCAACATCCGGCAGATCATGATCGAGCGCGCGCAGGCGCCCGCGCCGTCGGGCGCCACGCCGGCCGCCCCGCCGGAAAAGAAAAAGAAGCACTAGGCAGGCCCCGATACAAAGCCGAAAACGTCATTCCCGCGAAGGCGGAGATCACGTGGCCCGAGCGGTCGGGTGGCACGGGCACGCCCTGCTTGCCCGTGCTAGCTCGCGCGTTCATCCTAGAGCCTCCTCTCGTTTGACTTCACCGCCCCCGCGGCCATACGATCATCGCGGATGGCGGGAGGGCTCGGCAAATGAAATATCTCTTTCCGTGGATATTCCTGGTAATCATGGCGCTCATCGTGTGCGCGTGCACGACCAACAGCAGCGGCGGCGCCACGGATGACGACACGAGCGCGAGCGATGACGACACGGCGCCCGACGACGATGCGGCCGACGACGATTCCTCCTGGTCATTGATGACGAGCGGGACGGAGTGGCCGTTGTTCGGCGTCTGGGGAAGTTCTTCCTCGGACGTGTTTGCCGTAGGGGAGAACAATTCGGCTGGAGCGGTTGTTTTGCGCTACGACGGTTCCTCCTGGTCAACGATGATCGATAACTTGGTGGCGTTGACCGGGTTGTACGCCGTTTGGGGAAGCTCGGCCACTGACGTGTTTGCCGTCGGGGAGTATGGCGCGATTTTTCATTACGACGGATCCTCGTGGTCGAGGATGGCGAGCGGAACGACTGCGGATTTGGATGGTGTTTGGGGAACCTCCGCCGCGGACGTGTTCGCAGTAGGCGAGCAGGACGATGCCTATGGAATTCCGAACTCCGGTGTGATCCTGCACTACGACGGTTCTTCGTGGTCGTCG
>PMZC01000201.1 GCA_003170555.1 Deltaproteobacteria bacterium
AAGTTTTTGCGCGGCTTCGTCGAGCTTCTCTTCATTGACGTCGGTGAGAATCAATCGACTGCCGGCCTTGGCGAACTCGGTCGCGGTGCAAAACCCGATGCCCACCGCGCCGCCGGTGATCAGCACCAGCTTGCCCTTCAGCTTCTTCATCTAGGAACCTCCGCCTATCTCGATGGTGTTTAATGGATCGTGAATCGTGTCGTGTTCGGTATCATCCTTGCTGCGACGCGTCAAGCGCCGCACTCGATGCGATGCCCCTTCGCGAAATCGCCGATCTGGTGGAAACCAACTGTCCAATATCGTATAATCATTCACCAAGGCAGGCAAGCGTCAACTCGTGAAACACAAACTTTTGCGATTTTTGCAGCGGCTCATTTTCAGCCTCCTCGCGCTGTTGCTGCTGACGATTCTGGTTTTCGCCGGCGCCGAAGCCTGGCTGCGCGCCACTTCGTGCTACGGTTCGCCTCCTTCGACGCGCATCTACGTGGCGCACCCGCTGTTGGGTTGGATCGGCTGGCCGAACGCGGACGTCGTGCGCAGCATGCCGACGCGCTGCGCGCAGTATCGCTACAATCGCTTCGGCTTTCGCGGGCCCGATCTGCCGCTGGTCAAGCCGCCGGAGGCGATCCGCATCGTCGTGCTCGGCGACTCGTTTCTGGAAGGTTATCATTTTCCCGACGAGGATCTGCTGACCACCCATCTCGAGCGGCTGGTGGCGAAGAAAACAAACCGCCCGGTCCAGGTGATCAACCTGGGCATCTCCGGCTGGGGCACGGCGCAGGAGCTGCTGGCGTATCAGCAACTGNNCTGTTGTATTCGTCCTGCAACGACATTATCAACGACAGCCGGCCGTTGTCGGACATTTACAACGAGAAGATGCGAAGCATGAAACCCTACTTCAATTGGGTCGACGGCAAGCTGCAACTGACCTTGCCCCCGCGTCGCCTCGTGCGGGCGGTCAACCGGCAACTGACGAAGCGCGCCGCCGGTCCGGTTTTTTCGCCGTGGGAATTGATGACCGGTTTTCCGAGCTATCTGTGCCGGTCCCGCTTCGGCTACTGGCTGTACACGCGTTGGGATCGTCCGTCGCGGCTGCGCCTGCTGCTCGACGCGTGGGGACTGGCGCCGTTCAACGAGCGATTGTATTCGACGACCTGGGGCGAATCCGGTTACTACCACGGCCTCAGCCTGCGTTTCTGGATTTACTCGCGCATCCCCGATCCGCTGTGGCGCGCCGCGGTGGAAGTCCAAATGAAGTTGGTCGAGCGGCTGGCCGCGGTCACGGCGGAAAACCAAGCGCAGTTTCTGTTCGTCTCCGGCGCCAACGTGGAGCAGGTCGATCCGGATATCTGGCAGCTCACCCTGCGCACGCAGCCGTCGTTGCAGTACTACAATCTCGATCTCGATTTTCCGGAGAACGCCACGCGCGTCTTCGCCGCCCAGCGGGGCATTTCCTATCTGCCGCTCGTGCCGGCTTTTCGCGCGGCGCAGACCAAAGGCCGCGAGCTGTTCCTGCGCGGCGACGGACACTGGAACGAAAGCGGCCAACGCCTCGCCGCCGAAACCATCGCCGACTTCCTCGTCGAACGCGGTTTCGTCGCGCCCGCGCCGTAAGCGGACTGCGCCGCGAATCGTCGCGCGGCTACTTCTGTTTGCTCAGGTAGTAAATGCTGTTCACCAGCACTTCGCGGCCGACTTCGGTCAGGAAGTCGGGACCCATTTCGAAGCCCCAATAGATATCGTTGTTGTTTTCGAGCGTGATGGCGGAATAATCGGTGCTGACGTCGCGTTCGGCCAACGCGACGATATTGTCCGGCAGCGGAATCAAATCCTGATAGCGCAAGAAAGTTGTGGCGTCGAACAGGGTGAGTACGCTTCCGTCTGAGACGCCCAGGTTGTACGGCGTATTGAATACCGCGTGGCCCGGCGTGGTCACTCGGACGCTCGTGGCGGAATCATCCGACTGTAATCCGGTGTCCCAACCGACCGGCAGACCGAGATTGTCAAACAGATTCCCGCCGCCGTCGTACACGCCGAGCAACGGCAGCCCCAGCGCGGCGATGCGCGCGGTCCCGGATCCCGCCCCCGTGTCAAACCAGTCGGTGCTGTCGTCGATCAGAATGACCTTGATGGCGGTGAAGTCGGCCGTCGGCACGTCGGCCTCGAGCACGGCGTTGACGTGGATCTTGTCGTTTTGCAGCGCGGTCGTGTAAACGTCGGGCGCGGTCGTGTCGTGGTTGTAGATCAAGGCCAGTTCGATGGTCGGGCCGGTGGTGTCGTCGTCGGTCACGGTGTCGTCATCGGCGGACGTGTCGTCGTCGGAAGCGTCGTCATCGGTGACACTTCCCCCGTGGTTGCCGTTGTCATTCGGCAGCGTCGCGTGCTTTTCCTGCGTCGAGCAGGCCGCCAACGCCGCCGCCAGAACCAGCATCAATACCAAGAGCAGTAACGCTCGGGATCGTTTCATCGTTCGCTCCTCCCGAAGAAAGATAATACCGGTTATCGCGCCTTACCGGCAACCCAGGCGGCTTTGCGGAGAAAAGCGGCGACGGACCGCCCACATAACAAAAACGGGCGGTTCCGCTTCGCCGCCGGGGCGCGCTCACCGCGTTTTGTCGGGAAGAGGCGGGCTAGGCTTTGACGTTCAGGCTGCTCACGATCTGGGAATCCGCCGCGTTCAGGTTTTGCGCATACAGGTTGATCAAGTCGGACGTGGCGGTGCTACTGCTGGCGCTGCTGCTGACCGCGGATTTGAGCATCGACAACTGCGCGTTCGCGATCGTCTGCTCGGCCGTCGACACGGCCTGCAGTTCCTGGCTGCGCATTTGCGCGAAGGCCGTGTACTCGTCTTGGCTGATCGAGCCGTCGCCGTTCACGTCGATCTGGTCGAGGAGTTGGTCGGCGCTGGGCATCGCGCCCGACTGCGCCGATGCCTGCTGCAGGTAGTTGGTGAGCTCGGTTTTGTCGACTTTGCCGTCGCCGTTGGCGTCCATCTTTTTGAACACACCCGTCGGATCGGACACCAACGACGAAATACCGTAATTCCCGAGCGTGCCGCCGATTGAACCGATGGAAATGGACATCAGTCGCCTCCTCGACGCCGGTCGCTGCCCGGCGAACTGAGCGCGCAACACCCGCCGCGAAATCCAATGTCGCCGTTCGATTTTGATACGTCGCCTTTTTCCTTTTTGTACTATCGGCGCCGGGCCTCGGAAACTTCAAATTAGTTTTGTAAAGGATTTGTAAAGAACGTCGTTTGACGGCGAAGCGAGGGCGCCGATTGCCAGATAACTATTGACAGGCGACCAGGCGGCGGGAGTACAATTCAACTAAGCAAAAAGGGATTTTCATCTCCGCGCGGATCATCGCCGGACGGCAGAGCCGTCGCGACAGCGCCTCGGGCCCGCGGCTTGGAAGCTGGTGTTGGAGGAAAGGTCATGAATCTCGCGCGTTTGTGGTTGACGGTGCTCATCCTGCTCACGTTGGCGGCTTGCGGACAAACCTACCACACGACCAACAACTATTTTTACGGCGCCGACGACGACCAAACGACGGACGATGATATTGACGATGACGCGGACGACGATTCCACGCCGCCGGATGACGACACGATTTCGCCGCCCGACGACGACACCACGCCGCCGGATGACGACACGACTCCGCCATTCGATGACGACGCCGATGATGACACGATTCCGCCGCCGGATGACGACACAACTCCGCCGCCGGATGACGACACCGACGACGACACGACTCCGCCGCCGGATGACGACGCCACGCCGGGCGGCCAGGTGATGGAGATCAACGGCGGCTTTGCCGAAAATGACTACATTGACGCCTACTATCCGTTTGCCGATGCAGCTAATAATCCGACATTTGCGTTTGATTACTATCCTTCTTCGGGCGCGGCCGGCGGCTTCCGCATTTGGTCAACCGATGAAGGTTGGTTCGAGATGTGGTACAAGGTCGAATCCGACGGTGAACTCTGGGGCGTTGACTGGCGGATTTCGGATTACGTCGACTGCGGCCCGCTTATCCCGGATGATTGGAACCATCTTGAGGTCGATGCGGACAACAACGCCGCCACCTATTCTGTTTCGGTAGACGGTATGGTGTTGACCCCTTGCGCGGCTCTCGAGATGTTGACCGGCAGTGAGGTCGACCAGATCGAGTTTGTCGACTACTCAGATACCGGCTACGGCGGAATTGTCTATGTTGACAACATTGTCGGCGCCAACAACGGAAGCGACATTTTCAATATCGATTTTGAATCCTACGCCTTGGGTCCTCTGCCTTCGCCGTGGACTTCGTACTTCCAGAGCGGCTCGAGCACGATCAACGTCGTCGCGTTTTAGACGGACCCCGGCAGCTTCTTCGCAGTGCGCAGCATGACCTCCACACCTCATATGGTCTTGCGCGAAAAGCGGGTTCCGGTTAGTTTGGCGTTCCTCAAACGCGACGAACGAGGAACAACGGATGCGCGCATATCGGGAAAATCGTGTCACCGGCGTCGATGGCATACCCATTTGGTATCGCGCCGTCGGCGAAGGCCCCGCCATCGTTTGCTGCAACGGCGTGGGCGTGTCGACCTTCTTCTGGCATTACATCGAAGAGCACTTCAGCAAGACCCACAAGGTTGTCGTCTGGGATTACCGCGGCCACGGCCAGAGCGGCGAGCCCACGAACTTCGAAAACTGGACGATGGACATCAACATCCGCGACCTGATCGCCGTGATGGACGATGCCGAGGTCGGCCGCGCGGTGTTGATCGGCCACTCGATGGGCTGCCAGGTGGTGCTCGAAGCGTGGCGCCATATTCCCAAACGCATCGCCGCCATCGTGCCGGTGCTCGGCGCCGCGGGTCACCCCGTGAAAACGTTTTTCAACACCAGGCTGTCAGAGTACGTTTACCGGTTCGGCTATCACATGGGGATGAAGCACACAAAGTTCGCGCAGGCGGTGGCGAGCTGGTTTTCGCGCAGCCCGCTGGCGTTCCCGCTCGCGCGGCTGATCGTGGTCGATCCGATGTTCGCCGGCCGCGCCGATTTCAAACCGTACTTCGAGCACCTGGCCAAGATCGACGTGCGCGTGTTTTTCGCCATGGCCAAAGCGATGGCCGAACACACCGCGGAAGACCTGCTCGGCGAAATCCGTGTGCCGGTGCTCGTGATCGGCGGGGAAAAGGACGTGTTCACGCCGTTTCATCTCACCGAGGGAATGGTGCAGGCGATCCCCGGCGCGGAACTGCTGCGCATCAAACGCGGCTCGCACGCGGCGCTCATCGAGCAGCCGGACTTGATCAACTTACGGCTGGAAAAGTTCTTCCGCGAGCGCGTGCCGGAATGGGATCGCAAACCCCGGTAACCCGGTTCTCCCGGCCGTTGACAGTAGCGCTGCGCGCTCGGTAGGATGGGTTGGAATGGAGGAGGCTCCACAAGACCGGAAGTACGACGAGTGCAACCACGCCCGGAACGGGAGGGGTTCATGTCCGAGCCGATCACCAAAGATGGGGTGGTGAAGGGTTCACTGCTCCAAATTCCCTTTCCCAAGGTGCTCAACTTTATCAACCAGGCCGGCAAGAGCGGCATCCTCGCCCTGAGCCAGGCCAAGCGGAAAGTCCATATTCATTTCGATCGCGGGGAAATCGTCTACGTCACCAGCTCTTATTTCCCGGAAATGGGCCTCGGCGACTTCCTGATGAAAGAAGGCAAGATCACCCTGCAGGTGCAGGAAGAGTCGGTCGACCGGGCCCGCGCGGCGAAGATGAAGCAGGGCGCGTACCTGGTGGAGAAGGGCTATCTGTCGCCGCATGACTTGTACGAGGCGCTGAACAAGCAGGTGCAGGAAAAGTTATTTAGCCTGTTCACCTGGGTCGAAGGCGACTTTTATTTCAAGGAAGGCGGGATCGTCGACGAGGAACACCGCATTCTCAACATCTCGTTTCCCGTTTTGCTTTATCGCGGCGTGCGCTCGCATTTGCCGATGGAGCGGCCGCCGGTCGAATTCCGCGGGCGCAAAGAGAACNNGCTCAAACGGCTGGCCGGCCGGTTCAAGGTCGAAGACCTGCGGCTGGGTCCGGGCGAAACGCGCGTCTACAACCTGATCAACGGCTCGCACACGATGCGCCAGATCGTCGCGCTGTCCAACATGAGCAAACGCGCGGCGTACAAGGTGCTCTACGGTCTGTTTTTGCTCGAATTGATCGGTTTCCCCGAAGCGGCCAAAACGGACGAGATCAAGCTCTCGGCGCGCAAGGGCAAGGAAGAAAAAGAAAAGAAACCGAAGCAGGGCTACGAAATCGCGGCGGCCGACGATCTGATCCGCAATGCCATGGCGAGCGTCGATCGCATCAAGAAGGAAGTCGAATCCGAGCCGGAGGAACTTTCGTTCGAAGTCGAGCCGGCGGCGCCGGGTCGGCGCGCCCGGCCGATGGATGACGCGCAGGAATTCGCGGCCCGGGTCGACGAAACCCTCGGCGAGGGCGGCGGAAAGCGTGCGCCTGCGCGACCGGCGGAACCGGCGGCCCGCCCCGCGCCCGAAGCGGCGGACGATCTCGAATCGGGTCCGTTCGCCAGACCGGCGCCCGTCGGGCATGATCCCGAGCCGTTTGAGTTGGAGGGCGAAAAAACCGCGGCGGCGCCGGCGCCGGCCGACAGCGGCGCGGGACCGGATAGCGATTGGGGCCGGGAATCATTGGCGACGGAAGAGGATTTGGGCGCCGCGGAATCTCCGGCGGAAGATGAGATGTTCATGGACCTCGAGGAGTACACCAATCCCGAGGATCTGATCAAACAAGCCAACGTGTTGCTCGACGAGGGACGCTGGTCGGACGCCCGCCAATTTTTGAGTCGCGCCCTCGAGATGAACGACAAGAACGCCGACGTTTACGCGCTGCTGGGTTGGGCGATCTACAAAGACGATCCGACCGGCCGCAACATGCAGGAAGCCGAGCAGACGATCAAGAAAGGCATCAAGCTCGATCCGAAGCGCTATCTGCACTATCTGTATCTGGGCAAGATTTACGCCGCGGCGAAACAACGCGACTTCGCCGAATTGCATTTCGTCAAAGCGCTCGAACTCAACGTCGAGTGCACGGAAGCGAAGGAAGAAATCAAGCGGATGTATCACCGCTGAGCGGGGCATCCGTTTCGCATCTTCGACTAGGGGCGGGCGACGAACCCGCCCTTACGATTTACGGAGATTAAATCATCAACGCGATCAACCCGCCGCGCCTCGTGCTCGACGATCCGTTCGTCGACGGATTCGCCCGCGGCGCATGTTCGGCCGAGGCGGTCGGCGTGCGTGATGCCGCTTTGCGCGAGTTGATCGGCGAGAAAAAACTGGACGCCGCCTCGCCGGTCGAGCAAGCGGTGCGCGAAGCCAAGGCGCTCGGCCTGGCGCTGGCCCAACCTCGTTTTTACGTCGCGATGCATGCGGCCCACGCGGAAGGCGCGCAGGTGACGGTGGGCGCGCAGATTTTCGAGTCGCCTTTACTCGCGCAAGCGATGCGGCCCGCCGAACAAGCGGCCGCGCTGCTGGTGACCGTCGGCCGGCCGCTGGCGGAGCGGGTCACGGCGTTGGCGGACGAGAAGAACGTGCTGGCGGCCTATCTGCTCGACGCGGTGGGCAGCGTGTTGGTCGAGGAGTTGGCGGATCTCGTGCAGGGCGACGTGGCCGCGTACGCCGCGCGCCATGGTCTGTTCGTCGGCTATCGCTATAGCCCCGGCTACTGCGATTGGGACATTCGCGAGCAAGCGAAACTCTTCGCGTTACTCGACGCCGGGTCGCTCGAGGTGCGCCTGCCGCCCTCGATGCTGATGGACCCGCGCAAGTCGATCAGCGCGGTCTTTCCGCTCGGCCGCGACGCACGCGCCATCGCCGCCCCGTCCTGCTTCGGTTGCGCCGTTCGCGATTGCAAGAACCGCCGCACCGAACCGTACTCCCCGCCGCTTCGCTGACGTTTTTTCGGCGGCGCCACGCGTGAATCCCGCGTTCTGACTGGCGAGATCGGTTTTCAAAACCTTTTGTTTCTGTATAATGATCCGCAACTTTTTTTAGACGAGCGATGAGGCTGAATGGGCGATATTCCCGGCACATACGACGTGTTGTATGAACGGCGCGCGCGGGCCTCGCGCAACTTCATCGTCTCCGTCATCTTGATTGTTTTCGGCGTTTCGTTTTTCCTGACCGTGCCGCTCTTCCGCATGCTCTGGCTGCTGATGGCGATCCCGACTTTCCTGGGCGGCTACGCCGGCGGCCAATTTGCGCGCAACTGGATCGTCGAGCGGCTGGTCGACGAGGGCTACGAAACCGAAGACGCCGATATCTACGGCGTGGTCGGCGGCGTGGTCGGCGGCTTCGCCGGTTGCTTCGCCCTGGCCGCGGCGCAGGTGCTCGTCATCGTGCTGGTGGTCGGACTGACCGCGCTCTGATGCGGACCGCGTTGCGCCGGTCCGCGCCGATCGATCCGCGCAGAGAACGAGCGCCGCACCGCATTGTTTTTCGCTTGCACGGGCGAAGCCAGCGCGACCCGACAATCAACGGATTCCCCCGTTATTTTCCGAGTTCGCCG
>PMZC01000268.1 GCA_003170555.1 Deltaproteobacteria bacterium
CCGCCCTCGCCCGGCTTGGCGCCCTGCGCGATTTTGATCTGCAGCTCCTGCGCGCTGAGCAGGTACTCGGTGGTCACGCCGAAGCGGCCCGAGGCGACCTGCTTCACCGCCGAGTTGCGCGAATCGCCGTTGGGCAGCGGCGTGTAGCGCGCGGGGTCTTCGCCGCCCTCGCCCGAATTGCTTTTCGCGCCGAGGCGGTTCATCGCGATGGCGATGGTCTCGTGCGCCTCGCGGCTGATCGCGCCGTACGACATCGCCGCCGCGACGAAACGCTTGACGATTTCCGCCGCGGGCTCCACCTCGTCCAGCGGAATCGACTCGCCGGCTTGGAAGCGGAACAAGCCGCGCAAAGTGGCCAGGCCGCGCGACTGGTCGTTGATCAGGCCCGTGTACTTTTTGAACGACGCGTAATCGTCGCAGCGCACCGCGTGCTGCAAATGGCAAATCGCCTCGGGGCTCCACAGGTGGCGTTCGCCGCCGACGCGCAAATGAATGCGGCCGCCGATGTCGAGCAGCCGCCGCGGTTCGCCGCGCGCCGGAAACGCCTGCCGGTGCCGCGCCGCCGCGTCCGCCGCGACGTGCTCGACGCCGATGCCGCCGACGCGCGACGACGTGCCGAAGAAATAGCGGTCGACGAAATGCTTCGCCAGCCCCACGGCCTCGAACAACTGCGCGCCGCAATAGCTGCGCAGCGTCGAGATGCCCATGCGACTGAAGGTCTTGAGCAGGCCCTTCTTCAGCGCGGTGATGTAATGATCGACCGCGCGGTCGACGTCGCGGCCGCTTTCGAGCCGGTCCTCGCGCGCCAATTGGCCGACGGTCGCCATCGCGCCGTACGGGCAGACGGCGTTGGCGCCGAAGCCGAGCAGCAGCGCCAGGTGCGCCACCTCGCGCGCCTCGGCCGTTTCCACGATCAGGCCGACGCGATTGCGCAGGCTTTTCCAAATCAGGTGATGGTGCAGGTTCGAGGTCGCCAGCAACGCGGGGATCGCCGCGCGCGACGCATCGAGGCGGCGGTCGGTGATCAACAGCAGCCGGGCGCCGCCTTCAATCGCTTCCTCGGCGCGGCGGCACAATTCTTCGAGGCCGGCGACCAGACCGTCGGCCCCCGCGTCGACGTCGAACAGCGCGTCCACGTCGCCCAGCCGGATTTCCGGCCAATCGCATTGGCGCAGGCGCGACACCTGTTCGAGCGTGAGGATCGGCTGATTCAACCGCAGGCGGCGGCAGTGCTCGGGCGTTTCGTCCAGGATGTCGCCCGAGGCGCCCAGCCAGCCCATCAGCGACATGACGAATTCCTCGCGCAGCGGATCGATCGGCGGATTGGTCACCTGCGCGAAGAGCTGTTTGAAGTACGAGTAAAGCAGTTGCGGGCGCTCGGAGAGCACGGCCAGCGCGGCGTCGTTGCCCATCGAGCCGATCGGCTCCTGACCCTGCGCCGCCATCGGCGCGAGGATCATGTTGATTTCCTCGTCGGAGTAACCGAAGGCGTGATGCAGCCGGTGCAGGCGGCCGGCGGGCAACTCCGGCTCGACGACGGCGCGCGGCAGTTCGTCGAGCTCGATGCGGTTCTGCTTCAGCCAATGGCGATAGGGCCGCGCGCGCGAAAGCTTCGACTTGATTTCCTGATCGGGGATGATGCGCTTCTGCTCGAGGTCGACCAGGAACATGCGCCCCGGCAGCAACTGGCCGCGGTTCTGGATGCGCTCGGGTTCGATTTCGAGCACGCCGGTTTCCGACGCCATGACCACCAGGCCGTCCACGGTCACCGTGTAGCGCGCGGGGCGCAGGCCGTTGCGGTCGAGCGTCGCGCCGATGTAGCGATCGTCGCAGAACATCAGCGCGGCCGGCCCATCCCACGGCTCCATGATCGCCGAGTGGTATTCGTAGAACGCGCGCTTGTCGGCGCTCATCGACGGCACGTTCTGCCAGGCTTCGGGGATCATCATCATCACCGCGTGCGGCAGCGAGCGGCCGCCGCGCACGAGCAGCTCGAGCATGTTGTCGAAGATCGCCGAGTCGCTGCCCTCGCGCACCAGCACCGGGCGAATCTTGGCCAGGTCGTCGCCGAAGAGCGGCGAATGCAGATCGCCTTCGCGCGTCTTCATCTGGTTGAGGTTGCCGTAGAGCGTGTTGATCTCGCCGTTGTGCGCCACCATCCGAAACGGTTGGGCCAGCGCCCAGGTCGGCAGCGTGTTCGTGCTGTAGCGCTGATGCACCAGCGCATACGGGCTGGCCGTGCGCGGATCGACCAGGTCGGCGTAGAAGCGCGTGAGCTGCGAACCGGTCAACAGGCCTTTGTACACGATGGACCGGCTCGACAGGCTGGGCAGATAAAACTGCGCGGTGTCTTCGCGCGACCATTCGCCGAACGCCTTCTCGGCCAGTCGCCGCACGACGAGCAGCTTGCGTTCGAACACCGCGTGTTCCGCGCCGTTGCGCGCCAAAAAGATCTGGCGCACCAGCGGCTGCGTGGCGCGGGCGTATGCGCCCAGGCCGCCGCCGTCGACCGGCACGTCGCGCCAACCCAGCACCGGATGTCCCTCGCGTCGCGCCGCTTCCTCCAGGTTCGCCATGCAGCGGGCGGCGTCTTCGTCGTCGACCGGCAGGAACACCAGACCGGTCGCATATTCGCCCGGCGGCGGCAGCGCGAAGCCCAGCCGGTCGCATTCCTCGCGGTACAAAGCGTCGGGGATGCGCAGCAGAATGCCCGCGCCGTCGCCGGTGGACTTGTCGCCGCCCACCGCGCCGCGATGCTCCAGGTTGGCCAGGGCCTGGATCGCGTCGACCACGACCTCGTGCCGCGGCGCCGCATCGAGGCGCGCCACGAAGCCGACGCCGCAATTGCCGCGCTTGATGAACGGATCAGGCAATCCGCGAGATTGGTTTTTTTCGTTCACTGTCGCGTTTCTCTCCCAAGCAACAGTCTTCGCCGGCATGACCCCACGGGGTTGCCTCGCCGCCTATTCAGTTGACCGGGAAAACATGGACAACACCAGCGGCCGCCGCCTCTGAGTATCAGGTATGAACCGGCCGATGACAAGCAAAAAATGGTGCGGCGGGCGCGGTTTCGCACGGCGACGACGCGGCGCGGAACGACCGTCGTCAGCCGCATATCTTGTCATTCTTTCGAAACGGGCAAATCTACGAACTAAGATGAAAAGACAGAAGATTCTCAACCATTCGCCGGCAGCGAAAAACTCCGCCGCGATTGGGGCCTTTCTTTACATTTCGATTTTCGTGACCAAGTTTGGTCTATTAGTGATGTGGTTTGAAAAAAAGGAGTCAGGCGATGAAAGTGGGAATTCTCGGCGCCGGTGGTTCGCGCCGGCCGGTGTGAAAGACGAAAGCGAAGCCGTGTACGTGACAGACCGATGAAGACGACAATCATTCACGACCTTCCCTCCGCCCGCACGAGAGTTAACACGCCGATGGTGACGCCATGGAAATGATCGGCCAGGCGCATCAAACCACCGTCATGGACACGATGATCGCCTGGGGTGAATTGGGCGCCGGCGAACCGCTGGTGCTGCTGCACGGGATCACCGATTCGCACCGCACCTGGCGGCGGGTCGCGCCGCTGCTCGCCGCGCGTTATCGCGTGCCGATGCCCGACCTGCCCGGCCACGGCTATTCCGCGCGCCCCGACGCGCCGGAGTGTTGATTCGCGATAGTACGTCAACGATCAAGCGGCGCTAGAGCAGCTAACGATTGGTTAGACCCCCCTCCAACTCCCCCCGTATTGCGGGGGGAGNNAAGGGGCTTAAGCCCCTTGTTACCGCTGCTCCCCCTCCGCAAGACGGAGGGGGCTGGGGGGAGGTCTTTTCATCCGCGTTCATGCACGCGGGTTTATATCACGCGCCCGTTAGGTGAGACCCAATCGTGAGCGGCGCTAATCCGTCGTCAAGTAAGAAGCGTCGCCTTTGGCGTGCGTGGTGGTGAACGTGTAGCCTTGCGCCGCGCAATTCCCGAACACGAAGGTCACTTCGGGGTCGTTGGTCAGGTTTTTGTCCCATTTGAGCAACTCGGCGAGACGGTCGGTGAAGTGTCCGCTCTGGTCGGCGCCGTTGTTCTGGCGGTAAACCTCTTCGGCGATCTTGGCGTTATAGCCGGAGGCCTGCGCCGATGCATTGTAAGCATGCGCCCGCACGGCCATGAAGTTCGGAATCGCGATCAGGGCCAGGATTATCGCGAAGAAGATCCCCGCGAAACCGACGATTACCCCGGCTAGCGCCAGGCCGCGCCCGGTATATAGCCGCGGCGCCTTCGAGACCTTCGACATCGCGACGAAACCGAGAATGATGGCGACGATCGCCAGCGGGAACAAGACCGGAATCACCGCGCTGACAATGGCCAGGATCAGCGAAGCGATCGCCATGCCGATGGTCTTGGGCGGCTGACCCAACTGTTGCGGCGAAGGCGGCATGCCGGGGCCGCCCAGCGGAGCGCCGGCCATCGGCGGCGGGGGCGTCGGGGTCGCTTCGGCGAACGGCCGCACATACGCGGAAGAACAGCCCGGGCACATGAACTGCGAACCGGGCGGAACGTTGCTGAGATCGAGCTTCATCTGGCATTTTGGACAAACGAACTCCATCAACTCCTCCTTTTTTGCCGGCGGTTCGTGGTCGACCGTCACTAATCTGACAAGATGTTGCTGAATCTGTGATGTATTGGGGCATGGTAGTCGAACGACTTTTGGAATTCAAGAAATTTGTCGGCGCCGACGCGACCGGCGGCCAATCCGCTGGACGGGCCGGACAAAGAGTTCGATAATCGCGCGTCTCCAGGAAAGGGGCGAAACATGAACGAATGGCAAGCTCCGCGGCGATTGGGGCGAACGGAACTCGTAGCCGGGCGGCTGGGCCTGGCGGGCGGTTACGGCGCGCCGGCCAAGGCTTTCGAAATGGCGTTCGAGCGCGGCTGTAACTATTTCTATCACGGCTCGCGCCGCGCCCCGGGTATGAGTGAAGCGATTCGTCATCTCATCGCGCAAGGACATCGCGACAAGCTGGTGGTCGTCGCGCAAATCTACACGCGCTTCGCCTGGCAGTTCCGCCGCAGCTTCGATTCGTTTCTTCGCGGTCTGGGCCTGGACCACGCGGACGTGCTGCTGCTCGGTTGGTACAATTCTCCGCCGTCGCCGCGGGTCATGGACATTTGTCGCGAGCTGAAAGAGCGGGGCCTGGCGCGCTATCTCGGGGTGTCCGGCCACCACCGGCCGCTGTTCCCCAAGCTGGCGGGCGACTTCGATCTGTTCCACGTGCGCTACAACGCGGCTCATCGCGGCGCCGAAACCGAGGTCTTCGCCGCGCTGCCGCCGGAGAACCGGCCGGGCATCGTCACCTACACCGCGACCCGCTGGGGCAGTCTGCTCGATCCCGGCCGCATGCCGCCGCAGACGCCGACCCCGCGCGCGTCGGATTGCTATCGCTTTGTGCTGACCAACCCGGACGTGGATGTCTGCATCACCGGCCCCAAAGACCTGGCGCAAATGGAAGAGGCGTTGCAGGCGCTCGATCGCGGGCCGTTATCCGCCGACGAGATGGCGTGGATGCGTCGCGTCGGCGACCACGTGCACGCGCAACTGCCCTTCGTTCCCGCCTTCGTCAACCGGCTGCTGGGACGAACGAAGTAAGCCGGAAGTCAGGCGCCGATCACGGAGTTTGGAAGTACGCCGGCGAGACGCGATCGGTGTTGCAGTAGACGTTTTTCTCGACGCCGCGGTCGGTGAATTTGCGGATCAGCGCCCAACGATTTTCCTGCTGCAACAGGCGCGGCAAATCGGGGCCGGTGCTGATGAGCAAGACGGCCTTTGGCAGGTCCTTCTCCGCCGTATAGCCGCGCTCGGGCCACAGCGGCGCGATCGCCCCTTGGTCGTCGAAATAGAAATCCAACAGCTCGGCCGCCAGCCGGTCGCGCACGATCACATATTCGAGCGGGAAGTTCAGTTGGTTCTCGTAGAGCATAGGATGGGTCCGCCGCCAATCCGGCTGGTTCAAGAAGCGGGCTGCCGTGGCGCCGCCGGGCAGTCGCGCCGCCCTGGCGATCAGCGCGCCGATCTCTTCCAGCGGCCACGGCTCACGCGTCGGCGGGCCGACGTGAATATCCTGCTCGCCGGCCGACAACGCCAGCCGAATGCCGGTCACGTAAGCGGGCAGTCCGGTTTCGATCACGAGGTTCTGCGGCGCGATGCCGAACGTCAGCGCGGTCCAAACGAAAACGGCGGACAGCGTCGTGGCGGCGATCAGCGAAACGCGCAGCCACGCGGTTCGGATGCTGAAGAGGCCGACGGCGGTCAGCACGGCGAGCGCAGGCAGCATCGCGGTGAGGTAGCGCGCGAGTTTCCAATCGAGGTTCGAAAAGAAAAGCCAGGGGACGACGATCCAACCGAGAATCGCCCAGCGTTGCGGCGACGCATGGCGAAAGAACGCGGGCAGCGCCGCGAAGATCGGCAGCGACAGCCAAACGGAAACCGACCAATCCAAAACGGTGTAAGGGTAAAATAGCAGACCCAGCCGCGAGAAGAAGCGGATCTCCGGATGGTTCGGGTGCAGCGTCGCGCTTAAACGGGCCATGGTCAGCTTCGGCCCCGGATCGTGCGCATACCATAGCACCGGCAACAGCAGCGCCAACGCGGTCGCCGCGAGAATGTTCACGACTATTTCCATTCGTCGCGGCGCGTGCTCCGCCGCCGGAAAAGCGAGTCCGCGAACGATCTCGGCGATCACCGGCCCGATGACAAAAACGGCGAAGCTTTCGCGCGTGAGCTGTCCGAGTCCGCAAACCAGGCCGAACAGCACCGCCGCGTCGCGACGCGAGAAGCCCTCGGTTTCCAGCAGCAGCCAGACCGCCAGCGCGACCATGCCCGCGGTCGGAAATTCGAACATCACCATGCGCGACAGCAGCGCGATCATCGGGTAGCACGAAACGAGCACCGCGGCGAACAGGCCGGCGGCGAAGCTTTTCGTCAAGCGGAAGGCGATGCCGTAAACGCCGGCCACGAGGGCCAGCAGAAACGGCGCGTTGGCCAGCACGGACACCTGAAACGACGTACCCAGCAGGTGGTGCAGCACGATCGAGACGAACGCGGTGAACGGCGGGTAGACGGCGTCACGCAGGCTGGCGACGCCGCGGTAATAGTGCGCCAGGATGTCGATCGTGTGCGCGGCTTCGTCGCCCGGATTCGGATTGCCGGCTTTTTGCTGGGCGATGTACCAGACGTTGGTCAGCACTTGCGCCGCAACGAGGGCCAGCAGCGCGGGCGGCGCGGCGAGACGCTGGCGCAGCATTCGCCCCCAGCGCTTCATCGCGCTGCACCGACGGCGTGATCACGCAGAGACAAAATCTTTCCCGGCATTGGGCCGGATTATAGAAGCCTTCCGCCCGGCGGTTCAATCAGCAACGGAATCGCCCAACGGACCGACGCGCGCGAGTCGTTCGGTGTGCCATTGGACCCCCCTCCAACTCCCCCCGACACGGGGGGAGAGCCATCTTCGGCGGATGCGATTATTCCCCCTCCGTGTCGGAGGGGGCTGGGAGGAGGTCTAATCCGCGGCGCGCAACGCGATCGTGACGGCGAATCCGTGCGGCGTGAGGTTCCGTGCGCTGACGGCGCCGCGACAGGCCTGCACGCACGTCTTGACGATGGCCAGACCCAAGCCGACGCCGCCGGTCTCCCGACCCCGCGACGCCTCCGGCCGATAGAACGGCTCGAAGAGTTGCACCAGCGACGCCTCGGGCACGCCCGGCCCGGAGTCGCGCACCTCGAGCAGCACTTCGTCGCGTTCGCGGCGTGCGGCAATGTCGATCGGCCCGGCCTGGCCGGCGTAAAGCACGGCGTTGCGCACGATGTTGGCGAGCGCGCGCGCCAGCAGTTCCGGGTCGGCGATCGCCGCGAGTTGTTCGTCGACCGCGGTGCGAATCTCCGCGCCGTCCGCGCGTTCGCGCTCGAGCACGCGGCGCACGATCGGGGCCAGGAGCGTCGGCGCCGGGTTCACTTTCGCCGGGTTGATCTCCGCGCGCGAAAATGAAAGCAGTTCGTTGACCAGGTCGGACAAGTGCTGCATTTCCTGCGCGACATCCGCCACCCGCGGCCGGTGCGCCTCGTCGACCCGCTGCTCCAGCACGCCCAGGCCCAGATTGATCCGCGCGATCGGCGAAGCCAGCTCGTGCGCGACATCGCCGAGAAAGCGCTTCTGCCCTTTCACGTAGCCTTCGAGCCGCGCGGCCATGTCGTTGATCGAACGGCCCAGCTCGCCGATTTCGTCCGCTCGTTTCTCGTCGAGGCGCACGTCAAACTGACCGCGGGCGATGCGCTCGGTGGCGGTTTTCATGCGCGTGATCGGGCGCGTGATGCCGCGAATCAACGGAATCCACCAGATGACCGAAACCAGAATCAGCACGACCGCGATGACCACCCACGGCGTCGGATCGAAGAACATCCCGTGGCCGGTCATCGAATCCGATTTCGCCAACAGGGTCAGCGGCGCGGGCAGACCCGGCGGATTGATCATGACCGGGATGTGCAGGCCGACCCAATACTGCTGCGGGTTGGTCGTGCGCACCGAAAATCGGGGCGACCGCGGAAACGGACCCGGCGGCGGCGGGCCGGGCGGCGGCGCCATTTCGTCGCGCGGATGCCCGCCCATTCCGCGGAACGGCGGCGGACGACCCGGGCCCATCGGCATCGCCGCGGCTCGAGCGCGCACTTCCGGCGGCAGGATCATCGTTTTCCCCGCGAGAATCCGGCCGTCGCGGGCCAGCAAAACGAAATCCACGCGGTAGGCCGCGGAATAGCGCTCCAGAATTTCGTTCCACTTCGCCGGCGCCGCGTCGCTCAATTCGCGCGACAGCAAATGCCCGATGATCGGCAGGCGATCTTCCGCCGACCCGGCGAACGGCGATTGCGGGCCGAGGCGAAACTGCAAGTTGAAAAAGCCGAAGAGGATCACGGCCAGCAGCACCAGGTTCAGGAAGAACCACAGCAGAATGCGCGCGAACAGCGATTGGTGCGGCTTCATCGCGCTTCCCCCGCCGGGCCGTCGAGAAACATGTAGCCCGCCGCGCGCACGGTTTTGATGAAGCGCGGCTCTTTCGGATCGTCGCCCAGCTTGCGCCGCAGATACGAGATGTGCACGTCGATGGAGCGGTCGAAGACCTCGTAGTCGCGCCCGGCCACGGCGTCGAGCAGTTGGTCGCGCGTCAGCACGCGGCCCGCGGCGCGCGCCAACGCCAGCAGCAAATCGAATTCGAGCGGGGTCAGCTCGAGCGGCGCGTCGCGCAGGATGACGGTCCGCGACGACGGTTCGATGCGCAACTCGGCGAACACCAGCGGCCGTTCCGCTTTGGCCGACGGCGGCGGCGGCGTCTGCGTCGCACGTCGCGTGACCGCACGCAGCCGCGCCAGCAGTTCGCGCGAGGAAAATGTCTTGGGCAGGTAATCGTCGGCGCCGATCTCCAGGCCGACGATGCGGTCGGTTTCGTCGCCGCGCGAAGTCAACATCAGCACCGGCAGATTCGATTCGCGGCGCAGCCGTTTCAACACCTCGAAGCCGTCGAGGTCCGGCAGCATCACGTCGAGAATGACGGCCTGGTAATCGCCGCTCAGCGCCTGCGCCAAACCGTGCTGGCCGGTGAAGACGCTGGTGACATCGTAGCCCATCGGCGCGAGGTATTCCTCGACCAGCCGGCACAGCTTGCGGTCGTCATCGACGAGCAGGATTTTCGTTCGTTCCACCGGCCGATCCTCGGACGTTCACTCCGGATAACCAGGGTACACAAAAGCCGCGACGCCGCAACATGCTTTACCAAAGCTTTACAATTTTCCGGCTGAGCGAAATCAAATGATTACGTTTCGGATGTATCGTACGCCCGTGATGAACGTGGTGAATGATGAAAGGAGAAACACCATGAAGATGAAAATCAGTTTGATTGCGCTCGCCTGCGCGTTGCTGCTGGCTCTGACGGCGTTCGCGTTGGCCGAGGAAGGTCCCGGCGGCCCCGGCGGACCGGAAGGCATGCACGGCGGCCATCATCGGCCGGGTCCGCCGCCGGCGTTCTGGCGCGACCCGCAGCTCGTGCAGCTTCTCGGGCTGACCAGCGACCAGATCAAGACGCTCGATGATCTCGAGTACAACTTCCACGATCAGGAGATCACGCTGCGGGCCGAGATGGAGAAGGCGCACCTCCGGTTCGAACGCGCGTACCGCGATGGCGGGGGCAACGACCAGGAAGTGCTCCAGGCGGCTCATCGCCTCGCCGACGTGCAGAGCCAGATGTTCATCCTGCATGCCGAGCAGCAGTTGAAAGTGCGCAAGGTGCTTTCGGCCGAGCAGTGGAAGAAACTGATGGCCGCGCCTCCGCCGATGCACGGTGGGATGCAGGGGCCTTGCCCGATGCAGGGACACGGCGGGATGCCCGGTCCCGGCGCGAGGTAACGACCAGACCAAATCGACCTGCTTGAAAACCGAAGGGGCGGACCGATGGGTCCGCC
>PMZC01000151.1 GCA_003170555.1 Deltaproteobacteria bacterium
GGGGAGGTTGAAGTCAGAAAGAATACCAGAACGTTTTTTCGTATTCTTAACCAGCACCGACGCTGAATTTTCAGCGCTTCACGGCCGTGGCAGTTGGTAGAAGAAATAGAAGGAATATAAGCTAGTTCCGCGATGTTGGAGCATTTCCCCAAGTTGAAGCCCCCAACCGCACGCCACTTTACATAATCATAACTATATAAAATCAGACAAGTATTATCATTTTTCGCAATGGCCCGCTAATTGCAATACACCCTACGCGGAGAACGCGAATGATTGACAACCGAGCGAGAGTAAACAGAAAATGAAAATCACCAAGCTCATTCTGCTGCTGTGCTTCGTGGTGCTGCTCGCGGGCTGCGGCGAACTTCAGAAGCTGATCACCCAAGCGACCGCACAAACGATTTCGATCAATCAAGATTTGCTGAATCAGACCACGCAGGCCGGCGCCAGCGCGGCCGATATTATCCGCGGCCAGACGTTCGGCCCCGGGCAGTCTCAGTTGGGGGCCGTTTCGGTCAAAGACTTGGCCGATGCAATTGACGTCGTCCGCGACGACATGGGCCCCACGCGCTTTTTCCTCGCTCTTTCGATCACAAATCGCGGCGGAGCGCCGACCTCGGTGTCGATTGCGCTGTATCCATCGGGGCAGGCGTCCGCCGCCGTGGAAATTGTTTCGTTCAATCTCGGCGGCGGCCAGACCGTCGGCTTCGACACCGGGCAGATGCTGGACCAGAATACGGAAGCGATTNNACGAACGCATCAAGGCGGTGTTCGATCTGGTCGACGAGAGCTTTGCGGTGACGCCGGTGGTCACGGTTCGCGGCGGGTCAGGGGTGAACATCAATCAATTCCGCATTTGGGCGCCGCCGACTTCTTTGCAAACGAACGAGCTATCGGACCAATCTTTGTCGGGCAAGGTGAAGATAGACCGCATCTATGACACCCAGTTGCTGGGTTCACTGACCAATGAAGGCGCTGCATCGACGGTGGTGCGCATCTACCTGAACAACGACGACGCCACCGATATCCAAGCCGGGCTGGTGGCCGAGGGCGTCATTGACCCGGGTCAGACGATCCAAGGCGCCGACCTGGAGGTTGACGGGGCGCAGGACCGCGCCGCCAGCGAACTGGAGAACTACCTCGGCGGCGACCATGTACACTACGACATCGTGATGGTCAGCCTGATGCCGATCAAGGTTCAGGCGGACAACCTCCAGCTACACGCCAAGGTGGACGTGCACGCGCAGATTTTCTAGTCAGCCTCTTTCAAGCCCTTCTTGATGTAATCGGGCAGGTTCATTTCCTTCCCGATTACATCAATGAACGCGCTGTCGCTGCCTATACGTCGTCAAACCATTCTGAACACTTTAAGCCCGCGTTCAAGGTGTGATTCCTTGTCTCTGTTCCTACACTTTTCAGGCTAGATTGTAACGGTGTCGTCACGGCGTTGTCATTCGCGATCAAAGTCGGCTATTTGTCCATGAGGCTCTGACGACAAACACTGCCACCTCGCGTATTTCATCGAGCCGAATATATCGGAGGTCAGCAAATCCTCCACCCGGTCATGAAGCACCTGCGACCTGTGAGGAGATATCTTTCCGTGCAGTTCGGCGATAGTCATGCTTCATGCTTCCCTTCCTATCCCATCAACCCTTGGACGTCTTCCGCCGTAAGGATCCCGCTATTGGAAAACAACTGCTGCAACCCGTCCGGGCCCAAAGAAACGTCCAGCGGCGCCCGAAGTTTCTGATCCACCATGGCCACAAGAGCAGAGGCCTCCATTAAGCAGACCTCGCTGATGTCTGTTTCCATTTTCAACGTTCGTATTGTGTCTTCGTAGTCATCTTTGAATCGGCTGGAAATGATCGCGTAGTAAATATTGCGGAGTCGCTTACGTCTCTTCAGCTCTCGGCTCTGGGTAGCCACATACTCCCGGATGGCCCGATCATCGGTTCCAATGCTGTACCCATCAGTTCTGACCTTGGCATCCCAAATAATGGCGTAGGAGTCATCTATGTTGAGCGCCCACCCGTCCGGCACACGTCCCTGTCCCTGCCCAAGCAGCTTTGTTTCATAACCAATGATCGTAAAGGCGGCGTTGATGTTCTTTTCAAAAGCCCGATCAATGGTGAGGCCAGATCGTTTAGCAGCCTGCTGGGCTTCGGGGTCGTTGATCGCGATCAGCGGAAGGACAGTCACGATCGGCGGAACGTAGCTTTCCGTGAGCCTATCAAGTGGCTCTTGGCTTTCGACATTCACTATTTCTGTCGGCTTCGCACCCGTGTCCGCCTCTTTCTTTGAAGGCGTATAGGGCTGCTTCCCGACAAACCAAAAGACATGCTCAACATCGTAAAGCGTAAATGGACGACCGCTTTCCTTGGAAAACAATGCCGTCAATTCGTGATGGATCGCTTTGAACGTGACATAGTCATCGGCCAGGTCCTGTTTGGGAGTCCACAGGTTGATGTCGAGCAAGGTATTGACGCCGTTTGTATAGTAAATGGGCCATTCTTCAGGTTTTTGGATCTGCCAGAAGAACGATAGAAAAAACGGAATGCTGCCGATCTTGGGTGCGCCCTGTTTGCCTCCACCGCCGTCAACAAATTCTTCACCGAGTCTTTTTACATAACTCGCAAAGGAGCGAATTCGGCTTCGCGCCATCGTGTCGTTTTCGGGCACACGAATCGCCGCCTTCAATTCCTGGTCGCACTCCTCTAAGTCGGTGGCCACGTTGGTGATCATGTTGAAGAACATCTGGCCCTTCATGCCCCGGAATCCCCAATGCGGTTCCTTTTTACTGAAGCTATCCACCGTGGACTTGAACTCGGCGTAAGCCACTTTTCCAGCAAGGAAACGATCGAGTAACGGAAGAAGTTGTTTTGAAATAACCTCTTTCCGTCGGGAATCCCAATCCCGGCTCGAAACCACGGGGGTCTTCCCTTCATACGTCGGGCCGCCATCCAAATAAGTCCGCATCGCTTCAATAGCCTGCTGACTCTGTTCCTTGTTCAGAATGCTCATTGTTTCCCTCCGCGTCTTTCTTCTCTTCATTCTCCGGCTTCATCAAAAGTCGCCTGACTGTACGTCGCCAAAACTTTTCGGACTTTTTCGGCCCGCGTTGAAGGCGTGATTCCCTGCCTCTGCTCCTGCGTTCGCAGGCCAGATTGTTACGCCGCCGCAGTTGCATTGTCACCCGCGGCGGAGGCCCGCGATTTGTCTGTGAGTCTTTGACGACAAACATTCCGTTCCGGTGCAAAATACTCGATACACACGCTTCATGGGTCACCTTCCTTTCCAAAGTACCGGTTCCGTCTGCAAGACAAACCCCATTATCCTCATGGGGCGGGAGTCGGTCGCAAACTGGGCCGGATCAACTGCCCCGAGGAGGCTTTGCCAGCGTGCAAAGAGCAAACCGCCGTGAGAAGGCCGGTGGTAATGTATCTTTTATATTAGTTGCGGAAAAAGAATACATCGACTCTTATAGGCGTGCAAGTTCCCGGCGACGTTGCGCCTTGATTTCTGCTCCGGGCGCCGCCACGATAATCAGATGCCTCCGCCTCGCAGACCGCTCAGTGAATTCGCGCTAGCTTCGGTCGCCATATTGGCGTTGATCTATCTCAACGGCGCCCTGGCGCCCGGCGTCGGCAAAGCGGCGATGCTCGCGAGGACGCTATTTCCGCTGGTCATGTTTTGGCTCCCCATCATTGTCATCGCCGCGCGACGCCGCACGTGGGAGGATTATGGGCTGACGTGGACTAACTGGTCTGGGCATCTGGCGAGGGGATTGCTGATCGCCCTGGCGGTCCTGCCGCCGTTCGTGCTCGGCTATGACTTTTTCTGGGGGCTGCTTTTGGGCGGCAAGATTTCCTTACACTTCGGAGTATTTCTTCTCGCCCAAGCGCCGACGCAATTGCTGGCCGTCGCCCTGCCGGAAGAAGTGTTCTTCCGCGGCTACCTGCAAACGCTCTTCACTTACACCTGGCGAACAAAAAAGAGCTGGCCGCTGTTCGGGGACGAAGCGCCGGCCATCGTCGCCACCGCGTTGGTTTTTGCGCTGGCGCATTACGCCGCCCATTTCGATCCGCTGCGGTGGTCGGTCTTTTTCCCCGGTTTGTTGTTCGGCATTATGCGCGCGCGAAGCGGCTCGATCATTCCGGCGATCGTCGTTCACACGCTGGCCAATTTGACGATGATCATTCTGGAAGGCGGGGTTTAAAAACTCGCGGTCAGTTTCTCGCGCCCCTCATGCGCAGGAAGATCTTCACCAACTCCGGATCGAACTGCGTGCCCGCGTTGCGCTCGATGATGCTCAGCGCGCGGCTTTCGCTCAGGGCGGGGCGGTAGGAACGGTCGGAGGTCATCGCGTCGTATGCGTCGCAGATCGTCATGATGCGCGCGCCGACGGGGATCTGCTGGCCTTGCAGCGCATCGGGGTAGCCGTTGCCGTCGAAAAATTCGTGGTGGTGGCGAATGATTTTCGAGATGCGCTTGAACTGCGGCACCTGCTCGACGATCTTCTGGCTGATGAGCGGGTGCGTTTTGATCAGGTCGTATTCCTCGGACGTCAGTTGGCCCTTCTTGTTCAGCACCGATTCGGTGATGCCGATCTTGCCGATGTCGTGGAACAAGCCGGCGAGGTGCAACTCCTCGATGTCGAACGACGAGAAGGAAAGCATCTGCGCCATCATCGACGCATTTTCCGCCACGCGACGGCTGTGGCCTTCGGTGTACTTGTCCTTGGCTTCGAGCGCGCTGACCAGCGACCGGATCGTCGAGATGAGCAGTTGCTGCTTTTCCTGGTTGCGCAAACGCAAGGAGAGCGTCTTTTCTTTGATCTTCTTTTCCATGTCCAATTGCAGTTCGCGGCTGCGCGCCAACAGCTTGCGCTTTTCCAGCGCGCGACTGACCGATAACAGCAACTCGTAACTATGGAATGGCTTGGAGATCAGATCGTACACGCCGGAGTCGATCAAGCGCCGCACCTGCTCCAATTCGGGCGTCGACGAAAGTACGATGATGTCGATGCCGTAACCGGCGTCGTTCACGTAGTTCATCAAACCGTCGTTCACCGCGCCGTTGAGCTGGGTGTCGGTGATCAGTAGGTCGACCGTTTCGCGATCCAGTATCTGCGCCGCCTGATCGTTGTCGGTGGCTTGAAGAACCTCATAGCCGACAGAGAAGAGGACGTTCTTCAAACTCTCCACGAGTGGCTGCTCGTCGTGGACGAGCAATATTTTTTCGGCGACTCGCGTTCCGTTTCGCATTTTTTCAATACCGCCTCTTCTATCATAACCTCCGACGGCCGTAAGATCAATTGTTATTGGCCGGCTGTGAATTCTCGCCTGCTATAGATATTTCGATTATGCCAAGAGGCGCTATGTTGGATGCTAACTATTTATTCTCAATCTCAATATCGTTTCTTCATCGATCGGTTCGGCCCCGATCGCGAACGGCTCGCCGGCCACAATCGGCTGAACGGAAACCGTCTTTCCAGGTTTTATTTTCCCATAGCGCGCCATAAACCGCGCGGCGAGCGTGACATGCGCCGGATTTTCGGAATGAAGGATCAGCGCGACCGGCCCGGGCCAATCCTGCGGCTCGAGGAAAAACGTCGCCGCGCCGCGAAATCTTTCCAGCAAATGATTCTCATTTTCGTTGCGACTGACTACCAACGTGCCGTGGCCATCGAGATCGAAATGGCGCCCGATGGTCAGCAGTTCGAACCCGGCGTCGGTGATTTCGGTTTGTATGGACAGCAAACGTGCGAGGCGTTTAGCGTAATTTTTGTCGGTCAGCAGACAGCCGCCGGCCGAGCCTGGCGGATCGGCGATGCCGAGCGCCGCCGCGAGCGCCAATTGCGGCGCGCGGCTGCGGCCCGAAAAATCAAACAGCTTCTCGCGGTCGATCAGTCCTTCCTCTTCGGGGATCGTCGGCGCCAGCAGCTTCGCGCACAGCGGCCGCAGCAGCCGCCCGCGCAAAGTGCTGTGCTTTTCGATGGCGGCGAGCGTGTCGCGGCGCTGGCTCATTGGCCGTTGGCCCAACACCTCGCCGGTGACCACGAAGTCGAAGCGCTCAGTTTCCATGATCGTCGCGGCTTTGCGCAGCATGAAAATCTTGCAGTCGACGCACGGGTTGAGGTTCTTGCCGTGGCCGTACATCGGCGCGCGAATCACGTCGATGAACTCCGGCCCCATCTTGATTTCGCGCACGGTCACGCCGAGCACGCGCCGCCAATATTCGACGCCGCGTTCGCTTGCGCCGCGCGAGATCGGCCGAATGAACGGCGCGGTGAAATGCAGCGCGACGACTTCGACGCCCAGGTCTTTGATCACCCTGGTCGCCAGCAGGGAATCGAGCCCGCCGGAGAACATCGATAGCGCGCGCACGGTGCGGGTCACGATCTCATTCCTTTTCGAACAGCACGAACACTTCCTGGTTGCCCTTCGGCCCGCGAAGGGGCGAGGGGGTTTGTCCGCGCGGTTGCAAGTTTACGGACGGGCCAAACGAGAGGACCTTCGCGACGCAGGCTTGAATCACCTCCACGTCGCGCACCACGCCGCCCTTGCCGACGAGTTCGCGTCCGGCTTCGAATTGCGGCTTGACCAACGCGACGACGAGGCCCCCGCGGCGCACATGCGGCGCGACGGCCGGCAGCACGAGCTCGAGCGAAATGAAGCTGACGTCGATCACCGCGCCGTCGAACGAGCGCCCTTGGAACGCGTCGGCCGGGAGATTGCGCGCGTTGGTCCGCTCCACGACGGTGACGCGCGGATCGTTGCGCAGCCGCAAGTCGAGCTGGCCGTAGCCCACGTCGACGCCGGTCACTTCGCGCGCGCCTCGTTGCAGCAGCAGATCGGTGAAACCGCCGGTCGACTGGCCGATATCCAGCCAGGTCTGATCGGCCGGGTCGATGTCGAATGCGTCGAGCGCGCCGGCCAGCTTGTCGGCGCCGCGGCTGACGTACCGCGCGGCTTCCTTCACGCGAAGCGCGACGTCGGGGTTGGTCGCCGCGCCGGGCTTCGTCGCCGGATGATCGTCCACCAGCACCGCGCCGGCCATGACCAGCGCCTTGGCCTTTTCGCGCGTCGGCGCAAGGCCGCGTTCGTACAACAACTGGTCGAGGCGTTTCTTGGTCGACATGGTTTACTGCCGGCGCAGCAATTCGGTGACCGCGCGGACTACGCCCTCGGCGTCGATGCCCACCAGTTTCCGCAGCTCGGCTTGCGGGCCGTGTTCGATGAAACGGTCGGGCAGGGCGACGTTGCGCGTCTTGATCGCCAGGCCGCGATCGGAAAGCAGCTCGAGCACCGCCGAGCCGAAGCCGCCCATGCGCGCGTTTTCTTCGACGGTGACGATGGCGCCGGTCTTCGTCGCCCATTCCGCAATCAGCGCAGCGTCGAGCGGCTTGACGAACCGCGCGTCGATCACCGCGGCGTGAACACCTTTGGTTTCGAGTTCACGCGCGGCAAGGAGCGCGGTCTGCACGCACTGTCCGACCGCGATCAGCGTCACATCAGCGCCCTCGGCCAACACGCGTCCTTTGCCGAGCTCCAGAATTTGCGGCTCGGCCGGCAACGGCGCGCCGATGCCTCGCCCACGCGGATAGCGCACGGCGCACGGCAGGCCATAGGCGAACGCGCTCGCCAGCATGTTCACCAGTTCCGCTTCATCAGACGCGGCCATGATGACCATCCGCGGGATATGCCGCAGATACGACAGATCGAAGGCGCCGTGGTGCGTCGGGCCGTCGTCGCCGACCAGGCCGCCGCGGTCGATGGCGAATACGACCGGCAGGTTCTGCAGGCACACGTCGTGGACGATCTGATCGTAGCTGCGTTGCAGGAACGTGCTGTAGATCGCCGCCACGGGGCGATAGCCGGCGCGCGCGAGGCCGGCCGCGAAGGTGATGCCGTGTTGCTCGGAGATGCCGACGTCGAAGAAGCGGTCGGGAAAGCGGCGCGCGAATTTTTCCAGGCCGGTGCCGCTGGGCATCGCCGCGGTGATGCCGACGATGCGTTCGTCTTTTTCCGCCAGCTTGACGATGGTGTCGGCGAAGACCTCGGTGTAGGTCGGCGCGCCGCCGGATGTCTTCGCCTTGCCGGTGGTCACGTCGAACGGCCCGATGCCGTGGAAGGTCGAAGGGTCAGCCTCCGCCGGCCCGTAGCCTTTGCCCTTGCGCGTCAGTACGTGCACGAGCACCGGGTTGTCGAGCCGCATCACATTGCGAAATGTTTCGACGCACAGGTCGATATCGTGTCCGTCGATCGGCCCGACATATTCGAACCCCAACGCTTCGAACAGAAAGCCGGGCGTGAGAAACCCTTTGACCGATTCTTCCATCCGTTTCGCCGTGCGGTACATGTCTTCGCCGACGGTCGGAATGCCTTTGAGAAAGCCCTTCAGGCGCTTGCGAATCGCGCGGCCGGTCGCGCCGGCGAGTTGGCGGCTCAGAAAGCTGGACATCGCGCCGACGTTGGCGCTGATGCTCATCTCGTTGTCGTTGAGCACAATGATGAAATTGCGTTCCAGCCGCCCCGCTTGATTCAATCCTTCAAACGCGATGCCGGCGGTCATCGAGCCGTCGCCGATCACGGCGATGACGCGGCTGTCGTTATCGCCCTTGAGGCGGTTGGCTTCGACGAGACCGAGCGCCGAACTGATCGACGTGCCCGAGTGGCCGACGTAAAACAGGTCGTGCTCGCTTTCGTCGCAGCAGGGGAAGCCGCTCACACCGCCCAGCTGCCGCAGCGTGTGAAAGCGATCGCGCCGCCCGGTAAGCAACTTGTGCGTGTAGGCCTGGTGACCGACGTCCCACACGATTTTGTCGCGCGGGCTTTCAAAAACGTAGTGCAGGGCGATGGTAAGTTCGACGACGCCCAGGTTGCTGGCGAGGTGACCGCCGGTTTTGCTCACCGTGTTGACGAGCACCTGTCGGATTTCTTCCGCCAGCAGCGGAAGCTGATCGAGCGGAAGTTGCTTGAGATCATCGGGACTGTTGATTTGATCGAGCAGTAGACTCACGCGGGACTACTCCTCGGACTCGTCCGGATCAAACGGCTTGAGCACGGCGCCGCCGCCCTCCTTGGCCAGCAGAATTTCGATCTTGCGTTCCGCCTGCTCCAGGATTTCACCCAGCTTCTTGGAGATCGCCATGCCTTCCTCGAAGGTCTTGACCGCTTCTTCCAGACGCAGGTCGCCCGATTCCAGCGCGGCCACCAGTTCTTCGAGATGCGCCAGTTGCCCTTCGAACGAGTCGGCCGCGTCTTTGTTTTTCGTCGTCTTCGCCATCAACGCTCCCGTCGCGTGGTTCCGGCCGCGATTCTGACACCGCAATCAATAATGGTCAACGTTTGGACGATTCAGTTTTTTCGCACGCAAATCGTCAAGTAGGGCAGCAGCGCGTCGGTCGGCATACGCAGCAAGGGGCGAAAGAAAAAACGTTCCACGATGTTCAGCGCGCCGAAGAGAATTCGTTTCACCGCGGATGATCCGGCCGCTTCGCGCCGGTGGCGATTTACCCACGAGTAGTTGTCCACCATGTTGAGCACCAAACGTTCCGGCGCCGGCAACGGCGCGACCAGCCGCCAATAAAAGCAGCCAAGTCCGCCGAGGGCCACGAGGTCGTCGGTCGGGCTGATTTGCTTGCGCAGCCGCGCATAGCGCGTCGCAAGGCCGCGCGGCAGATAGTGGAGAAACCACAATTCGGTGGTGTGCACGTCTTGCGGCCAAAGGCGATTCGGCGTCTCGCCGAGGAACACGTGGCCGCCGTGGCGCAGCACGCGCCAGATTTCGCGCAGCAGGCCGTCGCGAAATTCGGGCTGCACGTGTTCGAACACGCCGTTGCAAATCACCAGGTCGAAAGAGTCCGCCGGGAAATCGAGGCGATCGCCGCTGCTCGACGGCTGCACGTGCACCACGTCGGACAGCCCGTGGTCGCGCACCCGCAATTGCGCCGCGTGCGCCATGCGCGGATCGAGATCGACCGCCGTGACGGTCGCGCCTTGCTCGGCCATCACGACCGACGCCGGACCCGAGCCGCAGCCGATCTCCAGCACCTGGAGGCCCGCCAGTTGCACGTAGCGCGAAATGACCGGCAGAAAATTGCGGCGTTTTTCCTCGACCCGATTCACCGCCAGCGCCACCCAGTCCGGCGCGCCCGGCGCTTTCTCGTGCTCCGTCAGCATCGAACGGATTGCTTCTTTGAATTCGTCGGAATAGGCGAACGGTGTCGGTTGGTCGCTCATGTCGGTGACGACCTACTGCGTAACGGTGAACGTCCCGCTGGAGCACGTGTCGCGAATCCACAGGTTGCCCGCGGCGTTGTCGTAGAACCAGCCGCTCGCTGCGGCGTCCCAGTCCGCGTACGTTCCGTACGGCGTCAGCGCGCCCGACGGGCCCTGCACCGCCGACGGCGCCCCGCCGCCGAACGTGGCCGGTACGGCCTGTAGCGAATAGGTGCGCGACAACGGCGCGCCGCTCACGCTCAACGTGAACCCGCCGCCGCTTTGCGACATCGCAAAGGCGGTGCCGTCGGCCAGCGTGAACGAGCTCGAGCCCGACGGATACAGCATGACCCACATCAAATGGTCGACGCTTTGCAGCGTCACGATCGTCGGATCGTCGGTCGGCCACAACGTTTCGATCGACGGATCGAGCAACGGAATAATCGCTCCGGCTTTGGCGTAAACCGGGATGCCGTCGAGCGGCGCCGCTTCGGTGAAATGACCGGGCCCCTCGTGCACTTCGTTGGTCCAGAACGAAACCCACTTCCCGGCCGGGAAATAAACATCGCGCGTCGTGGCGCCTTGCAGGTAAACCGGTTCGACCAGCAGCCAGTCGCCGAGGAGATAGTCCCAATTACGGTCGTACGTATCCGTGTCGCTCAGGAATTGCAGCGGCAGCATGCGCATAATCGGCGCGCCGGTTTGCGTCGCCTGCAGCGCGTAGGCCTTCATATAGGGATAAAGCCGCGTGTGCCACACGGTGTACGTCCGATAGATATCCTCCATCGGCGCGGCGTAGACGTCCCACGTTTCCTGCGCGCCGTTCTTTGGGCTTTCGAAGATCGGGCGGAAACCGGAGTACTCCGTCCAGCGCGCGAGCAATTCGAGGTCGTCCGGATCGTAGTCGGCGAACCCGCCGTCGTTCGAGCCGTAATACGGGAAGCCGGCGGTCCCCAGCGTCAACCCGCAGATGATGTCCGCGGCAAGGCCCCGGTTATCGATCCCGGCCCCCCACGCGTGCTCCATGTCGCCGGGCCAGAAGTAGTTGACGTGAACCTGCTCGCCCCAGACGGCGGTGCGCACGGTGGAGATGCCCAGATTCTGCCCGTCGGTTTGGTTGTATTGCTGCGCCAGGTCCCAGAACAGTTGATGATATTGCCATTTGTAATTGTACCAATCGGTTTCGACGTCGCCGAAACCGCCCATGTCGAACGCGCCGACCGTCCACAAGCCCAGCGTGTCCGCGCCGACGAATTCGCCGCCGTCCATCTTGAAGCCCTGCGAACCCATTTCCATCACGTTACGCGCGAGGTCCTGGTACCAGGCGTAGCCGTCCGGGTTGAGGAAATTGACCATGCAGCCTTTGTCGTGCCACCACTTGTATTCGTAAAGGAAGCCGAAAATCGGCACCAGGTAACCCTGCGACTTGGCGTAATCGAACTCGGCGGAATTGTCCGAAATCATGCCCGGCTTTTCCACCGGCGACGTGCGATCGACGAACTCCGCGGTCCACACGTAAAAGGCGTAGCCCTTCTGATGCGCGTAATCGATCACCGCCTGCGCGTCGACGAACTGGCAGCCCGACGGGCACTCGTTGAATTGGAAAGTCTGATACGCGGTTTCCCACGGCGCATCGACCTGAAAGCACGAAGTCGGAATGCCGTGCGACCGCATCGCGTCCATGTCGGAATACATCTCGGTTTCGCTGTTGTTGTCGTTGCGCCACTGGAGATGGCCGAAGAGGTAATCCGGGTTCATCGGCGGGCGGCCGGTGAGGGAAGTGTAATGGTCGATGATCTTCAGCGGATCAGGCCCGTAGAAGACGTGCGTCGTGAGCGCGCCGGTGTGGAATTTGTAGCCGTAGGCGGCGTTCTGGTTGCTGCCCATGTCGAAGTAGCCGTGCGCCTTAGATTCTACGAATAGGCCGTAGCCGCGGCTGGAGATGTAGAACGGCATTGCGGCGTGGTTCTGAATATAGTTGCTGTCGAAGCCCTCGCTGAGGCCGACAAACATCGTCTTTAGTTTGCCTCGTTGGTCGATGTCGTCCATTTGCAGGCCGAGGCCGAAGAAATGTTCGTCCGCGTCCAGCTTGTAGGCGCCGGTGTGGCATTTGATCTTGTCGACGCCGCTGCCCGCGGCGGAGAAGTGCAAATGATCGTCGTCATCGACCGTAAAGACCAACGTCAGCGTCGCGTTTTTCGTTTCCGTGGCCGCATCGACGGCGCGCACGTTCAGGGTGTAGACGCCATCCTGCACTTGATATGAGAGCACCTGCTTCGCGAAATACCAGTCGTTGCCGAATTCGCCGACCTGGAATCCATGGGGCAGGAACGCCATCGGCGAAATATTAAGGTCCCACTTCGTCTTCTTCGGCGTGGCGAGTAGAACCTGCGCGTCCGGTCCCTGGATTTCCAGGTAATACGGGTCCGTTTGGATGCGGATCGTCATGTCGCCTGCGGGGATGACGATCCACTCGGGCACCACCGTATCGTCGTCGGTGATGGTGTCGTCGTCGATCGCGTCGTCGTCCGCGACCGTGTCGTCGTCGATCGCATCGTCGTCCGCGACCGTGTCATCGTCGGCGTCGTCGTCGGCGGCTTGATCGTCATCTCCGCCGGACGAACCGCAGCCGGTTACGAGCCACAGGGCGCCGCACAATATCGCCAACCAAATCGCCACCTTGAGCAACCGCATGGTTTTTCCTCCCGGGTAGGGACGAACGCTTTGTATGCTTATTAATAGCAGCAACCGGGCGGCGAGTCGAACGGCGCCCGTTGGCATTGACACCCGCGACCTGCCGCCTTAGGATGTGCGGCGCTTTTTAGAAACAGGAGATAACAAGCGGTGGCCAAGAAGTATAAGATCACCAGGAAGCAAATCAAGCAGGACGACAAGTTCGTCGCCGCCTTGAAAGACGTCACCAAAAAAATCGTCCTGAAAACGACCGGGCGAGAGGTTTCGGCGATCGATTGGCCGCGCTTTCTCATCTTGTCGGCCGTCGGCCTGGCGATTCTTTGTCTGCTGGCGGGCGGCGTGTACAGCATCATCGTCTATCGCAACCACAAGGCCGAGCGGCTCATGGCGCAGGCCGATACGATTTATCGCGCGCCGGTGGTGAGCCGGGACGAGTACGAAAAAGAGCCCATGTACCGGGCCGTCGGGGCCTATACCGACGCGAAGAAAAAGTGGTCCGACGCCGCGGAGCGCTATGAAGCCGTGGCGGCCGCTTATCCGAGCACCGACTACGGCATTCTGTCGTTGCTGTATCTGGGAAATTGTTATTATGACTTGGGTGAATACCCCGAGGCGATCGCCCGTTATCAGGGTTACATCAAAAAAGCGGGCGCCAACGCTCCGTTCGCTTCGCTGACCAGGCAGAGCATCGGCTACGCCCAGGAGGCGATGAACAAGCTCGACGACGCGGAAAAGACCTTTCTGGCGCTTTCGGCGGAAGAAGGCTCGACGATTTCCGTGTTGAGTCTCTTCGACCTGGCGCGCATCTACGAAACCAAGAAAAACTACCCCAAGGCCATAGAGGCGCTGAAGAAAATCACCGCCACCGAACTGGCGACCAGCCCGGAATTCTTCCAGCTTCGTAAAAAAGCCGAGGAGAAGATCAAAGCGCTGGAGCCGCTGGTCGGCGGAGGTTCCGCTTCTTGACCGGCGTGCGCCGCGCCATCCTCACGCTGTTATTGCTCGCCCTGTTGGTCGTGGTCTTTTCCGCTTGCCACACGCAGGGTAGGGTGATCGTTCCCGTCGCGCCCGACTCGCCGGCGGCCGAGGGACCGTTGCCGCTGCACACCGCCTGGGTCAAAACGTTGATGAACGAGGCGACGGAAGACCGCTGGCGTCCGATGCAATACGCCATTCCCGTGCCCGACCGCGAGTTGGTCTACCTCGGCAACACCAATAATATCTTCTACGCGTTCAACGCCGCCGACGGCAGCGTGGTCTGGTCGTTCAACACGGCCGGCCCGGTCGAGAGCGGGGCGGTCGTGGTCGGCGATCGCGTGATCGTCGGCGACGGCGACGGCCACGTCTACTGCCTCGACCGCAAGAACGGCCATGTCTTCTGGACCTACGTCGTGCAAGGCCAGGTGATGGGCAATTTGGCCAGCAACGGCGAACTCGTGTTCATCCGCACGACGCACGAACGGCTTTACGCGGTCACGCTGGCGGACGGCAAATGGAAATGGATGCAGTCGCGCGAACTGCCGCCGAACTTCACCATTCGCGGCGTCGGTTCGCCGGTGGTGGACGGCGACCGGGTGATCAACGGCTTCGCCGACGGTTACCTGATGGGCTTCCGCGCGTCCGACGGCTCCGAAGTTTTCAAAACGCTGCTGCAAAAAGGCGAACGCTTTACCGACGTCGACGGCACGCCGTTGCTCGACGGCAAATATATGTACGTCGTCAGCTATAACGGCACGTTCTATTGTTTGTCGCGCGACGAAGCGTCGATTCAATGGACGTACCGCGTGGGCGGCATCCAACGCGCGGCCGTTTCCGGCGACCGCGTTTTTCTCAGCGACGACCAGGGCTTTGTCCACGCCTTGAACAAGAAAACGGGCGAAAAGCTCTGGAAGTTCGACTTGCGCGAGCACGATCTCGAACGCTCACTTGCGCAATCGTTCCGCCGCCAACTCAAGATTCCCTCCGCGCCGCTGCCGTTCTACGGCGTGCTGTTAGTGGCCAGTTCAAGCGGATACCTTTACGCGTTGGACGAGAAAACCGGCAAGATGAGGTGGCGTTACTGGCCGGGTTACGGCATCACCGCCGCCATGGCCCGCGAGGGAAGATCGATTTTTGTCCATTCCAATTTCGGCAACTTCTACTGTCTGCAGCCGAACTTCGCTTTCCACGAATAAAAAGAACCGGCAAACCGGAAGGTAACGCCGATCCATCGCGAGATTGGCAGATAAAGCGGCGCCAAGTTTTCTGGCGCGTGCACATCGCAACTGCTTCGGATCTCAATCTCGTTAACGGCCGTGCGAGGTGCAGGCCTCGTGGAATTTCTATTTGCTATATTACATAATATACCTTATGCGCATGTCCTTCCTTTTGCTAACGCACCTGCCCTTATGCTTTCGAGTTTGGCAATTGTCCGCAGGTTATTGATTTAACGGACGTATCTTGTCGCCAAATTCAGTTCGGATCGCCTTTTCTATGAGATCGGCGTCTACTTCCTTGGGCGGATTGGCGAACTCAGTCAGCACACGCCAAGCCATCTTCTTGTCATGCTGTGCGTGGACCGGATAGAGATAATGAAAGAGCTGCCTCATGTCCGCCTGCAGCAACAGCGCCCGCAAACGGTCCTGCTTCATCTTGTCCGGCAGTTTTCTCCATTCGTCCAATCGTTTGAGGACGGCATCTGCAAACAGGCCCTGGACCGCATCGAGGAACTGCTGGGCCTTGATTTCGTCGCCGGCCGCCTTCCATTCCGTTATTCGCAGGATGATCAAATTGGAACCCGCGGTGGATTCCTGCCCGGCGAACAGCAGCACCGGTTTCACGATTACGCGAACGCGGTCCGCGCGTTCGGACAACGTCATCGTGTTTTCGGGGCGCGTGTGCGGATTCATCAAGGCTTCCAAATGGTATAAAACGGCGCGCAAGAACGTGCGGCGGAGAATCACCGCCGGAATTTCCGGATGTTCGTTCGTCTTTCCTTCCTGGATCGCGTCCCGCGCGGTGAAATCAAGTTTGATGTTATCTTGGAATCGGTCGGTATCCGAGACGAAGGCCTTCACGCGCCTATCATATAATATCATCACTCGGTTCCAGTCGATGCTTCGCTGTGACAACGCCTGGTCGAGCAACACGATGTTGTCCGCCGCGTGCGACATGGTCGGAAGGCTGAGACTCCGCGGAACGGTCAGCCAGTACAACACCGCGAAGGCGGCGAAAAAAAGAAAAACGAATACAAGAATCTTTTTGTTTCGGCTCATCAGTTCGCCAACCGCCTCATTTTCGTTCGCGCAATAAACTGGGGACTCGTATGTTCGTGGCCGGCCGCATCGATCACCAGCGCGTCACACTGCGGAAAATATTGGGCTAGCATCGCCAACCCTTTTTCCGGCCCGAGCACAAATACCGTCGTGGCCAACGCATCGGCCAAGGCGGCGTTGGGTCCGACAATCGTCGCACTTTGGCAAAGAGCCGCGGGCCGGCCGGTGTGCGGGTCGAAGATGTGGCAATACCGCACGCCGTTCTTGATGACGTAACGCTCATAATCGCCCGACGTGGCCACGGCCAGGTCGCCGTAGATCTCGAGCACCGCGTAGTTTCGCCCCTCCGGCAGACGCGGATGCTGAATGCCGATCCGCCACGGTTCGCCGTTCTTCGAGCCGATGACGAGCATGTCGCCGCTGGCGTCGACGATTGCGTTGTTGACGCCGTGCCGGCGGAAGATTCGCATCACCGCGTCGGCCAGCCAGCCGGGCGCCAAAGCGGCGACGCCGACGCGCATCCCCGGTTGATCTAAAAAGGCCGTGTGCGCCGCCGCATCGAGATGCAGATGACGATAACCGACCAGGCGCAGAGCCGCGGCGATCTGCGCGTCGGTCGGCAGCGGCGCGTTGGCGTCTTTCAGGTTCCACAGGCGCCCTACTCCGCCGAAAGTTACGTCAAAGGCGCCGTCCGAACTGGCCGATATTTTCTCCGCCAATGCCAGCACGGCCGCCACCTCGGCGCTGATCGTCACCGGCTGCTTGCCCGCCGCGTCGTTGATGCGCGAGAGGTCTGAATCCGGCGCGTAAGGATTGGCCAATTCCTCCATGCGTCTGATTTCCGTCTGCGCATCGCGCAAGGCGGCTTCGGCCTTCGCTTTTTCCGCGCCGAAAATCTGCACCGAAAACGGCGCGCCGATCACGGGCCACGTGCGTTTGATCGTGACGAGCTGGTCGGCTCGCGGCCGGCCTTCGCAGGCGGCCGCCAACAGGCAGATGAGCAGCCAGGGCGCGAGGCGACGAAAGAACACCGCGACTTCTCCCGGTTTTGTCCTTCTGCGCATTTTGTTCTTAATCGATTCGATTGCAACTGGACGATGGTCGCTCACGAGCCAGATAAGCTCGACTATTACGACAACGCTCCGGCAATCGCCTCGATTGTTTGCTCCACAATCTGTCGTTTGTCGCCCGGCCCCGGCTCGACAAACAGCGTGTATTGATCGTAGCGAAACATCTATGCGCCGCTGCCGGCCAGCAACTCATCCAGCCGAGAAACCCACGTCGCGTGGAGCAGACTTTCTTTCGCGCGGAGCACGAGCCGCGGCAGATAGTCGAAAAAAACGAGGCAGAGATCGGCTTCGTGGCCGCGGATGATTTCGTCGACGAGCAGACGAAATTCCAGGCGTTGCGTGGAAGCCAGCCCGGCGACGACGAGTCTTTGTTCGCCACAAACCGAGCTGTGAAACGGGCTCCGCGCGAAGTCGACCATCTCCCGCCAACGCAGCTCCCCGTCGGCCCGCAACGCTGAGTCGAAATCGCGCGGGCGGCCCTCGATCAGCGGTTGAATCGCGTGATGAATGCTGAAGGACTCCGGTTGCACGGCCAGGAAAACAAACAGCCAGCTCCGCCACGGCTCGTCAAGCTGATCGGGCGCCGCGCGAACCGCTTCGCAAAGTCGCCGGTCGTTTTTGTCTTCGCTGTGCAGGTGGCGCAGCAGCAGCGAACAACTTGACTCGTATTTAATATCGGTGATCAAGCGTACGCCGAGCGAACGCAATCGCGCGATGCAAGCGCGATGCAGATGGTGGTGATCGAGCCAGATCGCCTGCCGCAGACCGGGACGCATCATCGTCGCCGACACGGCTTCGAGTTCGCTTTCCGCCAAGGACAACCCGGCGCAATAGATATTTTGCCATTTTGCGTCGGACGAGATGAGCGCCGGCATGGCGAACACACGACCGGTTTGACCTTCGGGCGCGAACAGCACCGCCCGGAGCAGCGGGATGCGCCGCGCCCAGACCGCCGCGCACGCGATGCCGTCGAGCGTGGCCGCAGCCACCAGCACCGCGCCCTCTTCGTGCACCGGAACCAGCGCGCCTTCGTTCATGCGCCGCCGCTTTCCTGTAGATACGCCAGTGTGTTACGCGGCAGATCGCCAAAACCGCCGTTGGACAAAAAGACGACCTGGTCGCCGGGTCGCATCGTCCGCGCCAGCAGTTCGCGCACCGCCGCGTAATCTTCCGCGTAGAAAGCCGTCTTGTTTTGTTGTTGAATTTGCGTCACCAGTCGCGGTACATCAAGCTTGTCGGGCAGCGCCGCCCCGCCCTTGGCGAAAACCTCGCACAGCACCACGACCTCGGCCGCGCCGAACGAGTTTGCGTACTGGTCTTGAAAAATTCGGCGACGCGAAGTGTTGCTGCGCGGCTCGAAGACCGCAATCAACCGCCGCTCAGGACGCGTCGCGCGCAAGGCTTCCAGCGTGACGCGCACGGCGGTCGGGTGATGCGCGAAGTCGTCGATGACGAGCACCCCGCCTGCTTCGCCGCGCACCTGCTGGCGCCGTTTGACGCCGAGAAACGACTCTAGCGCCGTTCGCACTTTTTCTTCGGGAATCTTCAGGTGGTCGGCCGGCGCCATCACTGCCAGGATGTTCTTCAGGTTGAACGCACCGGCGACGTGCGCGCGCCAAACGCCTCGCTCGCGGCCGGAGGCGCGAACGCGAAAGGTCATTTCGTCCGGATGCATCGTTTCGATCGTCGCGTTCCAATCGGCCGGGCGGTCGACGGCGAAGGTCACCACGGGGCATTTCGCGTGGCCCATCAATTCGCGCACGGTCGGGCAATCGATCCCGGCGACGAGCAAGCCGTGAGGCGGTAGATTCTCGACCATCTGCCGGAACGCTTGCTTGACGGCGTCGAAGTCCGGATAGATGTCCGCGTGATCGAACTCGACATTTCCAAGAATGGCGATATCGGGTCGATAGCGAACGAACTTCGGCGCCTTGTCGAACCAGGCCGTGTCGTATTCGTCGCCCTCGATGA
>PMZC01000154.1 GCA_003170555.1 Deltaproteobacteria bacterium
GGCAGGCCCCCGTGCCTGCCCAAATCATGGGCAACCACGGGGGGTTGCCCCTACAAAATTTTCGTGTGGCACAGCCGCCCCTTCGACGGAGTTTACCCTGAGCAGAGTCGAAGGGCTCAGGGCAGGCCCCGGCTGTGATTTTTGTCGCCCGATGGGCGCCACTGATCCCGCCGAGCGAAGCGAGGCTGAGCAGTGCTTTTTCGCCAGTACTGGCAAACTGCGCTCCCGCCTTCGCCGCGTTCCGGCGAGGCGGATCGCTTCGTNNGCCAGCGCCGCCCGCCGCGACCGAAGCCGAATAATAGCAAGGAAGAAACGCTGTCTTGACTCAGGCCGAAAGCTAATGGTAGATGGAGCTACAAAATACCTCTAACTTTATTTCTTGGAGTCTATATGTCTCTCGACAAAGACCTTCCCGTCAAGTTCGCCTTTGGAAATTCCGGATGGGTAACCGAGGCAGCGAGTCAATTCGGAACATTAGATCGCGCTTTTGTGATGAGCGTTATTGAGAACCCACAAAACACAAAGAAGTTTCTCGAGTACCAAAAGCATTGTGATGAAGAACGGTTCGAATTAGATCGACAGCAGCATTCGGAACAGATTTTCAGACTAAACGAAATTGAATACCAAATACAAGACCTCGCGGCGGTATCAAGACAAGGGTTTACCGACGTTGTTTCGGTAGTTGATCATCTTGAGCGCACGATAGGGATGCATCTTTCCGATATCAAAGCGACATTAGGCCAAATGGATGACAAATTGGCCGCCATTTTTCATGTTACCGCCTTTCGCCGTCACGCGGAGTCACAAGAATTGATTTTTCAAGGTTTGGCGGCGCTAAAGACCAACCATCTTGACGACGCTGAGGATATCTTACGGGAAGCCGTAAAACTGGAAAAAACTAACTGCCAAGCAAGACTCAATTACGCCGAACTTTTCATCCAAAAAGGTGATCTTGAATCCGCGACGGAGCAGCTAAAGAAGGCTGTTGATTACGCAGACTATGCGAAAGACGCCGAATCAAAAATTCAAGCTAATGAAAACTTGGCGCGCGCGTTTTATGTCGCGCGGGATTTCTGTTCGGCGCAGAAAACAATGAAGACCGCTTTAGATACTCGCAAGGAGGCTGCTCGCGATACCGCTTCAAGTCATTATTTATATGCTAAATACTGTTATCTCGCCGGGGATTCCAAGACGGCGCTGGAAGAAATCCAGGAGGCAATAAAAAGAGACGCCGCTTTCTATAAGACCGTATGGAGTGATTCTGATTTCGATGGGATGCGCAATTTTATTAATGGCGCTTTGGAAAGCCTAGCTAGAAATACCTTTGAGGAAAGTTGCGCAAAAATCGAAGTAGAAAAAGATAGATTTTTGAGATTATCAGAAAGGATTCAACAAGAGTATGCGGCGCAGCTTGAAAATCTAGCGAACGCAATCGGGAACTGGCTTAAAAAAGCTGAGGCGCAGCTGAAGAAAAAGACATATAGCAATTCCTTGGCAGCAAGAGAAATAGCAGATTTGGCTGAAATTCACATATGCGAATTAGAAACCATGCTCGTTCTCTTGCCGCAATATGACGAAGCTCGAAAAGTCGAGGAACGTCTAAGTAAAGAAATGGCGAAAACGACGTCGTCGCCGAACATCAGGACTGGCGATGTTGTTATTATCATTGTTTGCATCCTATTAGGCTTAGGGTTGGCCGCGGCTATTGGCCACTATTGGATTACATATATAACGAGACCTTTTCGGCTTTCTGTCGCGCTCAGTGAAAACTACTTAGTATCTCTATTCAAATTGCTTGTCCTTCCTTTGATCGCCTTAGGCATGGCTTGTTTAACGATCTTTATAGGCTCTGTCGCTTTCACGAAAGCGGCGAAAAGCGCGAAAGAGGAAAAATACGAAGCCGAAACGAAAATAGGCAAAGAAAAAAGAGAGAACGAACTCAAGATTCTCTCCCTCCAGAAGAAAATCCAAGTCACAAGGGAAAAATTCGACAGCGCCTCACGTGCAATAGAACAAATTATTGACAAACGAGATAGCATTTTAGCAATTACTAGCGTTTCTCATTAATCTAAAGTTGCAAGCTAGTCCTCTGCCTGGGCCGCTACTCACCAGCGATTATTGTTCGGACAGCGCGCGCCTATACATTAAACCTCACGTGCATAATCTCGCCGTCGTGCAGAATATAATCCTTACCTTCGACGCGCAGTTTGCCGGCGTCGCGGCAGGCTTTCATCGAGCCGAGTTCGAGCAGGATGTCTTGCGGCACGATCTCGGCGCGGATGAAGCCGCGTTCGAGGTCGGTGTGGATGCGGCCGGCGGCTTTTTGCGCGTGCGTGCCGGCGGGGACCGGCCAGGCGCGCACTTCGTCGTCGCCGACGGTGAAGAAGCTGATCAGGTTGAGCTGCCGGAACGCCTCGCGCGAAATCGTGTGCGCCGCCGGTTCGCCCAGGCCCATCTCTTTGGCGAAGGCGACCTGCTCGGCGGGTTCGAGTTGCGCGACCTCGGCCGCGACCTTCAAGCATTCGCCGATCACATGCCGGCCGAACAACTTCGCCGGCGGAATCGCGGGCGGCTGACCGCCCTCTTCCAGATTCACCACCAGCAGTTGCGGCGTCAGCGTGATGAGGTTGAGCCCGGCGAGCCCGGCGCGATCGGTTTCGTCCCACTCGACCGACCACAGCGGCCGCTCGGCTTCGAGCGTTTCCTTCGCCTTGTGCACCGCGTGTTTGCGGAACGCTTCGAGCGGCTGGATGGTCTCGCGTTCGATCAGCCGGTCGCAAACGACCAGGTCGGCGAAGATCATTTCGCTGTCGAGTTGGTACAAGTCGCGCGTCACGTCGGGCGGATCGGCCGCGGTCGGCGTGACGCAGGCGCGCACGACGTGGATGAACAACGCCGAGCCCTTGATCGCGTCGAGGTAGCGGTCGATCTCGCTGCGCCGCTTGGTTTCGCCGCCGCCGGGCCACGCCGCTTCGCGCGCGCGAATCTCGACGAACACGGTTTTCTTCGGCTTGAACAACTCGGACAGCTTATCGAGCCGCGCGTCGGGCACCTTGACCGTGGCGATCGGCACGCGACTCGCGTCCTGCCCGGTCAGCGCCGCCAGCAGCGTCGATTTGCCGCACCCGGCCAGACCAATCACCGTGACATCCATCGTTTTCTCCGCCGTGGTAACCCGTGCAAGATATCGCGCCGCGACCGGGTGTCAAGGAGAAGGCCGGGGCGCGCGATTCGCCGTTTCACCTTGACAGTGCGACGATACCCTCAGTAGACTGCCCGCGAATCGGCGCAACTGCCTTGTTTGCGCGCTGTTTTTCGGCCGACCGAGCGCGCGGCGTCGACGATTCGCGGAGGGCGCGATGCGCGTGATGAAGCTGGTCGTTCTGATCGCGTTGCTCGCGTTCGTCGCCGGTCAGCTCACCGCCTGCGAACCCAAACCGGAAAAGAAACCGACGCTCGACGAGTGGATCGCGAAGGGCAAAAAGCTGCTCGGCGAAGACGACGGCTCAAAGGCGTACATCGCGTTCACCGAAGCGCTCAACCTCGATAGCGGCAATCTGCAGGGGCATTACGGCGTCGTGCTGTCCGACGTGCTCGAATTTTCCGACACCATCGAACTGGTCACCACGATGCTCACCACGCCGGCGACGAAGGTCTCGCCCGACGACACCGCGCGGCTCTGCCAGAAGCTCGACCAATGCGGCGTGCTCGACACCGTGCAGGAAACCTACGCCGCCTGCGTGGAAACGGGCAGCTTCGGCCTCGATGACAAAGGGGTCGATTGCGTGATCGTCGCGCCGTCGTGCGACGTGATGTTCGAACGCTGCGGCCTGACGCTGCCGGCGACGCCCGACCTGTGCGCCCAGGCCTGCACGAAGATGAAAGACTGCGGCCTGCTCACGCCGGGCGGCTGGACCGAAGCGGAGTGCCGGGAGCACTGCCCGCAGCTTTACCTCGCCGGCGAACTGCAATGCCTGCTGACGCTGAACGATTGCCGCAACGCCACGGACGCGTGCTTTTCGAACATCGGCGCCAGCATCCAGAAATTCCTGTCCGACTTCTGGGAGAACATCGCCACGGAAATGGCGAAGAGCCTGGCCGTGGTGCAGGCGCAGCCGGACAACTTCTCGTTCGACATCAAGAAGTACAACGTGGCGCTGCTCGATCTGCCGTGGCAGCCGTCGCTGTCGGGCCGTCACGATTACACCGACACGCTTTTCTTCTCGTCGACTTATTCGGGCATGGATGCGCTGCTGTCGACCATGCTCGCGCTGGACATCAATATCAATCCGGCGCTGCTGCAGATGATTCTGACCATGCCCAGCCTCTCCATCGACTTCACCAATCCGGGGCCGGAAGACATCGCGCAAATCGTCGCGTTCCTGCAATGGCTCGATGGCGTGCTCGACGTGATTCTGCACGACCCGATTTACTCCTCGTTCCTCACGATTCAAGAACCCGACGGCGCGGCGACGTTCCAGCACGTAGGCTTGCAGATCGGCCAGATGTTCGGCGCGCTGGCGGATATGATCGAGGAAGTCAAAACCAAGGGCGCCGACCCGGAAAGCCCGATTCGTTTCCTCGACCAGAACGGCGACGGCGAATGGAACCCGCCGGAGCCGCTGATCATCCCCGGCGTGGTGCAGATGGAATACGACCTGGCGTTCGCGGTGCACGATCTGCTGCTGGCGCTGAAGGTCGATTACGTCGACGGCTACGCCTTCCGGTTCGACAGCCTCTCGCCGCTGTTCGACTATTTTAATCTGGCGTGGGTCAACGGGTTGATCGAGGCGTTGGATCTGGTCGGCGTCGACGGCGTCGATCTGGGCGCGACGTTCCGCGAGCCCGATCCGGAAGGCCTGCGGCCGCTGCTGGCTGACGCGCAGGTCGTCATCGAGAAGCTGATTGAGCTGTTGTCCACCAGCCGTTGAAAGATCGGTTTTCACCATGAAGCGCGTAGTGCTCGTCTTGATCTTCACGTTCATCGTGATCGGCTGCGCCACGTACAACATGGAAATCCCCGGCGTGACGATGCATCGTTTTGCGCCGACGCCCGTGCCGCATCGCTTCGACGACGCGATGGCCCAGCGTCGCGGCGACGGCGTGCTATTCGCCGGCGCGGCCGAGGTCGACATCACGCCCTACGACCGCAAGGTCTGGATCGCCGGCTTCGGCCCCGGCCGCAAGAGCCGCGGCGTGCTTTCGCCGGTCACCGCGCGCGTCGTCTACCTCGACGACGGCAAGGAAGCGGTGGTGCTGATCGCGCTGGACGTCGTCGGCATGTTGAACCCCGACGTCAACCGCCTGCGCGCGCTGATCACCGCGAAGTATCCGCACAACGTGCTCGTGTTCGCCACGCACAACCACGAAGGCCCGGACACGATGGGCTATTGGGGTCCGGGCTTTTTGATTCCGGTGGATCGCGGCGTCGACGAGGACTGGCTGAAGAGCACGCTGCAGTCGGTCGCCCTGACGGTGAACAAAGCGATCGACGGCGCCGAGCCGGTGCGCGTCGCGTTCGGCTACCGCGAGGTCGAGCCGGGCTGGTCGACGAACCTGTGGTTCCCCGAAGGACAAGGCCCGATTGATCGTTGGATGGGCGTCGTGCGCCTGGAAAAAGCCAACGGCGAAGCGCTGGCGACGATCATCAACTGGGCGTGTCACGCCGAGACGCTGCTTGACCAAAGCCGCATCAGCGCCGATTTCCCCGGCTACTTTTACGAATCGTGTCGCGCGCACGGCGGCGGCATGGGTATGCTGCTGCAAGGCGCGCTGGGCGGGATGATCACGGGCGAACCCAATCGCTACGAGTTGCGGTCGCAATATCGCGGGACTGACCGGCGCGTCGCGTGGGCGAAGCAGCTCGGCGAACATCTCGCGCTGGTCGCCGACGAAGCGCTGAAAGACGCCCCGCGGCTGACGCAGGCGCCGATCCGCGTGCAGACCGCGCCGCTCGAAATTCCGATGCACAACTTCCTCTTTCGCGTCGCGGTGGACAACGGTATTCTGCGGGTCGGCGACCGCACCCTGCACGGCGGAGCCTTTCTGACCGAGATCTCGACGCTCGACCTCGGTCCGGCCACGTTTGCACTGGCGCCGGGCGAGCCGTTTCCGAGCGTGGGCGAACAATTGAAGAAGGCGATGCCGTGGGCCAAGCCGCCGTTCGTGGTCGGACTGGCCAACGACGAACTGGCGTACATGATGATGCCCGACCAATGGTCGGACGATCATTACGGTTACGAGCGCTCGATGAGCTGCGGCCCCCAAACGGGGCAACTGGTCGTCGACGCATTGACCGCACTGCTGCAACGGGGACGGTGATTTGACGCGGGTTCGACCGATCTTCGTTTTCCTGACGGCGCTGCTCGTCGTCGGCGCGCTGGTCGGCGTGTCGCTCGCGCGATCGGAAGACACCGGCGAGACGCCTGCTCCGACGCCGGCGCCGACTCCCGCGGAGGCGACCCCTGCGCCGACGCCCACTCCGCCGCCGGAGACCACGCCCGCGCCGGAAGCGCCGCCGCGACCGCGCACCTATTTCGATTACGCGGTCTCGGTCGCGCGGGAAATCGAGGACAACAACGATCTGCTTTTGTGGGGGCGGCTGCCGATGCGCCAACCCGCTGACACGCTGGGCGCGCGGATCAGCTACCAGTACCGCCGCATCGATTCGGTCTACGACGCGAACGGCGCCGAGTCGAAAAACCTCGGCCGGTTTGTCGTGCCCGACCCGTTCAGCTCGTCGGGCGATTTTCTCGCCGTGTCGCCGAGCCTGCACGGCCGCATTCACCGCATCAACCTCGAAGCGAGCTACGGCCTGACCGACTCGCTGACCTGGTACGGCCGCCTGCCGCTGCAGGAAGAGGAGATGTGGCTCGACTTCGATTTCGTCGCCGGCTCCAGCGCGGCGATCGGCATTCGCACGGTCGACGATTGGTTCCTCGCGCTCGAACAACTCGGCCGCCCGGCGCCGGTGCGGCGTTATCGCTCGACGACCTGGGAACTGGGCGACATGGAAACCGGCGTGTCATGGAACTACCTGCGTTCGTCGCCCGCGTATCTGACGCTCGCGTTCCGCGGTTTCGTGCCGACCGGCCGGCTGGCCGATCCGAATCAGGCGCTGATCTACGGCCTCGGCCCGCAGATCGACGTGGGCCGCGGCAGCTTCGGCGCGGGCGTGACGCATCGCGTGGACTATTTCTTCCCGGTGGCGTCGCGCTGGCTCGGCGTGGTGCTCGAGGCCAATTACGATTTCGTTTTCGTGGGCAAACGTCGCACGCCGCACTTTCTCAAACCCGACCCNNGCTCGGCGTCGATAAGCGGCTGTTTCCCGACTTGAGCCACTCCCCCGACTACTACTACGTCACGCCGGGTTCGCAGTTCGATTACCTCGCCGGCGTCTCGATGCGCTTCCACTACTTCGGCGTCGGCGCGGGCTTCACCACCGAATGGGACGAGCAGCCGAAGATTCACGGCGACTCGGAGATCAAAGCGCTGCTCGACGCGACGAACGCCTACCCCGCGCGCACGCGCACGGCCGTGGTCGGCGAAGTGGGCGTGCCGCTCACGCCGCT
>PMZC01000401.1 GCA_003170555.1 Deltaproteobacteria bacterium
GGTAATGACATGGTCGCCGCGGCCCAGCAGATGATGGTGCAGTGCGACAACATGATCGCGACGGCCAAGAAACTGAAGGACAAGGGCATCCAGATCAAGACGCACGGCCAGATCACGCTGGATCAGCAGATGATCGCGGAAGGCGAGAAGCTCATCCAGCAGGCCGAGCAGATGGAAGAGCAGGCCCGCAAGATGAGCGAAGCGTGCCGCCTTCTCGTGGAACAGGGCAAGAAGCTTCAGCAGGAAGGGGCGCAGATGACCGGCCCGGGACATCCGGAACCCGATCAGCCGCCGCGCGGCGATTTCCGCCCCTAGACACGACCCGGTCGCTGGTAATAATAGGCCGTCCAACGGTGACGGCCTTTTCTCTATCGTCGGGGAGCGGCATGGCATTTTTTGCGCTGGCTGATTTGCATCTCGGTTTGGCGGTGGACAAGCCGATGGAGAAATTCGGCGAGCAGTGGCGCGACCACCCCACGCGCATCGCGGACAACTGGCGGCGCACCGTCGGGGCCGACGATGTGGTCCTGATTCCCGGCGACATCTCGTGGGCGATGAGATTGGACGCGGTGCAGCCGGACCTGCTCTTTCTCGCACAACTGCCCGGCCGAAAAGTTCTGCTGCGCGGCAACCACGATTACTGGTGGCAGAGTCTGGCCAAAGTTCGCGAGGCGCTGCCGCCGGGTTTTTTCGCGATCCAGAATGACCACGTGCTGCTCGACGGCGTCGCGATCTGCGGCGCACGGGGTTGGAGCCTGCCCGGCGCCGGTGAAGGGCGGACCGACGAAGACCAAAAGATCTACCTGCGTGAGCGGCGGCGTTTGGACCTCAGCCTGAGTTCCGCGCCGCCCGACGCGCGCAAGGTGGCGATGATTCACTTTCCGCCGGTCGGCCTGAGCGGACAAGAGAAAGGCTTCGGCGACCTGCTGCAACAATACCAGGTCGAACTCTGCGTCTATGGGCATTTGCATGGCGACGATCATCGCCTGGCTTTGCGGGGCGAGCACGATGGTGTGTTCTATGTCTTTTGCGCCGCCGACGCAGTCGATTTCACTCCGGTTCGCTTGCCGCTTTAGAACATCCGCCAAGGCTGGCGCAACAGACGATTCGTTGTACAATGACGCGAACACGGAGGCCCGGAGGCCGAATGATTCGCTGGTTCATGCTCTTTTCGTTCCTGTGCCTGTTCACCGCGTGCGGCACCGCGCACGGTTGGTATAGCGGCAATCACGGCGACGATGACACCCTGGTGGGCGACGACGACGCCAGTTTCGAGAAAGTCCAAGACTTCACCTGGACCGACACCGACGGCAACCCGGTGCATCTCTACGATCTTGCCGGCAACGTTGTGCTGCTCAACGTCGCCGCCGGCTGGTGCGTCAACTGCAAGCAGGAAACGCCCAGCCTGGAAAAAGACATCTGGCGGCGGTTCCGCGACCGGAATTTCATTCTCGTGCAGTTGATCTACCAGGACCCGTCCTACAAACCGGCGGACCAGGCCTATGCCAAGGAATGGAAAAGCGAATTCGGGCTTGATTACGTCGTCTGTCCCGATCCTGATGACTCGCTGCACCCGTATTTTCTGGAGGAGGCGCTGCCCTTCAGCATGCTGCTGGACCCGGACCTGGGCATCCGGCTGCGCTCGCACCAGTATGATGTCGACGCCTTTACCGCCATGATTGAGGAATTGCTGTAGGTTTTGAAGTCGCTTTCCCTCCGACATTTGCTCCTGCCGCTGTTTCTGGTGACCTTTCTGCTGGTCCGTATTCACGTGCTGTTCTATCCGCAATCATCCGGCTGGGCCGTGGTGGATGACGAGCTGCCGACCGGCAACATCGCCGTCGATCTGGGCCAGCGGTTGCTGCTCCCGGCGCCCGCTTATCAATTCAAACCATTCGCGGCCGGCACGATGCTGGAAGGGGTGCTTTCGTATCCGTTCCGGCAATGGCTCGGCCCCAACCTGCTGGCGCTGAAGGCCGCGCCGCTGACGCTGCAGACGTTGGCGCTGCTTTTCTGGCTGCTGGCGTTGTGGCGCGCGGCCGGCCCGGCGGCGGCGATCACCTTCGGGCTGCTCTATATTTTTTCGCCGCCGACCTGGCTGCACCTGTCGCACATGGCATGGGCGAACCACGCCGAGCAATCGTTTTTTCTCGGCCTCATCATGCTGCTGCTGACCTACGCCTGGCACGGCCGCGGCGCGGGCAATCCGCCGCATCCGGCGACGTCGTTTCTCTGCGGACTCACGGCCGGACTGGGGACCTACTTCAGTTACAGCGGTCTGCCGGGGGTGATCTGGCTGGTCGTCGTGCTCGTGTTGATCGGCGGGCGAAACGTTTGGCAGCGCCAAATGCCGATGGCGGCAGCCGGCATCGTAGCCGGTCTGGCCCCGCTCGCGTGGTCGACTTCCTACTTCGGCGCGCGCGCGATGGGTTTGATTGACACGTACACCGGTTACGCCGCCGGCGCGTTGGTGACCGCCAATCAGTTTTTTACCGAGCAGAATCTGGGGTATGTGCCGGCCAAGCTGGCGCGGCTGGTCTTCGTCGACCTCCCGACCTGCTCGTTGTATCCGGGTCGGGGCGATCGCTGGTTTTTCTTTCTGGTCGTTATCGCGGCGCTCGTGTCTTGGCTGGTGCTGCGCCGAAAAACATGGGCGCTGATGCTGCGCGGCATCGGTCGCGGCGGGTTGACCCGCGAGGGCCTGCACGGCCTGCTGCAGATCGCGCCGCTGTTGTATGCGATCATCTTCACGACGATCTTCGTCTTTTCCGGTTTTCGCGTGCTCACGCCGGAGCAGCCCAAACCGGCTTACTACGGGCACTACCGCTACCTCGCTCCGCTGTTCCCGATCGCCTTTGCGTTGATCGGCCTCGGGGTGCAGGCGCTGTGGAACGCGCTGGAGCGTCGGGTGACCGGACGCCTATTGCTGGCCGCCGCCGGGGCCATTTCGCTGCTGGCGGTTTCGGTCCCGTACTACCGCGGCTTGGCGCGCGGACCGTTCGCCATCGACGCGCTGGAGGTGCGCGGCGATGATTACCTGCCCGTTATTGAACGGCTCGCCATCGATCTGTCGCGCAGCAACTGGAGCCGCAACCAGAAAATCGCGCACTTCGAACAGTTGCCTCGCCGCTACCAGCATTTGTTTTTCGAGCTGATGGGCAAGATCGGCGACAGCGGGTTCAGCATCGGCCTGCAGATCGCGCCGCAAAACGACGATCGTTTCGTGTCCGACCTCGTGCGCGGTTACGGACGCATCACCGGCGCGTTACTGGCGGAAGGGCAGTCCGAGGCCTGGACCGACAAAGCGGACTGGGCGATGCAGAAGGTGAATTTGTCCAACGACCCGCATCGTCTCGACTATCTGACCGGCGTGGGCATGGGCCTCTCGCGCGCGATGGACCTGGCGCCGGGGGAAGTCCTCGCCGGCTTCAAGGCCTGGCGCACGACGCGTCCGGCGGATTACTCGGCGATTGCGGCGGGAGTGGGGCAGTTTGCCGGCGCCACTTTGTCGATCGACATCCTGGAGGACACGAAACTACCGGACGAGTTCTGGTTCGGATACGGTCGTCAGATCAGACAAAACGCCGAAACCATGTTACTGTCGTGGCGGCCGGTGTCGAACACGATCATGGCCGTCGAACACAGCCGGCGGCGACAAATTCTGGCCGGGTTCGTGCTGGAAGGAGCGCGGTTCGAGAATCCATGAACACGGGACGCACCACGGCGGAATTGCTGCGCGAGCCGATTGAGCGCATCAGTTTTATTTATCCGCCTTACGGGGTGGTCAAGAACGAACCGGGCATTCGCGCGGTCAAAGAAAATTACGGCGTTTTTCCGTCGCTGTCGTTGGCTTACGTGGCGGCGATGGCCGAGCACGAGGGCTTGGAAGTCCAATTCATCGACGCCCACGCGCTGGGGCTCAGCCTCGAGGAGACCATCCGTCGGGTGAAGGCGTTTCGGCCGCAATTGATCGGCTTCACCGTGACCACCTATTTGTTCTATCAAACGCTGGCCTGGGTGCGCGCGTTGCGCGAGGCGGTGGGCGCGCCGACGCTGCTGGGCGGCGTGCACATGGGCATTTACCCGGAAGCGACTTTCAGCCACCACAGCATCGACTTCGGCTGCACCGGCGAGGCGGAGATCGTGCTGCCGGCGTTCTTCGCCGCGCTCAACAACGGCGGCGATCTGGCTCCGGTTCCGGGCTTGATCTGGCGCGACGGCGATCGCGTGGTGGTCAACGAATGCGCGCCGGTGTTGATGGACATCGACTCCGCGCCTTTTCCGGCGCGCCATCATCTGCCCAATGACCGCTACTTCAGCTTCATCAGCCAGTTCCAAAACTTTACGCCCATGATCACCAGCCGCGGTTGTCCGTTCCGTTGCATCTTCTGCGAGCAGGGCGGCATGAAGTTTCGGCCGCGCTCGCCGCAGAACGTCGGCGACGAAATCGAAGAGTGCTACCACGTCTACAAGGTGCGCGAGTTCGACTTCTTCGACAGCTCGTTCACCGTGCAGAAGCAACGCGTGGTGGACATCTGCAACGAAATCATCCGGCGCGGCGTCAAGGTCTATTGGGCCATTCGCAGCCGCGTCGATCTGGTCAATGAAGACATGCTCAAAGCGCTGGCGCGCGCGGGCTGCAAGCGCATTTACTACGGCATCGAATCCGGCGATCCGGAGGTCTTGAAAACGCTGCGGAAGGAAACGAACATCGAGTTGATCCGCGAGACCATGGCGCTGACGCGGAAGCACAAGATCGACACCTTCGGCTACTTCATGATCGGTTCGCCGGGTGAAACCGCCGAGACCATCGACCGCACGATCAAGTTCTCGATCGAGCTCAAATTGGACTACGCGCAGTTTTCGAAAGTCACGCCGATGCCGGCCACGGAGCTCTACAACCTGCTGGTGAAAGACACCGGCCGCGATTACTGGCGCGAATACATCCTCGATGAAGCGAAAGACATCTACCTGCCGCGGCCGCGCACGAGCCTGACCGAAGAAGAAATCCAGGCTTGGACGCGCAAAGCGTACCTCGCGTTTTACTTCCGGCTGCGCTATGTGCTCAAAGCGTTCCTGCGGTTGAAAAGTTGGCGGGAGCTGACGCGTTCCGTGCGCACCGCGTGGTCGATGTTCAGCCAGCGCAATCGCGTGTTCGAGAATACCTGGACCAAAAAAATACAATACTGACCGCGTTGCATTCGGCGGGCCAAGACTTACATTCGAAATTATTCAGGAGGCATAATGGCGGAGGAGTGGCTGAACGTGATTCCCGAGTTACCCAACTCGGCGTCGCTCGAACCAAGCCACAAACCGTTGCTGGATGAGCTGCTGCGGCGCTTTCCGCCGCGCGCCTCCGAAATGACCTTCACGAACCTGTTCGCCTGGGGCCAGTCGCATCCCGTGCGCCTCAGCCGGTGCGGCGAAACCCTGCTGCTCTGGCGCGGACCGCGGGGCAGCGGCGTGCTCCTTTCACCGCTGGGTCCGCTCGATCAAAAGGGCATTGAACTCGGCCTGGCTTGGGCGGAAAAGATGGGCGGGCCGTCGCAATTCGGTCGACTGGCCGAAGACGTAGCGATGGCGCTGGCGCGGACCGATCCGCAACTGACGATGACCGAAGATCGCGACAACGCCGATTACGTTTACCTGCGCGAAGACCTCGCGCAATTATCCGGCCGGCATTTTGACGGCAAGCGCAATCTGGTCAAAAAATTCTGGCGCGAAGTGCAGGCGGAATACCGGCCGATCGACGTCGAACTCGCCGGCGAGTGCTCGCTGATGCAGGATTATTGGTGCGACGCCAAGATGTGCGAGGAAAACCCGCACCTGATGGATGAGAACCTGTCGGTCAAACGCACCCTGGAGCATTGGGGCGACCTGGCCGTGCTCGGCGGCGCGTTTCTCGCCGGCGGCGAGGTGATCGGCTTCGCGGTCGGCGAGCCGCTCACGCGTGACGTGGCCGTGGTCCATTACGAGAAGGCCGACGGCAAATACCCGGGCATTTATCAGGCGCTCAATCAGGAGTTTTGCCGGCGCGCGCTGGCGGACTTCACCTATGTCAATCGCGAACAGGATTTGGGCGTCGAGGGATTGCGCAAAGCGAAGTTGAGTTACCGTCCGCATCACCTCGAGATGAAGTACGTGGTCAAACGTCCGTGACGTCATCTGCGGAGGGAAGAGTGGAAAACCCGGTATTGAAGCTGCTTCACGACCGCCATTCGCGGCGTTCCATCGCGACGGACCCGTTGCCGGAAGATATCGTGGCGGAGTTGATGGAAGCCGCGCGGCTGGCCCCGTCGTGCAGCAACAACCAACCGTGGCGCTATCTCTTTCTGCTGAGCGCGGAAGCGCGCGAGAAAGGACGGTCGGCGCTGACCGCCTCCAACGCGCTGTGGGCGTCGCGCGCGCCGTTGCTGATCTTCGGCTATACGCGCCGCAAAGACGATTGCACCAACGCCGACGGCCGCGCCTATCACCAGTTCGATTTGGGGCTGGCCGCGATGAATATCATGCTCGCCGCGACGCACCACAACCTGGTGGCGCGCCCGATGGCCGGTTTCGTTGCGGCGAAAGTGAAGGAGATTTTCAGTCTGGATGCGGAAGCGGAGCCGCTGGTGGCGATCGCGATCGGTTACCCGTCGGACGATGTCAGCCACTTGCCCGACTACGCGAAAGAACTCCACCTGCGACCGCGCACGCGCAAAGATGTGAGCGAGATCATTACCCGACTGTAGCTGGCAAAACGCGTCGGCTCGCGCCGGCGGCGAAGAATGGAGGACAAGATGACCACGGGAAACGAACGCACGTTGAATATGCTCAATACCGCCCGCCAGATGGAAACCAAAGGCCACGAGTTTTACGAACAGGCGGTGGCGAAATCCGAGAATGAATTGGGGCGCGACATTTTCCGCATGTTGCGGCAAGACGAGATGGTTCACCTCGAGCGCATCAACGCGATCTTCGAGCAGTTGACGGCCGGCCGCGGCTGGACCGGCGACTGGAAAGCGCTGCAACCCGCGCACGGCAATCTTGGCGAACTTTTCCGCGCGATGGCGCAGAAACACGGTCGCGGCATTCGGGCGACGACCAAGGACCTCGACGCGCTCGACATCGGTATTGATTTCGAAGCCAAGTCCATCGCCTTCTATGAGCAACATGGCGCCGAGGCGACGGAAGCGTTGGAGCAGGAATTCATCGAGTGCATGATTGACGAGGAGAAAAAGCATCACCGCCTGCTGGTCGACATGAAGTTCTATCTGCAAAGCCCGGATTCATGGTTCCAGGAAATGCAGCGCGGGATTCTCGACGGCGTGTGAAACCGGTTCCGCGCGCCTCACTCCGCCAGGATTTTCGCGGCGACGAGCAACCCCGAGATATTGTGTTGGTTGTAATCGATACGTACGTGGTTGGAGAGCGGCGATTCGCGAAACGCGCCGAGCGCGCGGCGCGGCTTGGGATAGAGATGCGCGAATTCCGGCCGCACCATGCACTGCAATTGGAAACGCGCGGCTTCCATGATCGTGCGCCGCAGCGCCGTCGTGTCGCGGCCGGCGCGTTTGGCCAGCAGATACGCGGCGGTCAGTCCCTCGAGCCGTGAACCGGCGGGCGTGACTTGCGGCGGGTAAGGGAAATAGCCGCCGCGATAATCGGCATACGGAGCCTGCCAGCCGGCGAGCAACTGATCGGCCATCATGCCGTCGGCCAACTTGAGACAGTAGTCGGCGTAGTCATTGTCCGGTTTGATTTGATGCAGATCGTTGAGCGCGAGCATCAACCAGGCGTCGGGCGGCGCGTAAAGTTCGAGGCCGATGACGCGCCATCGGTCGTGAATCAGATAGTGCGCGGCCTTGCTCACGGCCGCGAGGTAAACGGGGTTCGGCTCGACGCGGTAGAAACGAATCAGGCCCAGCATCGCTTCGCCGGGGTAGTAGATGCTTCGTTCCCGACTGATCTTCTTCGTGCTTGCCGAGTAGTAGCTGTTGAAAGAACCATCCGCGTTTTGGTTGCGCAGCAGATGGTTGGCCAACTGGCGCCCGAGAGTGAGGTCCGCCTCGTCGCGGTTGACGCGTAGCCGCTCGGACAACGCGACCAGCGCCAGCCCCGACGCTCCGAGTTTGATCTGCCCGTTTTCCACCGTGTAGGCGCAGAGGTCGCCGCGTGCGTCGCGATCGGTTTTGAATTGCCGCAGCAGCCACTGCCACGCGCGGTCCGCCGTTTCGCGATAGCGTGGTTCGCCGGTGGCTTCGTAGAGTTGATAGAGCGCGTAGATAGTCCCCGCGTGACGCAGTTGGTTGTACCCCGCGCTGTCGCGATCGCGGCCGATGTCGCCTTCATAGACAAAGCGATTGTCGTCGCGCAGCAGTCCGCAAAGGTAGTCGCCGGCCAGGCGGACGTCCTGCTTGATGAGCGCCGCGTCGACCCACGGCAGCAGCGACGAAGCGCGATACAGCCGCACCAATCCGCCCTGGGCGTCGTGGGTGAACGACTCGGTCGCGGTGAGGAACATGCCGTCGCGCGGCCCGCCGCCGTACATCCGCGGGGCTTTGCCGTGCACGAGACGATTCATCGCCGACGCCACGCTCAGGTCCTGCAGGTGCAGGTCCACATCGGTGAGCACCCAGGCGTCGCGGTGGTTGATGTACACGAGCGAATACAGCCCGCGATGGTAGCCAAAACCGAATTCGCGTAAGCGCGGCCAGCGCACCGGCCGCAGGTCGCGCAGAATGTGAACAGACACGAACGTGGGTTCGAAGATATCGTGGGCGACATATTCCGCGCCGAGGCGCATCGCCGCCAGGTTGACGCAATCGGCGATCTCATTGCCGAACGTCCCGGCGGTCGCGCGATGTCCCTCGCCGTCGTAGATCGACAGGACCACGCCGATCGCACGCCCGGCCGTCGTTTCGTCGCGGCCTTGATTCAACAACCCCTGATGGGCGGTGTGCAACAGACGTAGGGCGGTCTGGTCATCGACCAACTGCGGTAGATGGGGATTGCCGCACGAAACGGTCCACCACAGGCAAACAACCAGCAGACCCGCGCGGGCGATCGCTACAGGTAAGGGATGCCGGTCGACAGCAGCCAGTGAAAACCTCCGAACCGATCGGTGTCGCGCAAGCCGTAAGCAAAAACCGTCGCCAGGCGCACAGAATAATGGTAGACGAACACCGTGTCGAGGGAGATCGTCACGCCGGCGGAATCGTAGATATCGTCGACTCGCGGCGCCTGATCGCGCCCGATGGCGAGGCCGGCGTCAAAGAACGGCGCGGCGTTGATCGTTTGCAATAACACCGGCCACGTCGAGATGCCGCGGTTGATGCGCACGATGGGAAACGGCCATTCCACCGTGCCGACGAGCGCGCGGTCGCCGCGCACGAAACCGGCGGTGTACCCGCGCAGCGCGAAACGGTCGCTGTCGGTTGTCGCGCCGAGCATATCGGTCGTCGAGAATCCGCCGAGCCGGAAGGTGCGCTGCGGCAGCAGCTCGCCGAAGCTGACGCCGCCGGCCAGGCGAAACATCAGCGAGTGATTGCGCAGCGGCAGCGGCGCGTACTGGGTGACGTCCGCGGTGACGATCTGCTGCCGAAAGTCGCTGCCGAAGGCCGGGTCGTAGAACGTGGACATCACATTAAACGCCGTGCCGTCGATGCCGGCGACCGATTCGAGGTAGCTGCGCACGGAGCTGTACATCCAGCCCAGCCGCAGTCCCGACCAGAAACCGCTGTACGCCGCTTCGACGTTCGCGTTCGTCAGGCGCTCGTAATTGTCGCGCCACTCGCCGTGGTAGCCCACCACCAGAAAATGGCGCGCGAAGAACGGCCACATGATGTCGAACTGGCCGGAGATGCGCTGCTCCCAATAGTCGGTCACGTCGCCGTTTTCATGGTGGACGATCGGGCCGTCGTCTTCCACGCGCCGACCGCCGCCGACGTGCAGGATAGGGGTGAGGCCGGAGTAAACATAGTTGGCGACCGTCGAAACGGTATGCCGCCGAAAATCATAAAGCGCGTCGAAATCCCAACCGTGGTAGCCGAGCGCATCCTGGCCGCCGGTCTCGATGCCGAGCGAGAAATCGTTGCTGCCGATGGCGAAGTCCGGGAACCACCAGTGCGGCCATACCGTGCGCCAGGCCGAATATTCGTCGGTCGGCTCGTCGGCATGGCGGGCGCGTTCGTCGATCTGCCGGCTGATCGGGCCGACGACCAATTCGTCCGCCTCGATCGTCTCGCGTTCGACCTTCTTCCACTTGTCCGGTTCGAGCGGCAGCCAGTACAGGTCATAACCGCCGCCGTTATAGCCGGAGTAGACGAGCCGCGCGCCGGTGGGATCGATCGCCGGTGAGAACGCGCCGCCGACCACGTTGGTGACCTGATACAGCTCGTTGGTTTCGAGATCGAGGGCGAAGATGTTGTAAATGCCGGTGCGCGCCGAACTGAAGAAGAGCTTGCGCCCGTCGGGTGAAAACGCGGGATCGAGATCCTGTTCGGGATCGGCGGTCAGGCGATGAAACGTCTTCGTGGCCGGTTCGTAGGAGAAAATGTCACGGTTGCCGTCATCGTGCCACACGCTCAACGCGACCCAATCGCCTTGCGGCCGCACGGCGGGATTGGAGAACTGGACGTAGTCGTCATGCTCGCCGAATTCGACAATGTTCTCCAACTTCTGGTTAGTCAGGTCAAAGCTGGACAACCGCGTGCGACCGCCGTCTTGCGTGATGCACAGCAAACCGTTCTGGCCGGGGACAAACACCGGCTCGGTCGCGCGCGCGAGGCGGGTCAGCCGCTGGCGCGTCAAGGCGCCGGGGCGCCAATGCCACAAATCATATCCGCCGTGGAAGTGGTCCCACGGTTCGGCGTCGGCGAAGTACCAATCGCCGTTGGGCGCGAGGGTGAGGCCCTTGGTTCCGCGAGTCGTCAGCATCTTCTGATCGGTGCGTCGAGGGTCGCGCACGTCGAGGCGGCGGATCTGCGGCGTGCGCGAGCCGGTCGCCTCTTCGTAAAGCAGCGTGAACGGCCCGTCCCAGCGAGGTCGCGAGTGGGTGTAGCCGTTCGTCGTCAGCCGTTGCCCTTCCCGCAGGCCCTCCGTCGCCAACCGGTCGCGCTGCTGTTCGAAGCCCTCGCGCATGGCGCGGGTCCAGTCTTTGTACAGCCAGCTCAATGACTTGCCGAAGACTTTCTTCGCGTTGTGATTGAACAGAAACGGCCAGACCTGGCCGGCGTGTTTGCGATGGAAGTAGGCCAGCGCGAATTCGCCGTAGCGAGTGGCGAGGAAGTGCATGAACATGCCGCCCCAGATGTAAGGGCCGTTGCCGTTCGGATATTGGGTCGTGTTCGAAGAGATTTGATCCAGCGTCGGCCAGCGATGATCGAGGGCCGCCATCCGCAGCATCATCAGCGACGCCGGCGATCGCCCGCGGCCGCGCGTGGTCAACGCGGTTTCTTCGTGCACGGCCGTACCTTCGACCAAGACGATCGGCTGCAACTCGCCGATTGGCAGCACGCGCCCCAGCACCGCCCGTCCGACGGCCGGGAGCGCGCGAACTTCGTCGAGGTGCACGGAATGCGTCAACTCATGCGTGATGAGCATCCGCAGCCAATCGTCGCAGTAATCGAGGCGATCGTCGGCGAACGGCGGCGCCATGTAGAGATGCACGTTTTGGATCGGCGACACCGCGCTGTAGCCGTTGGCCTCGTCGGTGTAGTCGGTCAACACGATGTCGATCGGCGTGTGCGGCGTCCATAGCAAGCGGCGCGTCAACTGGGGGAAGACGTCCTCGGCGACAATCGCCGCCTTGAGCGCGACGAAGCGATAGGGCGTGGGATACGTGATGCGGAAATGCGCCGTGTGTAACGTGAGAAAGTGGTCGTTCGGACGCAAAGGCCAGGCGAAGGCCGAACCGGCGCACGCCAAGACGAGCACGACCAACAGGAGCACCCGGCGAATCTGAGTCATTTTCGCTCCATGCCGACCCGCCAAAGGTAGCGAGGCATCGTCGAAAAAGCAAGAACGGCAGAAAGATCCTGTCGCGATTTTGACGGAACAGCAATTCTGGCCGGTTGCGTCGACCGCCCGCCAGAACATACAATGGCCGCAAGTCACGTGAAATAAAAGGTTTTGTTCGCAAGACCCGGTGGTGGCACATCGTTTGCTTGATTTGTGCGCCGGATAGGCATCGTCCGGGTTATTGGGCTTTGCCTGCGGCGCGCGGAGGAAGGATCAATCCATGACCCAGGACGACGTGTTGCGGTACAAGGTCCGCTGCCCGCATTGTCGCCAAACGCTGATCGTCACGCTGCCGAAGCCTGCCGCGCCGGCGCCGCCGCCGGTTTCGGCGCCGATCCAGGAGACCGCCCCTGCGCCCGTTGATCGCGCCATGTCGCCGGACGAGGAGAGTTTCCGCGAGCGGATCGTGCAGTCGGTGCTCGACCGGAGTTTCGAACTGCCGATGCTGCCGCATGTGGCGTTGAAGGTCATTCGCCTGACCGGCGACGCGAGTTCGAGCATGCAGGACCTGGCCAAGGTGATCATGACCGACCAGACGATCACCGGCCGCATCATCAAACTGTGCAACAGCCCGGTCTACGCGGGCGCCGTCGAAATCAGCAGCATCACCGAGGCGCTGGTGCGGCTCGGCCAGATCGAGATCAAAAATGTCATGCTGGCCATCAGCCTGCAAACGAAGGGNNCACCATCGCCGGCAGCGTCGGCTACGACCGGGAAGAGGCGTTTCTCTGCGGCCTGATGCACAACATCGGCAAGATGATCGCCATCACCATCGTCGAGGAAGCGCAGCGCAAGATGAACGGCGATTTCAAACCGGCGACGGAATTGGTAGGCGAGATCATCGAGCAGTACCAGGCCGATATCGGCGAGTTGGCCGTCGAGAAATGGTCCTTGCCCCACTGCGTCGCCGTCACCGTGCGGTACGTGAATCGCCTCGGGGATTTGGCGGAAGACGAGCCGGTGGCCCCCATCGTTTCGCTGGGTGACGCCTTTTGCCGCACGGCGGGCATCGGCGCGGACCGTCCGGAGCAGGTGAGCCTGGCGGAGCAGCCGGGGAAGATGCGGTTGCACTTGAACGACCATCAATGCGCCGAGATGTACGATCGTTTCGTCCATCTTTTCGAAACAGCGAGAAACGAGTTCATCACATGAAACGAGCGGTAGACGCCGCACGGACGAAAAACATGACCAAGCGAATATTGTGTTGGGGCCTGGCGGTCACCCTGTCGCTGGCGGCGTTGGGCTGCGGCGCGCAGATCATTCGCGTGCCGATCGACCCGTACGCGGTGCAGGGCCTCAACGGCCGCGGCATCAAAAAGGTGGCCGTGTTGCCGGTGGTGGTGCCCGAGTACCTGCGCGGGCAGGGGGGCGAGGCGATCAGCGTCGATATCACCAACCAGTTCATGACCGAGTTGGCCACGCGTCGCCTTTATGATCTGATCGCCGGCGATCCGGTTCGCGAGGCGCTGGGCAAGGTGTTTGAAGCGCCGCAGGACTGGCTGTACCAGGGCACCTCGCAGGAGGCGCTCAAAGTCGGCCGCGAAGTCAAAGCGGACGGGGTCATCTTCGGCGTAGTGCGCCGCTACGTGCAGGCCAACCTGTCCCAGACCGAGGTGGAAATCGAGTTCCAACTCGTCGAGGTCGGCTCGGCCGAAACCGTGTGGTCCGTGCGCGAATATTACATCGGCCGCGGCGGCTCGCCGTCGCAGCACGATCCGGTGACCTCGCCGGCCACGCGCTTGCTGGCGCAGCACGCCGTCACCGGCGCGGCGGAGCATATCGGCGCGATCCATGCGGCGAATGGTCCGATCGAGGTTTCGACGATCTCGAACCGGCAGATTTGGGGCTACAGCCTGCTGTCCGCCGGCGCGATCACCACGGTGGCCACCGGCTACTACTTCACGTTGAGTTACAACGCGTACAAGGGATACCAACACGCGGGATCCACCGCCGATCTGTCCCGCTTTCGCCACAACACCCAGCAAGATGATCAAATGTGGATGATCTTCGGCGGGGCCAGCGTGGCGCTGCTGGGCACGGGAACCTATCTGCTTTTGACCGATCCGGCCCGCGAGTTCGCCCGGGCGACCGATAACGCCAACCGCGTGGCGGTGATTCCTTTTGTAACTCCGAGCTGGTTTTTACTTAGCTGCGCGTACCGGTTCTGACGGAGGTCTGCGATGAAAAGGGTACTGGCCGTTCTTCCCACCCTGATCCTTTTGATTATCCTCGTGCAATGCGGGCGCGACTTCTCGCGGTACCCGTCGGGCGGCAACTCGTCGATCATGCTGACCAGCGTCCAACCGACTTCCGGCGCCAACAACAGCGACGTCAACATCGTGTTGAGCGGCAGCAATTTCTCGGGCAATCCGCGCATCCTGGTCGGGGCGACCGCGTGTACCAACGTGGTGGTGGTGACCTCGCGGCTGATCACCGCGACGATTCCCGCTGGGATGACGGCGGGGGTGTACGACATTCATCTGGTTACCGAATCGCTGGCGGAAGCGGTGTTGCCCAACGCGTTCACGGCCATCAATCCGGCTGACATCACGATCGCCTCGATCAAGCCCAATCAGGGTCTCGACAACGTGGCGACCAACGTAGCGATCACCGGCACTAATTTTCTCGCCGGCGCCACCGTGACGGTCGGCCCGGCGTCGATGACGAACATCCAGGTCGCCAGCGTCACGACGATCAACGCGGTCGTGCCCGCCGGCATCGTCCCCGGCGTTTACGACGTGACCGTCACCAATTCCGGCGGCGGCAGCGCGGTTCTTTCCCAGGGCTACACCGTGCTCAGTTCGAGCAACCTGCAAGTCACGGGGATCGATCCGGATCACGCGCCCAACGACGTGGATACGCCGGTGACCATCACCGGCGCCAACTTCAGCGACCTGCCGACCGTGCTGATCGGCGCCACCGTGTTGGAAGATGTCGTCCGCGTGACCAGCGATGTGCTGACCGCGGTGGTGCCGGCGGGCACTATTCCGGGCGTCTACACCGTGCGCGTCATCAACAACGATGACGAATACGCCGAGCTCGTCGATGGATTCACCGTCGACGCGACGGGGGATGACGACACGACGCCCGACGATGACACCATCGTTGACGACGACACGACGCCCGACGATGACACGATCACCGATGATGACACAACTCCCGACGACGACACGATTTTCGACGATGACACATTCGTCGACGATGATACGTTCTTCGACGATGACACATTCTTCGACGATGACCTGTTTGATGACGATACGATAATCTGAATAATAACATATACCTATCATACATAACATAATGTTTTACATTGAAAATGTTAGTATAATTTATTGAATAAAAGGCCGTTTTCCCAGTCTTATCATGTTGGCAATAGAAAAAGTCGCCACAAGGCGGAATATGTCGTTCCGTTGACGATTCCGGCCCTGAGCCGCCGATCTTCATTTCACTAAATCGTCAAAATTCCGACAATGCGAGTTTGCTTTTGACAATCTCCGGCTAGCAACATACAGTGTTGCCGAGCGAAAAAAAGCCGATAACTTGTGATAGAGTGGCGTAACCGTTCAAAGGACAAACGTTTATTGGTCGCCAGGCCGATTTTTGCGCGCAAGTTTTTACATCAGTGATTCGGGCATGGTTGGCATAGGGCTTGCTCTTTGATGAGACGCCCGAGAATAAACGTTGTTGAGTGAGGCGGTTTGGCGGAACGGCGGCTTTTGCCGCCGTCCATCAAACAAAGTCGGGTCGGCAAACCTTCAGCCTTGACAGGAGTTAGCTCCCTATGGCCGAACAAAAAACGCAGCCGGAACCGCAAAAAAAATCATCGAAGATGTTTATTTTCATTCCGGTCGGAGTGATCGTCCTGGCGGGCGCGGTGGTCGCGGTGCTGTTTTTCACCGGCGTGATCGGCGGTCATCGCGGCGCGGCGGCCGGAACGGAAAGCCAGGCCCGGGCGAACCAGTCGACGCAGACCTCGGCGCTCAAATCCACGGTGGACCTCGAACCGTTCGTGGTCAATCTCGCCGATCCGGAAACGGCCCGCTATCTCAAAGTCAAGATGGTCATCGAGTTGAATAACGAGACCATGAAGGCTCAAGTCGACAAGCTCAAGCCGAAAATCCAGGATACGATCATTCTGCTGCTGACCAGCAAGACCTTTGAGCAAATTCGCGATGGCAAGGGCAAGCTGAAACTAAAGCAGGAACTGACGCTGCGGCTCAACGAAATCTTGGGCGCCGGCGCGGTCAGCGATGTGTTGTTCACGGAATTCATCGTCTCGTAGTAAGGCATAGAGCGCATGGGTCAAGTGCTGAGCCAGGAAGAAGTCGACGCCCTGCTTTCCGCGGTCAGTTCGGGCGTGATCGAGTCGGTGGCGGAAGAGCGGGGCATGATCGCCGCGCCCGCGCGCGCCGTGGCGGGGGGGCGCGAGGATAAGGACGTCCGGCCTTACGATCTGACCAGTCAGGACCGCATCTTCCGCGGTAAGATGCCGATGCTCGAAGTCATTCACGAAAAGTTCTGTCGCGATCTGCGCAGCAACTTGTCGTTGGACTTGCGGCGCGTCGTCGACGTGGAAGTCGGCGACATCCGGCTGATCAAGTTCAGCGAATTCATCAACAGTCTGCCGCTGCCCACTTCGATCAACCTGTTTCGGATGGAGCCGTTCCGCGGCATGGGCGCGATCATCATCGAAAGCAACTTCACCTTCGTGCTGGTGAACATTTTTCTGGGCGGCTCAGGCAAAGGCCGCTTCCGCATCGAGGGCCGCGACTTCACGCCCATCGAGCTCAACTTCGTGCGCAAAGTGGTGGTCAACGCGCTGCTGGAATTTCAGAAGGCGTGGGAGCCGGTGCAGCCGGTGAAGATCGAATTCCAGCGTACGGAGATCAACCCGCAGTTCGTGTCCATCGCGCACCCGACGGAAATCGTGCTGGTGGTCGAAAGCAGCGTCGATGTCGAAGGCAATTCGGGACTGATCCAGATTGTCATGCCTTATTCCATGATCGAGCCGATCAAGGCGAAGTTGTCGTCGAGTTTTCTCGGCGAAGGCGCGTCCTATGACGACAAACTCTGGCGCAACACGTTCGAAGGCGCGGCGCGCGAAGCCGTGGTCGATATCGTGGCCCGATTCGGGCAAGGCGCGGTCACGGTCGGCGATTTGATGAGCCTGCGCGAAGGCCAGATCATCCAACTCGAAAAATTCAGCGACCAACCGGTCGATGTACTGGTCGAGTCGATTCCGAAATTCAAAGCAACCGTGGGTATTGAACGAGGCTACAAGGCGATCAAGATTTTGTAGTTTCGCCGGGAGAAGGGGTAGGCGCGATGCCGGACGACGAAAACGTGGTCAGCCAAGACGAAATCGACAAGCTGTTGGCGGAGATGAACGAGGAGACGGCCGCGCCGGCGGCGGCGCAACCCGCGAGCCCGGAGAAGAAGGACCCGACGATGGATCCGGCCGCGTGGGGCTTGTCGGCCGACGACCTGCAGTCGGCGGATGGCGCCGCCGTGGCGGAGCCGGCGCGCGAACCCGCAACGCCGACGCGCGACGTGCGTTTTCAGAACCTGGCGCGGGACGAGGAGGCCGCCGGCGCCGCGCGTTCACTCGAGTTCGTGCTCGATATTCCGCTGTTGCTCACCGTCGAGGTGGGACGCACGCGAATGACCATCGGCGATCTGCTGCATCTCGGCCCCGGGAACATCGTCGAGTTGACCAAGATGGCCGGCGAGC
>PMZC01000130.1 GCA_003170555.1 Deltaproteobacteria bacterium
GTCGTCTTGCCGGCGCCGCTCGGCGCGATCACCACGAACAGGTGGGCGGGCCGCTCATTCGACATTCTGGACCTGCTCCCGAATCTTTTCGATCGTCGTTTTGACTTCCACCACCAGCCGGCTGACGTTCATCCCCTGCACCTTGTTGCCGCAAGTGGTGATCTCGCGATGCATCTCCTGGGTGAGAAAATCGAGTTGCTTGCCGATCGCACCGCCGGCGGCGAGGTATTCCGCGAAACGGTCGAGGTGCCCGCTCAGACGCGTCAGTTCCTCGTGCACGTCGAGGCGCCCCAGCAGAATGGCCGTTTCCTGCAGCAGCCGGTCTTCGTCCAACTTCGTTTCGCCGGCCCACTGCGCCACGCGCTCGCGCAGCCGCGCCGCCAGCTCGTTCTGCACGGTCGGCGTTTCGCGCTTCAACTCGCCGGCCAGTTCGGTGAGCCGCCGCAGGCCGTCGCCCAGATCGCTCGCCAGCGCCGCGCCCTCGGCGGCCTGCATCGCGCGCAGCTCGGCCGATGCCTCCGCCAGCGCCTGCTGCAACAGCGGACGGGTCTTCGCCAATTCCTCTTCTTCATTTTCCACCGGCTCGAGCACGCCCGGCAAACGCGCGATCATCTCGAGCGTCGGCGCTCCCGGGAGATTCAGATGTTTGCGCATCTGCTCGAGGCCGCGCAGATACGCCGTGGCCAGTTCGAGATTGACCACCACCTGTCCTTCCGCGCCGGTCAGCCGCTGCGCAACGACGTAGACTTCAATGTGGCCGCGGGCGAAATCGCGCTGCAGCCACTTGCGAATCTCGGGTTCGAGCGGCGCCAGGTTTTTCGGCGCGCGCACCTGCAAATCGAAGTAGCGGTGGTTGACCGCGCGCACGTCCACCTGCACGCGCCACGCGTCGCTCGCCGTGTGCCCGCGCCCGTAACCGGTCATCGAATGAATCATATGGCTTGCTCCGCTTGTGGTTCGGCGTGCAGTTTTTTCAAATACCGCGTCCGATAGCGCGCCAGAATCCGTTGGACAAACTCGCCCGCATAATCCGGGTAGGTCCACGGCAGGTTTTCGAAAGCGCCGTTTTTCCAGACCAGCGTGAGATCGGCGTAAATCCGCGAGCCCAGGTAAGGCCGATGCGCGTAGCCCTTGCCCGTCGCCAGCACGAAGTTCCACGCGCTGAGCACGCCGGGGTCCAGGTTCACCTGCCGCTGCCCGCGCTCGTCGCGGAACGCATTTTCGACGGCGTTCGTCGTCAGCTTGATCGCCGCCAGCCGACCCGGATCGACCAGCTCGTCAAACATGATCATCCGCCGCAACAGGCCGGGCCCGAACTCGCGGGCGTAATAGTCGGTGAAGTCGAACGGCAGCGCCTCACTGACCTCGGCGACCGGCCCGAATTCGCCGGCGAGCCGCTCGGCCACCGGCGGCAACTCGAATGCGGGGCGATGCAGCACGCCGACGACCAGCAAAACCAGCTCCGGCGCCTGCGGCAGACTCATTTCAGATCCTTCGTCGCGCGAATGGCCGCGGCGACTTCGGCGTGCGATGCGGCGGCCGTGCCGACTTCGGCGATGACGATGCCCGCGGCGAAGTTGGCGATCAACGCGGCGTCGTGCAGGCTGCCGCCGACGGCCAGGCCGCAGGTGAGCGCGGCGATGACCGTGTCGCCCGCGCCGGTCACGTCGTAGACTTCTTTCGCGACGGTGGGGATATCGGCCACGTGGCCGCGGCGGTCGAACAGGCTCATGCCCTTCTCGCCGCGCGTGATGACCAGGCTCTGCAGCCGGAAGCGCTTGAGAATCTTCGGCCCGGCGCGATGGATCTCCCCGTCGTCGTTGCGCAGTTTGATGCCCAGGGCGTGCGCGCTTTCGTGATGGTTCGGCGTCATCGTGGTGAAGCCGTGGTAGTGGCGCATGTTCTCGATCTTCGGGTCGATGGCCACCAGCTTCCCGGCCGGTACGGCGATCTCGCGCAGCCCGTCGAGCAGCAGTTTGTTGACCACGCCCTTGCCGTAATCGCTGATGATGATCGCGTCCACCCGCGGCAGGCGCTCGCGCACGTGATCGAGCATATCGCGGACCAGCGCGGCGCCGATCGGCCCCGCCGTTTCCCAGTCGACCCGCACGACCTGCTGGTTGTGGGCGATGACGCGCGACTTGACGGTGGTGTGGCGGTCGTCGGCGACGCGCAAATGCGCTTCGTTGACGCCCAGCTCGGCGAGTTGCTCGCGGATGTAGCGGCCGTTGCGGTCGTCGCCGATGACGCTGCACACTTCCGCCTGCGCGCCCAACGCCACGACGTTGCGCACGACGTTGGTCGCGCCGCCGAGCAGCGTCTTCTCTTCCCGGACGTGCACCACCGGCACCGGCGCCTCCGGGCTGATGCGTTCGACGTCGCCCCAGATGTAGTGGTCGGCCATCACGTCGCCGATCACCATGATGCGCGCGCCGGCGAATCGCCGCAGCAGCGCGAGCAGCCGTTTTTTTCGTTCAGGCAAGGTCATGTTCGTTCCCGGTTTTTTCTCGCACTAAAAACACCAGCAGCGCCGCCGCGAACAGAAAAATCATGCACACCTCCGTGTCGCCCGCGTTGTGTTGCAGGAGACTGGAAGCGGCGAAGGCCGCCACGGCGCCGACCGCTCCGGCCAGCAGATCGCGCCTGGCCGGTTGGTCTTTTATATCACGATGACGCGCCGCACCAAAGGCGAAAAGCATCGCCAGCACCCCGCCGAATAACAGCCCGGCCGGCGCGCCGGACTCGACGGCGATTTGCAGGTAACTGTTGTGCGCGTGGCTGTTCGCCGTCCAATGGATATTGTAATTCGCGCGATAGGTTTTGGTCAGCGGCGTATAGTTCCCCGGGCCGATGCCGGTCAGCGGATGATCGCGCAGCATGTCGAGCGATGTTTTCCAGGTGTAGATGCGCTCGAGATTCTCTTCGGAGGTCAGTCCGCGGTGCAGGCGATCCTTGATCGTCGGGCTTAGTTGCGCGGCCGCAAAGCCGACGACCAACACGGCGGCCAGCGCGCCGACCAGCGCTCGCTTGCCTTTCAGCGCGCCGAACACCAGCAGCCCCGCCAGCAATCCGACCCAGGCGCTGCGCGCGTAAGTCCAGATCAAGGCGAGCGTCCCCAAGGCAAGAATCACCGCCAGCAGCAGGCGTTGCCGCCGGTCGCGCAACGCAAACCAGAGCCCGAGGCCAAGCATGAGCGAAATGATCAGGCTGTTGCCGTAAGTCAGGTGGTGGTCGAACATGCCGACGGCGTGGTAGTAGCCGCCCGTCTGCTGCCACAGGCGCACCGGCGGCGCAAGATAGCGCGGCACGGCGTCGCCGAAGAAATGCTGCGCGATGCCGTACACGGCGACCAGGCCCATGCAGCCGAGCATCAGCCACATCGCGCGCAGCGCCGTGCGGCGGTCGGGCAGCGCGGCCAGCACGACGAAGTAGGTGAACCAGGACCAGTATTTCAGCAGGCGCGGAATCGTCACGCGCACATCCAGGGACAGCGGCGCGGCGGCGAGCACCCAGAGGATCATCGCGACGATCAGCCAGCCGACGGGTTCGCTCGGGCGCGGCAGGCGGCGGTGCTGGATGGCGCGAATCGCGAACACCAGCATGAGCAGGCCGAGCGCGATTTGCGCGCCGCTGATCGACACCGGCAGCGAGACGGCCAGCAGATAAAGCCCGAAACGACGGCCGCGGTCGAGCCAGATGTTCATCGGCGATCCGTCAGTCGCATGAAGAGGTTTTCGGCCAAGTCCACCCGCGGTGCAATCGAAAAGTTCGCCACGGCGTGGGCGCGGATTGTCTCGCGCGCCAACGGTTGTTCAAGCACGTGCAGAATCTTCGCGGCCAGGTCATCGGCGGACGGGTCGGCGAAGAAGCCGGTGCAGCCTTCGGCGAGCGATTCGGTGAGCGTGCCCACGCGCAACGCCACGACCGGCGCGCCGCACGCCATCGCCTCAAGCGCGGCGCGACACGAACCATCGGAGCCCTCGCCCAATAGCAGGTGCACATCGAGCGCGCGATAGATCGCCGGCAGGTCGTCCGCGCGATAACCCAAAAAATGCACCGAACTCGCCAGATCGAGCCGAGCGACCTCGCGTTCGAGCGCTTCCCGACCCTCGCCGCGTCCGACGAACAGCAGATGAGCGCGCGGCTGCTTTGCGCGCACGTGCTGGAACGCCTGCAGCGCCAATTCATGTCCGCGACTCGCCTTGATGCGGCTGACCATGCCGATCAGTTTGTCGCCTGGCTGCGCGCCGATCTCGCGCCGAATCACCTCGACATCGCCGTCCGGTTTAAAGCGATCGGTATCGACGCCCGGCGGAATCACGATCACCTTCGCCGGATCGAGCCCGAAGTTTTCCACCAGTTTCGCTTTCCACTGGTTGGCGCCGACGACCAGCGCGTCGGTGCGGCGATAGAGCCACGCGAGGTCGGCCCGGCGCACGAGGTGGCGGCTCTGATGAATCTGGCGCACAACCGCCGGGCGCGGCGTCATGCCCCAAGCCAAAGCGAGCGCCAGCCAATGATCGTGGCTGAGATGACAGAAAATCGCGCCGACGTTTTCGCGACGCACGAACCGCCGCAGCCGGAACCAATCGGCCGTCGCGATCAGCGGATGAAAACCTTTCCGCGGTAAGCGCACCGCGGGCGCCGTGGCGAACGCGCCGTCGACATGCTCGGCCAGATGCCCGGCCGGCAGGCGCGTGAAGACGAACGTCACGCGATGCCCGCGCTCGCGCAGACCGCGCGCAAGCTGCAGCACGCCCTCCGCCGGGCCGGTCCAATGCTCCTGCGCCAGCAAGACCAGCAGGTGCATCAGCCGATCTCCACCAGTTCGGTCACGGCGCGCACGACTTGATCGACAGTGATTTGATCGATAGGCCGCGTCTTCGAAAACGCCGTCGGCGGCTCGACCGAACGCGCGGTCGCCGTCCACGGCCCGACGCGGCGCGGATCGCTCGGCCCGAACAAACCGACCACCGCGATGCCCATCGCCGCCGCGAGATGCATCGG
>PMZC01000404.1 GCA_003170555.1 Deltaproteobacteria bacterium
TGGAAGTCGAGGTGGTCGCGCGTCAGGTTGGTGAACGCCACGACGTCGAAGGCGATCCCGTCGACGCGATTCTGGATCAGCGCGTGCGACGAGACCTCCATGACGGCACTCTGGCAACCGACATGCACCATCTGGGCCAGCATATCCTGCAGGTCAACGGATTCAGGGGTTGTACGGCTGGCCGGAATCGTACGGTCGCCGATTTCGTAGGCCACCGTACCGATCAGGCCCGTGCGGCGGCCGGCATCGGTAAAAATATCCCGCAGCATGAATGCCGTGGTGGTTTTGCCGTTGGTGCCGGTGATGCCGATCACGGTCATGTCCGCCGTGGGATCACCGGCCAGGCGGTGCGCGGCGAGCGCGGCGAAGCGGCGGGCGTCGGGCACGTTCACCAGCGCGACGCCCGGATGCGCCACGTCGATTTCCGCCCCGATGGCTGCGGCGCCCGCGGCGATCGCGGCCGGGATGAACTTCGCGCCGTCGGTTTCTTGTCCGCGAATCGCGACGAACAGGTCGCCCGGCAGTACGGCGCGCGAATCAACCACCGCGCGGCGCACCTCCACGTCGCGGTCGAAGGTCGCCCAGGGCAGGTCGGCGGTCAGCACGCTCAGTCGCATCGGAATCCTTTCCTCAACTCGAAGGCCCGAATTGCACCACCACCACTTTGTCGGTCGGCAGCGCCTGGTACGGCGGCGGACTTTGCTGCACCGCCACGCCGCTGCCGAACGGATGAATCTCGATGCCGCGTTCGATCGCCAGGCTCACCGCCCGGCGCATGGTCAGGCCGAGGAAGTTCGGCGTCTGGCCGTCGGCGGGGACGCGCACGTCGAGCGCGCCGGCCGGCGCCGGATTGGCGCGCTGGACCAAGAGCGGTCGCGGCGCCGTCGGCCGTTCGTTGTCTTCGCGGCGGCCGTAAATACCGAGGTAGCGGAGGCTGTTTTCGGCGATGTCGCGGAACGCCGGCGCGGCGCAGGTGCCGCCGAACGCGTGTCCGCTCGGTTCATCGACCACCACGATGATCGCGAGTTGGGGGTTGTCGCCGGGCGCCAGTCCGACAAAGCTGCTGACCAGCCGGCCTTTGTCATACTTGTGCGTGAGGGGATTGACCTTGTAGGCCGTGCCGGTCTTGCCCGCGATCTCAAAACCTTCCAGCGCGGCGCGACGCGCGGTGCCGCCTTCCTGCGTGACCAGCTTCATCATATCGAGCACGGTCTGGGCCGTGTATTCGCTGACCACCCGCGCGCGAATCTGCGGATAATTGCGCGTCAGCGTGCGGCCGGCGGCGTCGAGCGTTTCGGCCACGAGGTAGGGCTTCATCAGTTGGCCGCGATTGCCCAGGGCCGAAATCGCGCAGAGCATCTGCAACGCGGTGACCGAGAAACCGTGGCCGTAGGAATGCGTGGCCACCGCGACCGGGTACCACACCGACCAGGGCAGCATCTGTCCCGAGGCTTCGCCGGGCAGGTCGATGCCGGTCGGATGCGCGAAGCCGAAGCGATTGAGCCAGCCCCAGACTTTTTCGCGGCCCAGCCGCATGCCCAGTTTGGCGGCGCCGATGTTGGAGCTGACCTGAATGATCTCCGCCGGCGTCAGCCAGCCGTGCGCGTGCGCGTCTTTGATCACCGTGCCGTACAGGTTCCAGGAGCCGGACTCGCAGTAGATTTTTTCGTCGAGCCGGACCTTGCCCTCTTGGAGCACGGAGGCCATGGTGATCGGCTTCATCGTCGAACCGGGCTCATAGCGGTTGATCAGCGCGCGGTTCTGGCGGAACTCCGGCGGATAATCGCCCGGCGCGGTCGGGTCGTAGGTCGGCCGGTTGGCGATGGCCAGAATCTGGCCGGTCTGCACGTCCATCACCACGGCCCACGCGGCCTTCGGTTTGAATTCGACCATCGTCGCGTCGAGTGCGTTCTCGGCGAACCACTGGAGGTGCACATCGAGCGTCAGTTTCAGCGTGCCGCCGGGTTCGAAACCGCGGACCTGCACGCCGTCGGGAAAAAACACGCGGCGATGGGCGTCGCGCAGGCCGATCATCTTGCCCGGCTGGCCGGCGAGCACCTTGTCGTATTGCAGCTCCAGCCCTTCCAGTCCGACGGTGTCGATATTCGAGAAGCCGATCAGCGCGGCGGCCAGACGGCCGTACGGATACTGCCGCGCCGCTTCGTTCACGCGTCCGACGCCCACCGGCATTTTGGTCGGCAGCGCGGCCGATTCCGCCGGCGAAATCTTGCGCTTGATCCAGACGAAGCCGCGCGATTTGTTGGCCAGCTTTTCGCGCAGCGCGTTCGCCTCGAGCGACAGCGTCCGCGTCAACAGCGCGGTGGCGCCTTCGAGGTCCTCCAGCTCGCGCGGGTTGGCGAACACCGAGTCGGTCATCGTGCGCACGGCCAACGGCACGCCGTTGCGGTCGACGATCTCGCCGCGCGGCCGGGTCAGCTCGATGGAAATGTCGTGCATGCGGTCGGCCATCGTGACCAGCGTGTCGTGCTTGAGGACGGTCAGGTCGAACGCGCGATAGAGCAGCACGGCGAATAGTGCGATGAAGAAGACCAGCAAAATGCCGGCGCGCACCTTCTGGGTGTCCTCCAGATGGAACGTCCGCCCCGGCTGCGCCGCGCGGGCCTGCCGCCGGCGGCCGTGCGCGCGGTGAATATCAATGCGTTGGGCGATCATGGATCACCACGACCTGCGCCGGCTTGGGTTTGGCGAGCCGCAAATCCGCCGCGAGTTCGGTCAGGTGCTGCGGGCTGCGCAATGATTGCCGCGTCCGGTTCAGGTTGCCGGCTTCGACTTCCAGCGTGTCGGCCTTGTATTGCAGGTCATGCAACTCGTATCCCAGTTGGACGACTTCGGCGCGCACGTTGGTCAGCAGCAACAGATAGAGCACGGTGAGGGTCAGCAGGCCGAGGAACACCAACACGCTGCGCCAATCGACCCATTCTTCCGGGGACCGGCCCGCGCGACGGCGTTTTTTCGGACGCGGAGCGAAGTCAGGACGCTGTTCCGCACTGCGTTCGCGATACGCTTCAGCCATGATGCGCCTCCCCGTTGGCCGCCAGTTTTTCCGCCGCCCGCAACCGCGCCGAACGCGCCCGCGGGTTGTCCTGCACCTCGTCGGCGCCGGGCGTTATCGGTTTGGGCGTGAGAACCCGCAAGGTCGGCCGTCCGCCGCAGACGCAGCGCGGCAGGTCTTTGGGGCAAACACAGCCTGTCGCCGCCGCGCGCAGCCGGTGCTTGACGATGCGGTCTTCGAGACTGTGAAACGAGATGACCGCCAGCCGTCCGCCGGGCGCCAGCGCGTCAATCGCCGCGTCGAGAAACTCGCGGAGTGCGTTCAGTTCGTCGTTCACCGCGATGCGCACCGCCTGAAACGCCCGCGTCGCGCTGTCCACGCCGCCGCTGCGCGGAGTGTGCAGCGTGCGATGCGCCAACTCGCGTAACTCAATTCCGGTAAACGCGCCGCCCTGCCGCCGATGTTCGACGACCGCCCGGGCCAGCGCGCGCCAGTGACGCTCTTCGCCGTAATCGCGGAAGATGCGGCCGAGTTCTTCTTCGCTCGCTTCGCCGAGCAGCTTCGCGGCGGGCGGTTTGATCTGGTGCATCGCATCACGCCGCTGAGTCCCACCACGCCCAGCTATCTNNGTCCATGCGCATGTCGAGTTCGTTTTCGCTGAGGAACGAAAAACCGCGCGCCGGGTCGTCAAGCTGCATCGAGCTGACGCCCAGGTCGGCCAACACGCCGTCGACCTGCGTCAGGCCCTGCTCGCGCAGCACCGCCGACAAATGCCGAAAGTTGGTTTGGACAAATCGGACATTCATTTTTCCCGCCAATCTCTGGCCGGCGATCGCCAATGCCGCATCATCCTGTTCGATCGCCAGCACCAGGCCGTGGGTTCCCACGGCATCCGCCAACCGTTCGGTGTGGCCGCCCGCCCCGCACGTGGCGTCAACCACGACCGCGCCCGTCCGAAGGTGCAAAAGGTCAACGGTCTCGGTCAGCAGCACCGGCCGGTGCGCCGCCATCAGCCCAGTCTCGCCGCCAGCGCCTTTTTCGATTCGGGATAACGCGCCTTGGCGTCTTGACGATCTTTCGTCCAGATGTCGGCGTCCCAAATCCGGAACGTGTCGCCGGCCGCGACGACGACGACCCGGCCCCCCAGCTTCACTTCGTCGCGCAACGACTGGGGGATCAGTATCCGGCCCTGACCGTCCATCGTCAGCGGCTGGGCTGGCGCGATGTGGGTGTCCCGGAACACTTCCACGTCCGGGTCCAGCTCCGGCAGTCGTTCAAACTTCCGGACGAACTTATCCCACACGGGTTCGGGGTAAACGACGAGGCAGTCGTAAGCGCGAACCTGATCGGTGGTGATCACCAACCGGTCGATGCCGAGCTTCGCCAGTTCTTCGCGGATCTGCGCCGGCACGCTGGTGCGCCCCTTGGCGTCCAAGATCTGCTGAAACAGGCCCGTAAACCTCACGTCGAAACCTCGCTGAAATGGAACTGAATGGGAGCAATCCCCACTTGCATGGGAGAATATGGTATCGCACCCCACCTGTCAAGAAAATATTGCATCGGCGAAACAAAATTTTTCTGCAATATGACGATGTTACGGCGTGGCCCGCCTGAACGCCGTACCGGTAGTGGGAAAGTCCGCCACCGCCGCTAGATGTTGTGGACGAAATGAAGGTCAGAAAATATCGTTTGGCGGGGGTTGGGGGTTGAATCGTAGGGGCGGGTTTCAAACCCGCCCTTTCCTGCCGGGCAGGTCTGAGACCTGCCCCTACGGCGTTTCCGGAACCCGGAACCCGAACTCAATACTTCTCGTCGAAGAAGTCTTGCAGAATCTTTCGGTGGTCGAACGCAAGCGGCAGCGCTAACGCTTCGTCGCGCGTGAAAACGCCGAGGTTCTTCGCGTCATCTTGGGCGTGGGGTTCGCCCGTCGCGGTGGCTTCGAAAACAACGGATAGCGTATGAAAACGCGGATCGCGCTGCGGATCAGAGTAAACGTGGAATTGGCGCACGAGCGTCACATCGAGGCTCGTCTCTTCTTTCGCCTCGCGCACCGCCGCGTCTTCGGCCGATTCGCCGCGGTCGACAAATCCGCCCGGAATCGCCCACCCCGGCGGCGGGTTCTTACGCTCGATCAGCACGATGCGCCCGTCCGGCAGTCGAATGATGATGTCGACCGTGCACAGCGGCGTTTCCGGCGGTTTGCGGGTCACCTGGTATTTCCTTTGCCCAATCTCAGCGCTTCAACCCGGAACCCGGGACCCGGCGCCCGGAACCCGTTTGTTCACTTCTTCAGTTGTCGCTGATATTGCCAATACGTTCGCTCCCAATCCGGATTGCGCGTGATCTCGACCGCCCAACCCAGATACTGCACCGCACTCTTGAGGTCGCCGCGCTCGCGGTAAGCCCGGGCCGTCGACCAGAGGTGCGTGGCCATATCTTGCATCGCGTGCAATGCGGTGCGGTTGGACGGATTGAACGACAGCGCCAGGCGATAGCACGCCGTCGCGTTCAACACGGGCGGCGACGCGTACCACTGCTCCGCGTTGAACTGATCGCCGAGCCGCTCGAGTACGTTGCTGGTCGCGCCGGAAAAAACGAACGGTCCGCCGATCAAGATGCCCAACACGACTACGATGATGCCGGCGATCAACAACGGCTTGAGCCACCGCTTTTCTGATTTGGTGATGATCGTCGGCGCATCGCCGCCGACGCGCGGTCCCGACGCCGGCGTTTGCAGCGCCGCTCGGATGCCCGACGGCGTTTGGTAGATCGACGCCAGCAGATTGCCGATGCGGCTGGCCGGGTATTCGCGCAGGTGGTTGAGAATGACCTGCTCGGCTTCGGTCGGATTCCGTTTGTCGAGCAGCTTCTGCGCGCGCGTTTTGGCCTCGTCGTCCTGGGCCGCTAACTTCGCCAGCTCGTCGAGCCGCAAGATGACTTCCGCCGACGCTTCCGTGTGCCCCACCGCGTCGGCCACGGCCTGCCGGGCTTCGTGCGGGCTGCCGTCGCCGACCAAACGATCCGCCGCCGCCAACGCCGCGGCCAGCGGGTCGGTCGGCGGCGCGGTCACCGGGGGCTTGGGCGGGAGTACGGCCGGGACATTCGGTGGGAAGCCGCGATCGGCGAAATCGAGCGCCTGCGCCAGATCGTTGGCGGTCGGATAGCGGTCGGCGGGCGCCTTCGCCAGGCAACGGTCAACCACCTCCACCAACGCGGCGGGAACTTCCGGCCGGATAAACCGCAGCGGCACCGGCTGCCGGTTCAGGTGCGCGTCCATCATCTCCGGCAGTTGGTTGCTGACGAAAGGCGGATCGCCGGTCAGCGTTTCGTACATCACGATCCCCAGCGCATAGAGGTCGGACCGCGGATCCTTCTCGCCGCGCCACTGCTCGGGCGCCATGTACGGCGCGGTGCCGAGCACTTCGCCGGAGGTGGTCAAATCGGCGCCGCCTTCCATCTTGGCGATGCCGAAGTCCATCAGCGTGGCGTTGCCGTCGTCGTCGATCATGATGTTGACCGACTTGATATCGCGGTGGATCGCGCCCTGCCGGTGAATCGAATCGATCGCGCGCGCCAGTTGCTGCATCAGGTGCACGACGAAGCGCGGCGGCAGCGGTCCGTGGCCGGCCACCAGCGCCTTGAGCGTCTGCCCGCGCAAATACTTCATCACGAAAAACAGGTTCTCGCCTTCGCGGCCGACGAAATAGATGGGCACAATGTTCGGGTGATCGAGCTGCGTCGAGATTTGAATCTCTTCCGCGAAACGCTGCGCGAGCCTCGCGTCCCCGGCGAACTGCGGCGTCAGCACCTTGATCGCCACGCTGCGATTGACGTGGAAATCGATCTCGCGCGCGCGATACACCGCGCCCATGCCCCCGGCGCCGATGCGCTCGATGACCTGGTATTTGTTGGCCAGGACTACGCCCGGCCCGATGACGACCGGCTGTGGCGCCAAGTTTCCGCCTATCGCGAAGAAAGATTTCCTGTCGGGACGCAACAGTAAAAGACGAGGCGCCGGGTGTCAACCGAATCGGGGGTTGGTGCGGAAGCGGAGCACCATCGTTCTCGGCTGTGTTTTCTGACCTCCCCCAACCCC
>PMZC01000352.1 GCA_003170555.1 Deltaproteobacteria bacterium
GGCGGTAGATGAGGCATGCGCCGAGTTGTTCGAGGCGCAGGTTCGTCTCGGCGCCGCACAGACGCGCCACGCGCGAGGCCACCCCGTCGGCGGCGATGACGCAGCGGGCGCGAACCTTGGTGAGCCGTCCGTCGTGCAGCAGCGTCACCGTGCGCCCGTCGCCGTCGAACGGACCGACGGCCGTTACGCTCGTCGCCGCGCGCACCACCGCCCCGCAGTCGGCCGCGAGGGCGGCGAGGTCGGCTTCCATGTTCTTGCGGTTGACGACCAGCGCGCCGCCCTGGGTCTTGAGCGTCCAGCGAATCCAATTTTCCCGCGGTTCGAGGCCTAATTCTTTCCAGAGAATCTGGCGGCTGAGTTCCGCGCACCGCAACGGCGCGCCGATCACCCGTCGCGCATCGACGAGCAGCACCGACGCGCGGGCGGTTCGCAGATGCAGCGCCGCCGAAAGTCCGGCGGGACCGGCGCCGGCGATGAGAACGTCAACCTGAGACGGCAGCGATGCGCCGTTTGCCATGGGGATCTCGCCCAACAAATTCATTTTCCGTCGTCGAAACGACCGCTCGCGGCCAGATTAGGTCAGGCCTTCAGAAAGGACAAGTACTTGGGGATGTTGCGAGAGGCGTCGATCGTTCCGCTATCTCGCCGCCGGTTGCGTTCCGCCCGCGGGTTGGTCCTTGCCCATCCACACGGCGATGACGCCCTTCATCGGCGAGCGATCGAGGCCCATTTCTTCCGCCATCTTTTCGAACACCGCATCAGGCATCCCGTTCGCGCCGCCCCAATCGCTGGACTGCAGCGTCAGGTAAGCTCCGGCGCCCGGAATGCCCCATGGTCCGTACTGGCCGGGGAAGTTGCTCCAACCGTAGAGCCCGCCCCACGGGTTGTGCGGCCACTCGCGCAGATAGGGGCCGCGCCAATTGTCGCACGTCAGTGTTTCCCAGTCCGGACTATGGTTGCCCAATTGCCAGCCGTACTGATTCGCCAGACCCGGGTCGACTCCGCTATCCACGTTGGGTGGGAAAAAGCCGCAGTCTTGTTGGAAACGAACGGCGGCCTGCCGGATGATGGAGATATCGTTTTGAAAAACCGCAAGCATGGCGCGATCACGCAGATTCGCGACGGTCACCATCCCAATAGTAACGAGAATCGAGGCGACGCAGAAGGCGATCATGAGTTCCAGCAGCGAGAAACCTCGTTGTCTGTTCATGTTGTTCACCGCCGTTCCTCCACGCACGCAATCGTCCGCAACTTCTTCCCTGGCTTTAGAATAGCAACTTACGTGCCGTTTCGACAAGCGCAAGCCCCTTGATTTTCGTAGTTTTGTTGAAATACTGACCGCGTGAAGAAACGAAGGACCTTACCGGTTTGGATTGTCATTACGAAATTACCTAACAGAGGTTCGATTCTCCAATGCCGCGCGTAGTCTACGGCAAACACCCGGTAGAAGAGGCGTTGCGCCATTCCGGCAAACAGGTGACGCAGGTGCTCCTCGACGCCTCACGTCGGCCGGCGCTGGAATCCATCGCTCAATTGGCGCAAGAAAACGGCTTCGCGGTGAGCTGGGTCGATCGCGCGGAACTCGATCGCCTCAGCCGCAACGCGTTGCACCAGGGCGTGGTCGCTTTGCTGCCGGAGTTCGGTTACGCGTCGGTGAAGGATTTCGCGGCGCAATCGTCCGACCGGGCGCGCGTCGTCGTGGCGTTGGACGGCGTCACCGATCCGCAGAACCTGGGCGCGTGTTTGCGAGCGGCCGGGGCGTTCGGGGTCGACCTGGTGGTCATCACCAAAGACCGCGCCGCGCAAGTCACGCCGGTGGTGACCAAGGCCGCGGCCGGCGCCACCGAAGTCGTCCCGCTCGCGCGCGAAACGAACCTGGTGCAGGCGCTCGACGTGTTGAAGAAAGCCGGGTTCTGGGTTTACGGATTGGAAGCGGAAGCCGAAACATCGCTGGCCGACGCCGACCTGTCCGGCAACGTCGTCGTCGTGCTCGGCAGCGAAGGCGCGGGCTTGCGCCGCCTGGTGCGCGAACATTGCGACCATCTCGCGCACCTCTCCGCCCACGGACCCATCGCCAGCCTCAACGTCGCGCAGGCGTGCGCCGTGGCGCTGTATGAGGTCTTTCGCCGCAGAGGTTAGTTCACCACAGAGGCACAGAGTCACAGAGAACACAACGGCAACCGTTTTGTTTTGTCGATAATCTACTCTGTGTCCGCTGTGTCTCTGTGGTGTAATTCGCTACTGCATACTTAGGTTGCTGCCGGTTTGTTCGAACACGCCGTCGAAGTTGTCGTCGCGGCTGATGCGGTTCCGTTCCGGGNNGGCGATCAAGTCGGGTTTTCCATCGCCGTTGCGGTCGCGCACGATCCGCACCGCGTGGCCGGTTGCGGCGGGGTACGCGGTCGTCTCGAAGCGGCCATCTCCGTCCAGGTCAACATGGCTGACGATCAGCCGTTCGCGGTTGAGGCTTTTGTCGAAGCGATAGTCGTCGATCCAGTCCGCCTTTCCGTCGCCGTTTTTGTCCTTGGCGAAGCGGAGCAAGTGTCCCGCGTTATCGAAGTACAACCACGTGTCGATTTTCCCGACGCCGATGCTTTCGAGCGTCACCAGACTCGGTGACTTGCCGCCGCCGCACGAGACCGCGAATAGCGCGACGAGCAAGAAAACGAGAGTTGGCAAAGAGAGACGATGCGCTATCGTCGGCCCCCCCTCCGGCTCCCCCCGTCTTGCGGGGGGAGAGCCGAGATAACTGAACAAAGGGCGTGAGCGCTTTGTCGCCACGGCTCCCCCTCCGCAAGTCGGAGGGGGCTGGGGGGAGGTCTCCCGGCGCCGCGCGTTCATCGCTTCCCGCTCCCGACATCCGCGCAGCAGCGGAAGCCGTCGTCACCGAATTCGCGGCTGGTGATCGGATGCGCGTGGCGGCTCCAGCAATCGCCCCCATATTCCGCGGTGGGGTAGGCGGTGTCGCCGCGCAGTACGCCGACCGTCGCGCCGAAGACGGACTCCGTCGTGGCCACCCATTCGCTGACGTTGCCGTTGAGGTCGAACACGCCGTACTCGTTCCGGCACGCGGGCCGATCGCCGGCCGGGCCGATCGCCTCGGCGCTTTGCTGCGGATGGTCGGCGTTGCACCGGCCGGCAGCGCGCTTCGGGCCGTAGCTATACGCCCAGCCCCGGCCCATCGTGCAGGCCAACTCCCATTCATCCTCGCGGCACAGGCGCCGGCCGCGCGCGAAACAGAGGCGTTGCGCGTCGGCCCAACTCACGTGGACGAGCGGATGCGCCAATTTCACATTGGGATATTCGAACCGATCCATGCAGAACGCCGGAACATCACGCGGCCGATCTTGCGCCGGACGCGTGGCGCTCCACAGGCTCGCGTAGCGGCTGGCGACAGGCCCCGCTGGAATCCGCGCCATGCCGGTTGGGCAGCTTGACGTGGTGTTGTTTGTGCACGAGCAGAAAACGACAATGAAGAACACAGCAAGAAGCTTGTGCAGCGAACGCATGAACCGAATGTAGACGCGTCGGCAGTTCACAACAAGGCCGGTGCGTCGAACACCAGGAAAAGTCGTTTGTTTAGACCATCGTCTTTTCGCAGACCGCGCCTGTCCCCTCTTTTCCCTTGCCTGAGATGACGCGCGTGATATCATCGCGCAACTCACGATCCACCGGGAGCGAATGATGGGCGAAGAGCAACGTCTGCAGAAGCGCATCGCGCGAAATCTATTGTGCAAGGTCGGCACGTCGACGGCGGAGTTCTTCGGTTACGTGCAGGACCTGGCCAAACAGGGCTTGGGTCTGACCTGCAGCCGCAACCTGGACACCGGGACCGCGGTGACCTTGCAACTCAACGTGCCGGGGAAATCGACGATGCGCCTGGTAGGTAAAATCGCGTGGCGGCGCGAACTGCCGGCCATCTCGAAGAATCGATTTCATATCGGGGTCGCGTTGGATCATCCGGATGAACAATACGTGGAGTACGTCGAGGGGCAACTCCGTCGAGACTACGAACGGCGCAAGGATATGCGTTTCTCCGAGGTCATGGAAATCAAGAACGAAGACGTGCTCGATTTTCTGGACACGGCGGTGGCCGATGTGTCGGCGGGNNGCCTTTACGTGCGCACCAGCAAGCCGTTGACCGTCGGCCGCGAGTTCGAGCTGGCGTTGGTCAGCAAGACCCTCCCCAAGCCGTTGAACTGCCTGGGCGAGGTGGTCGCGGTATTCGAATGCGATCCCGACAACCTCGATCATCCGTACGGCGCCGGCATTCGCATTTTGTCGTTCGCCGGCGATGGCGGCGAACATTTCGCCGATTACATCAAAGGCCTCGAAGAGCTCTACAAATTCCACTGGCCCGAAGAGCCGCCGAAGTAGAAAAACCGCTTCCTTCGTTTGCCGCGATTGCATCGGATACTAACTATGATATGTATGTCACCAATCGTGTCTCGCGCCGCTCGCTGAGACAAAGGGCCATGCCAATCGACCACGAGTTGTCCTACCGCTGGCTGCGCGCGTTCCTGTTCGGTTCGCTGTGGTCGTTGGCCGTCGGGATGCCGATCTTCGCCGTTTTGCACCACGGGTTCGACGACAACCTGTTCCGCCGCTGGCTGCAAGCCTTCATTATTACCTTGGTGATCGAAGTGCCGTTCTACGTGGCCTTGGCGCGCGGGATCGTGCCGGCGTGGCGTGCGGCGCTGGCCGGTGCGGCGTGCTCGTTCATCACGCACCCCGTTCTGGTTTACTTCTGGCGGCCGTTCTGCCAGCAACACGGCTTCAGCTACACGGAATACATCGTGATCGGCGAACTGGCCGTGGGCGTCATCGAAACCTTCACGTTCTTCGCGTTGGCGCGGCCGGTGCGGCTAGTGCGCGCGCTGGCGTGCTCGTTCGTCGCCAACGCGGCCAGCTACGGCGGCGGCAACCTGCTGCACTGGCTGGGTCTCTGGCGCTAGCCGGCCCGCGTCTGGTCGGCGACAAAATCGGTTGGGTTTTTTTCCGGTTTGACAGGCGCCGATCAAATGGCGTATTGAACTCCACAATCTCCAAGTATTTCATTATTTCCCGCGCCGAAAATCCCGGCGCGCGATAAGGAGTAGGGGAAATGATTGGACGCGTCTTCGGCCAATATCGCATCGACGCGCTCATCGGCCACGGCGGGATGGGCGCCGTCTACCGGGCCACCGACACCAAGCTCGGCCGGCCGGTGGCGATGAAGGTGCTGCACCCGCATCTCGCCGGCGACCCGGCCCTGGTCGAGCGCTTCCGCAACGAAGCCCGCATCCAGGCCAAGCTGACGCACCCGCATATCGTCGCGGTTTACGACTTCGTCCAGGAAGGCGACGTCTGCGCCATCGTGATGGAGTACGTCGAAGGCGCGACGTTCGACAAGCTGCTCGCGGATCACCACGGCCCGCTGCCGGTCGACCGGATCATCGAGCTGTTTGTGCCGCTGCTGGGCGCGTTGGACTTCGCGCACCGGCAGGGCGTCATTCACCGCGACCTCAAGCCGAGCAATCTGATTCTGCAGCAACTCGGCGGCTCGCACGCGCCGAAGATCATGGATTTCGGCATTGCTCGCGCGCTGGGCGACGCGAAACGAATGACCGCGACGGGCGCGCGCATGGGCACGCTGTATTATATGTCGCCGGAGCAATGCCGCGGCGAACGAGATATCACCCACCTGTCCGACGTCTACTCGATTGCGGCGACGATCTACGAATTGTGCGCCGGCCGGCCGCCGTTCGAAAGCGACTCCGACTATGAATTGATGCAGGCCGTCATTTCCCAAACGCCGCGCCGGTTGCGCGAACTGAACCCCGCGGCGCCGCAGTGGCTCGAAGCGGCGCTGATGCAGGCCATGGCGAAAGACCCGGCGTACCGCTTTTCGTCCGCCGGGGAGTTCGCGCAGGCGTTGAAACACACCGCGGTGACGCCTCCTCCGCCCATCTATCCGAGACCGGAAATATTAACCAAACCGCTCATAGTTTCCCCGCGGCCGAACCCGCCCTCGCCGCCGAACCCGGTGAACAAGACGCTGATCGCCATAGGCGTCGGTCTCGCCGTGGTGTTGCTGATCGTGGTGCTGGTCGTGGTTTTGAGAGGAAAGAAACCGGAGCAAAACGAGGTTAACGCGACGCCAAATTCGCCGCTCGCGCCGACGACTGCGTCGACTTCGACAACGGAGATTACGGACTTCGCCAGCATCAGCGCTTCCAGCACAAAACCGGATAGTCACGACCGGACCGGGTCGGTTACCTACAGTCCGTGGAATCTTGTCGACAAGCGTCCGGACACGTGTTGGGAAGAGAATGCGCCGGGCGACGGCGTCGGCGAATGGGTGCGCTTCGATTTTCGGAATGAGGTCAGCCTGAAGCGCATCGACGTCCTTCCCGGATATGACAAATTCGTCGACGACAGGATGCAGGATCGTTGGCCGCTCAACAATCGCCTGCGGCGGGCGAGGTTTGAATTTTCGGACGGTTCGACGCGCTACCAAGACTATCTGGATGAAAAGCGTCTGCAGGAACTAAGACTCGATCCGCCCATTCGGACGCGATGGGTGCGAATGATCATTGAAGCCTGCTATCGCGGACGCGCCGACGACACGTCGATCGGCGAAGTTCGGTTTTTCCAGTAGACGCGCATGAGACATTCTGACCGTTCCAATTTTCCGGTCGCCAAAATCCTCGGGCTGGCGCTCGTGCTGGCCGTGCTGGTCGTCGGTGGGCTGGGCGGCGCCTTCTATCATTATTCCGGCAGGCGAGGCGCGGCGAAGCCGGTTTCCGCGGCGGCGACAGGCGCGACACCGGCGCCAACGCCCGCGGCGACGCCGCCTCCCGCAAACGGTGCGGCGACGTGGGGCCCATCGGCGGCTGAGTTTCTGAAAGACGCTCCGTTTTCGATCCTGCTGCATACCGACACGCTGATGCTGCTCACCCACGGCCGGCGCATCGAAAACGCGGCCGGTTTGCAGGTCAGTCTGCCGGCCATTCGAGCCGGGCAGGTGGGCGCCTTCGCGGCGGCTTTATTCGTGCCGACGGCGGACCGCAATGCCGGGCGGATTGATGAATATTGTCGCCGCGCGCCGTTGACGCTGAACGAAACCATCGCTCAACACCCGGACATCTTGCGCGAAGCCCGCTCCGTCGCCGACTTGCGCAAGAACTGGCAGGACGGCCGGGTGTCGGTATTACGGTCGGTGGAGGGGTCGTGGTGTCTGGGCGGCGGGCTGGAAAGGTTGCCGTCGTTGTTCAACGACGGGGTGCGTATGATCGGCCTGACGTGGCGCGCCGATAATCGGTTGGCGATGAGTTGGGAGAACGGCGGAGACCACGGACTAACGCCGCTCGGCGAGGCGGCGGTGCGCAAGATGATCGAGCTCGGCGTTTTGGTCGACGTCTCGCACATGAATGACGCTTCGATCCGCGGCGTCCTCGACATCGCGGCGCAGATGAAAGCGCCGGTCGTCGCGTCGCACTCGAACTGCCGCGCTTTGTGCAACCATCCACGCAATCTGCCCGATGACCTGATCAAACGCATCGCGGACAGCGGCGGCGTCATCGGCGTCAATTTCTACTCGCCCTTCCTGCGCGCCGGCGGCGCGGCCGCCATCGCGGATGTGGTGCGACACCTCGCGCATCTGCGCGACGTCGGCGGCATCGGCTGCGCGGCGCTCGGCACGGATTACGACGGCCTCGAGTCGAGGCAACCGGCGGAATTGAAGACCGCCGCCGGCCTGGTTCGCTTGCGCCAGTCGCTGAAACAGGCGGGGTTCTCGGACGTGGATATCGCCGCAATCTTCGGCGGCAACTTCGTTCGCGCCTTGACGCTGGCCGAGAACCGCGCGGGCGAGATCGCTATTCGCGCGCACGGGGCTACGCCCGCCGGGCGCTAATCTTGCGTCGCCGGGTGGTTTGGGCTAACTTCACGCCATTCGATACTTTCATCGTGGAGGTCTTCCATGGCCAAGTTAGCGATCAAAGGCGGTAACGCGGTGCGCACCAAACAAATTCCCGTTTGGCCGCCCTATACCGAACGCGAAAAGGAATTGCTGCTCCAGGTGCTCGACAGCCACAACTGGGGCGGGTATCCGTCACCCAACCGTTTCGCCAAACAGTTCGGCGCGAAGTTCGCGGCGTACCACGACGCGAAGTACGGCGTCTGCTGCGCGAACGGCACGGTGTCGCTCGAGATATGCCTGCGCGCGGGAGGCTTGAAGTACGGCGACGAGGTCATCGTCACGCCCTATACCTGGCTGGCCACCGCGGGCGCGGTCGTCACCACCAACGGCGTGCCGGTGTTCGCCGATGTGCGCGCGAGCGACTACACCATCGACCCGGCCATCGTCGAGGCCAAGATCACCAAGAAGACCAAGGCGATTATCTGCGTGCACCTGGGCAGCTCGATCGCCGACCTCGACCGGCTGAAGGAAATCGCGGCGAAGCATCACCTGCTGTTGATCGAAGACTGCGCGCACATGCACGGCGCGAAGTGGCGCGGCAAGGGCGTCGGCAGCCACGGCGACTTCGGCTCGTTCTCGATGCAGTCGAGCAAGCTGATGACGGCGGGCGAGGGCGGCATCGTCCTCACGAACGACAGGACCTACGAAATGAAACTGCAGTCGCTCGTCAACTGCGGTCGCAAGGAAC
>PMZC01000214.1 GCA_003170555.1 Deltaproteobacteria bacterium
GCTATCAACGCTCCCATACCCTTTGAAAGCCGTGTCCGGCATGTACCTCAAGCGCAAAGACTTGCGGGAGCGACCAGCGCCGGATGATCGTGACGCGCCGCTCCCAGAACATTTCGCCTGGGGCATGCGCGAGTTGTACTCATTGACCGTCAAAATGGTGGGCATTCTGCTGTGCGCGGATTATGTGCGCCAGCCGACCGACCGGGAGCTGAACACGAGGATCCTTCGCCTGGTCGGGCAGCGCGCCACGACGGAAGGGAACTGGACCGAATTGCTGCTGGGGCCGTTTGAGCAAGAGAGCAAAACAAGATTGCGGCAAAAAGGTCTGCTCGCCCCACGTCCCGATCTTTTCCCGGCCGGACCATTCGTCTCCGAGCTACGTGGCTGGCTGAACGAACCGGTCGTCGAAATCCTTGAACGACTGTTGGCGTGTCGTAATGCGCTGACTCACGGACACATCGGCGACAGTGACCGCGAAGCGCTGGCGTTTCTGAACGGTTTCGAGACCGACTTGGATGCGCTGCTGATGTCGCTGCAGTTCCTGGCGCGATATGATCTGGTCTGCCAGACGACAAACCAAGGGTTATGGCGGGCGCGGGGTGATCGTTTTCAATTGATCGCCGCCGGTTCGCACAAGATCGAGGACGAATCCGAAAAAGATTCACGGTCCGGCAAGGCGACGCCAAAAACCAAATGGACCGACCGCATGGTGCTGGTCCGCCAGACCGATCATACCAGGTTGCTGCTCTATCCGTGGATTCTCGTCACCATCGGCGCCGGCTCCGGGGCGACGGTGCGCTTCAACGATACGCCGCTTTACGATATGGGTGCGGCTTTCAATCCGCATTACATCACCTATATCGAGGGCGAGCGCTTCACGACCAAAAAGCCGGACCAGCGCGAATTTGCAGCGGCGGAAAATCCTTCCTATCGCGATTTCACAAGGTTGATGAATGAAATCGAGGCCAAGGCGGAGATCGGAAAACAGCAGGACAACCGCTTTGAGCGAGTCTTTCGCGAGCTGATCGACGACCATCTGCAACGCTCGCTCTTCGAAGGCCGGGAAAACGAACTAAACGAGCTGGCGGAGATCGCGAACACGAAGGAAGGTTACTATCGACTGGGAGGATTCGCCGGCCAAGGGAAGACGGCGCTGATCGCCAGACTTCATCGCCAAGTCGAACCGAAGAACCCCGCCGGGCAAATCTGGCTGTGGCATTTCTGCGGGCGGACCGACCAGCGCAACAGCGGCTACCGATTCATGGTTTCGATGCTCAGCCAGTTATCCAAAAAGGCGGGCGGCGCGTTCGGCGGCGCCGAATGGGAAGGGAAGGGGCTGGAGGAGCTTTTCCGCGAGTTCGGCGACCTGCTGGGCAAGGCGCAGGCGGCGACCGGCCAAAAGCTGATTCTGGTGATTGACGCCCTGGATGAAGCCGCCGCGCCCGGCGAATATGCGCTCCCGAATTGCCTGCCGCGCGAACTGCCGAAGGGCTGCTGTGCGATCATCACCAATCGCCTGGACAAAGACGGCCGCAGCCTCATCGATCTGGGTCGACTGGTTAACCAGGTCAACGACCTGCGGCCGCTGCAAAATCTTCCGGCGCAAACGGTTCATCGGGTTCTTGAACGCCTGGAAACGGAGTTAGCGCAGAAAGACAATCGTGATCCGGTCGAGATCCCGAACGAACTGGCGCAAGCCGTGTACGCGCGGATCGCCCAAGGCCATGCGTTGTTCCTGCGCGCCATGGTCGACGCCATCCGCGCCGGCGATATCGTGATCGACGACATCTCCACCTACCCCGAATCGTTGAACGATTACTTCGACACGATCTGGAACGATCTGCCGACCGCGCACAATCTGCTCGCCCAGCGTTTTCTGCTGACCTTGGCGGTCCTGCGCGAATACGCCTGGGACGACCTGATGGCGCAGATCCTGGTGGAGTCGTATCGCCCGACGGAAGAAGCCGGGCGGCGACCCTCGCTCGATCCCGAACTGATCGAGCAGACCCGCCTGGCCCTGAGCAAGTGGTTAGTCGTTCGCGACGAAGGCGGCAGCGCGCGCTATCAACTGTTCCACGATCTCTTTCGCGACTACGTGTTCTCCATCGTCCGAACGGATGAGGTCAAGGGCCAGCACAAAATGGTCGCCGACTATTGCGTCGGCTGGGAACGGCCGGCGCCGCGCCGGATCAACGACGAAATCGTCGAGCCGGACTATCCCGAATTTGTCCGGCCCGAGTGGCGAAAATTCCGTGAGCTGCCCGATCCGCTATCCGGCGCGGAACGCGAGTTCGCCCTGGCCAATCTGCCGTATCACCTGTTGCAGGCCGGGCAATGGGACGAGCTTTTTGAGACCTTGACCAACTTCCAGTTCATGGAGGACAAGATCACCCACGTCGGCGCCACGGAGAAAGAAGAAAACGGCCGGGTCACCCGCGTGTACGAAGGCGTCAATCTGTTACTCGACGATTACCAGGACGCGCTGGCGGTGTTTCCGAGGAACTAAAGACCGCGTGGAAAAAGCTCCCGCGGCGCTCAAAGACGCAATCGGCGGAATCCGCGCCGCCTCTACTCGGCAGCCGTCGCGCCGGCGGTCGGTTCGCGATGGAGGATCTGATTGATGATCTGGCGGGCGTCTTCGTTCAATTGCGCGGCTGCTTCCTTGACGTCGCCCTGCTGGCCCAACGCCGCGGCCAGGAGCGGCAGGCGCGAGTAGTTGGCGAACACCAGTTTGTAGAGGGGGATGGCGCGGCTCGCCGGCGCCCACTGCGCAGGCCGGTTGAGAAAACGACTGAAGGTTTTAGCCAGCCGCGCGAATAGCGGTTGCGCCCGTTGCGGAATATCATTCAGTTCACCGCCGTTGAGGCGCTGGAGCATGATCAGGAAATCGCCGATCGCCGGCTGCGGATACACTTGTTCGAAAAAGCGGAGCACCTGCTCATCGACCGCGCTGCGCAGTTCGCACAGTTCGCCGCTCAGACAGAGATAAAGCAGCTCCACCGCCTGGCGAAACTGCGGCAGGCCGAAGTGCGTGGCGAGCATCACGCCGAGCCGCTGATCCTCGTGCCACGCCGCCTGGAAGATGTGGCGGCCGAGCAGGTAAAGCAGATCATCCAAGCGGCGGCTGTCGTTCGGTCGGATGCCGCGGTCCGCGAACAGCGCGCTCACTCCCTGACGAAATGGCGACAGGCGCAGGAAGAATGTTTCGTGACCGGCGTCCATCAGCTTGGCGAAACGATCGTCGGTGAGCGGGTAACCCGGGCTGAGGTAGAGGTCCTCCACGATGAGGCCGTACTCGGCCCAATAGTCGCGATGCAGCCGGCCCAGGTAGTACACCGGCATCCGGGTGTCGAGCAGCCGCACTTGCAGGTGCAGCCGGGCGCCGCCGACGTCGAGCAGCATCGCGCGCAACGCCGACTGATTGGACAGACACGCGTAGCTTTCGCCGTACGGGCTGCGGCACATGATGCGCCGGTTGAGCGCCTGGGCCATCTGCCGCAGATCGGCCCATTCTCCGCCCTCGCGCTGCAACCTCATCCGCAATGCGTCATACGCACGCAACTGCTCGATGAGCGGCGACAACGCGACCGTGAAGTCCACGGCCGGGTGGGCTGAGTAATAGCCATCGCCATAGTCATACCCGCCGTAGTCGCGGCCGTAACCGTAGCCCTGGTAGGCGTCGTTCCAACCGGACGCGCCGCGCCCCTGGTCAGTCGTCGGATTCGCCATGACCTCCTCCACGTTTCGGACGGCGTCGGACGAAGCGCAAGCGCTCCTTCATGCACGAAGCCACGTAGACGCCGATTTGCTCGGTCACCGCCGCGGCATCCGTCAGCTTCTCCTCGGGGACGACGATGACCTTGTCCAAGAGATCTTCGAACGAAGTTTCTTTTTTCACTCCCAGCGCGACCATCGTCGTATGCAGCTTGCCTTCCGCCTGCTGATAGACCGACTCGAACAGCGCGCGCACTTCTTCGCGGCCGCTCTTGCCCCGGTTGAACGAAACGTTCCACTCGCAGTCGGTGATCAGAATCAGGTAGATCATGCGGCCGCGCGCCAGCCGTTTGGCTTCGTCCAGCATGAAGGCGATGGACAACGCGTCGGATTGCACGCCGGTTCCGTTATCCGGCAGCGTCACCAGCGCGCGCGTGGCTTCGACGCGGTTCGTCGTCGGCGTCTTATGCGGGTGATACATCCATTGCACCAGCGGACCGCTCAACGCCCCGCGCACCGCACCGCTGTGGTACAGGCCGGCGAGCACTTGGACCTGGCTCCGGTTCGTCGAGCGCAGCCAGGCGGCGGCCAGCAGTTTGGTCATCTGCATCTGCGGCGGGTTCAGCGAGCCCGAGCCGTCGCACGCGATCAGCAACACCGGGCGCCCGCGGCGGTCCGCTTTCTCGTGGACCCGATAGCGCCGGAAGACGACCGGCGAGTACAACACCTGCGCCAGCCGCAACGGATCGAGCGCGCCGCCGGTGCGAAATCGCTCGGTCTCCGGAATCTGCTCGATGTTGGGATAGAGCGTCCGCTGAAGCTTCTCGGTCAGCGGCGCCGCCTCGCGCAGCAACTTGTCATGCGCGAGCAGGTCGCTCGACAATTCCACCGGGCGGTCGAAGATCTCGCCCCCGGCGACCTCGCCGCCGGAGAAGGCGACCTCTACCTCGTGCCCATCGGTCGGCGCGCCCTGAATGGGGCCCTCGCTGAAATCGGTCTGGCGCAACTGCCGCTCGAGCAAATCGGAGCGGATGTCCTCCCAATCCGCCTTCTGCTCACCGGCCTTGGTCAGCGCCTCGTTGAACTCGCCCAGCACCGCCTGCGTCTCTTCGTCGAGGTCCGGAGGCTTGCCGTCTTCCGGCAGCTCGGCGTTCGGCCCGTCCTCGTCCTGCCCCGCCAGCGCCTGCATGAAACGCTCGGCAGGCGAGGCCGGCGGAAACAACGTCGGCGGGGTCGGATCATCCAGCGGCGAGAGCGAGCCGTCCTTCGACGGCTGCGGCGGCTCAGGCGGGAACTGATATTCCGCCGCTTCCTCCAAGGTGCGCGGGCGCTTGGCCGCCTGACGTTTGTTCTTCGGTTTCGGCGCCGGCTCGCGCGGCGGGAGATACTTCGCCAACGCCCTGCACAACGCGCTCACCCACTGCGCGCCCAAGGCGAGCAGTTGCGACGACGGCAGACGCGGCAGCATTTCAAAAAATGACGCGCTGGCCGCGGTGAGATCCTGCATGATCGCAGCGGTCATCGGATGCAGGCGCATGCTTGACGCCGGCGGCAGCACGTCGCCGAACAGGATCACGCTGTCCACCACTTCCTTCAGCGTCTCAAAGCGCATGGTCTGCCGCGAGGCGAGAAAGAGGCGATAGAGTTCCACGGTGGACATCGACTTGACGCGCGACAAATCTTCCAGCAGCAGCCGATGGTGCACCGAGGCCGCCGTGAGCTCGGCGACCTTCTGGTAGATTTTGGGATTCACCGCAAGGTGATCCGCTTCGGCCGGACTTTTCAGGTACTCCGCGAGGCGCGAGGCCAGCGCCTGCGAGCGGGCGAGCGTTTTGAATTCCAGAAACCCGGTCAGCCCGATCGCGGCGTACGCAGCCAGGGCCGCCGGGTAATCGGTGTAACACGGCCCCAGTTGCGGTTTGGTCTTCGGCTCGAAATGAGTGTCGACCGTGTCGAGCGCGGCCCGCGCCGCCGCGGCCTGCACCCGGCGCACGGCCTGGTAGAACCGCCGCTGCGCTTCGAGGCGCGAGTAGTAGTCGAGATTGTTTTTGAAGGCGTCGCCAATACCCAGTCCCGACCAGTCCGACTTCGTGCGACGGACGCGATGGGCATACGAATAGCCTTGCGCGTAGTAAGCACTGTCGCGAGCAGACATGATTTTCTCCCGGTTAGAAGCAGGCGGCGCCGACCTCGGCCCCGTCCTCCGGCTCGCCTTGCTGCAGGCCGAACACCTGCTTGAGCGCGGCGACCACGGCTTTGCGGTCGGCGAGGCCCGCGTTGCCGAGCATCGTGGTCAGCGCGATTTGCTGCGGGCTGATGTGCGGCAGCGCCTTGGCCATCCGCAGGAAGGTGAGGTAGCCATAGATCGTCGGCGGCGCCACCGTCTGCGTTTCGCCTTCGGCGCGGAACTTGCGGATGATGTTGCCGAGCTTCACCACGCGGTGGATCAGTTCGTTGAGCGGCGCGTCGTCCTCCTGTTTCTTGCCGTCATTGATGCCCATCAGCCGGCGCAGGATTTCGACTTCCTGTTCGGCGGAGAGATAATCGAGCGTCAGGTTCACGGTAAAGCGCCGCTTCAACGCATCGTCCAGCGTCACCAGCGTGTGGGTGGCGTCGCCCTCCGCCTGGTAATTCGAGTCCGCGACCCAGGCGATGCCCTCGCCATCAACGCAGCGGCCGTCGGGCAGGCGGACCGGGCCGTTCGTCATCAGGTTCAGCAAGCCGCCCTGGACGCTGGACGAATGCACGCGGCCCATCTCGCGCAGCCAGATCAACGGGTAGTTGTCGGCTTTGGCGGGCTGCGTTTCGACCAACGCGCGCGCCAGGAGNNGTTCGTCATACGTCGAGCCGTCTTTCAGCGAGCGGCGCTGAAAAAGTTCGCCCGGCGATTCGTACGTCGCCATTTCAATGTGGTAGAGCTTGAGCGGCTTCACCGGCAGACCCAGTTCGAGGCAAATGCGATGGAAATTTTCCGGCGTGGTGTGCAGCGCCTCGAGCAGCGAGCTTTTCGCCGTGCCGGTGGGGCCCGACAGGTGAATGAACTCGTGCCGGGCGATGCCGTAAACCAGCGTCTCGAGCTGCCACTTCATGATGTATAGCTCGTGACAACCGGGCGTGGGGAGTAGTTCGATCAAGTCGGTCGGCCCGGCGCGGCGTAGATCTTTTTCGACATTGATGCGAAAGATTTGGCTTTCCATGGTTCAGGTCCTTTCTTCGTGAAGGCGGATGTGCAGCGCGCCGTCCGCCTCGGCGGACACCCACGGCGTCTCGCCGGCCAGTTCGCGCGGCGAGGCGAGGAAGCGCACCATCGCGTCGGCTGCGGCGTTGCGGCC
>PMZC01000358.1:0-24455 GCA_003170555.1 Deltaproteobacteria bacterium
GACCAAGATGGCCGGCGAGCCGCTCGAAGTGTTCGTCAACGACAAGCTGGTGGCCCGCGGCGAGGCCGTCATTATCAACGAGAAGTTCGGCATTCGGCTCACCGACGTGATCAGCCGGACCGAACGAATCGAATCTCTCAAGTAGCGAGGTATGCGGTGCAGCGGGCAAAATTTCTCGGGTTGATCGCGATCGCGGCGCTGACGTGGCTGGCCGTTTCGTCCCCGGCGCTGGCCGAGCTGCCGCCATACAAGACGATGAATCTCGTCAACGGGGCGAAGAAAGTCGCCGGCGAGGGGTGCGGCGTCGACCTGGCGGTGACCAATCGCGCCGGTCTCGATGACGTAACCGCCGCGAACGTCGGCCAGGAAATCCGCGTGGTCGTGCAACGGGCGTATGTCGATCCGCCGACGCGCACCCTCGCGACGTTGGCGGATTCGTGCGTGGAACGCGTGCGCGCCTATCAGATTTCGCGGACGCAGGTCGACGTCGTGCTGACGTTGCGGCGCTCGTACAACGGTGAGCGCACGCTGACGGTGCGGCCGACGGCCGATGGCTTGCGGGTTTACGTCGGGCCGGCGCCGGAAGGGGCCTTGCCTCCGCCGGCCGCGCCCGCGACCCCCGAACCGACCGCGGCTGCGCCCGCGGCGCCGACCGCGACCGCGGCGGANNCGGATCAGGCGAAGATCGACATGGCGGGGCTGTTGGCGAACGCCGCGGCGCCGAATCCGACCGCGACCCACGCGGCGCCGGTCGCGCCGCCGTCGCCGCCCGCGGTCGCGGAGCAGCGCGCGCCGGCCGGGTCCACCAGCCTGACCGGCGAGCTGGATTGGAAGTCGGCGGTGACCAAGGTGGTCGTGGCCTTGTGCGTCACGCTGGGGGTGATGTTTCTGCTCGTCGCGTTGGCCAAACGCCTGCGGCTGCCGGCGCGAGTGGGCGGCGGAAAATCCGGCATGATTCGCGTCGTGCAGACCGCGATGTTGGATCTCAAGCATCGCGTCGCCGTGGTCGACGTGGCGGGCGAGCTGCTGGTCGTCGCGTTGGCGGGCAACGACGTCACGATGCTCACCAAGATCGAGTCGGACGAAGCGCGGCGTCGGATTCTGCAGCTTGACCAGCCGGAAAAACCCGCGCCGCAAAAGGAACCCGCTTTTATTCAGCGGGCCGTGGCGCCGGAGCTTCCGGTCCAGACCGACACGGCCTTCGCCCAGACGTTGAAGGCGCAACCGCGGCGGGCGTCGAACGACTGGGAAGTGGCAGACAACGGCACGTTGAAGGCGATTGCCGAGCGCGTGAAAGATTTGAAACGGCTGTAGACCGCAGCAAACGCACAAGGAAGGCGATGAGAGTTATCTCGATCATCGTTATGGGGCTAGTGTTACTCGGCGCCGGGGTCGGAGTCGCCCAGGCGCAGACCGCCGCCCCACCCGGCGGCAGCCCGCTCGTGGTCCCGCAGGTGACGATCGGCGTCGGTCAGGCCAATTCGCCCGACCAGGTTTCCACCGCCGTGAAGCTGCTGCTGCTGATCGCCGTGCTGGCGCTGGCGCCGTCGTTCATTTTGATGCTCACCAGCTTCACGCGCATCGTGGTGGTCCTCTCTTTCCTGCGGCAGGCGCTCGGCACCAACCAGACGCCCACCAACCAGATCGTCCTCGGCCTGTCGTTGTTCCTGACCGTGTTCATCATGTTTCCGGTGTGGACGCAGATTCATCAGACCGCGGTCAAGCCGTACATGGCCCAGCAGATCGGCTACGAAGAAGCGTTCACGCGGGCTATGGCGCCGCTGCGCGCCTTCATGCTGAAGCAGACGCGCGAGAAGGACCTCGGGCTGTTCATGAAGGTCAGTCATCAGCCGCGCCCGCAGAACGTCAACGACGTGCCGACGTGGGTGATCGCGCCCGCCTTCATGATTTCCGAGTTGCGCACGGCGTTCATGATCGGCTTCATGATCTGGCTGCCGTTTCTCATTGTCGACATGGTGATTTCCTCGATCTTGATGAGCATGGGCATGTTGATGCTGCCGCCGATCATGATTTCGCTGCCGTTTAAGTTGCTGGTCTTCGTCCTCGCCGACGGCTGGTATTTGCTGGTCGGCAGTCTGGTCAACAGTTTCGGCGTTTAGTCGAAGAGGGGAGCCCGCGTGACGCTCGAGAGCCTGGCCAAACTCGCGCAGGATGCGTTACTGGTCTCGTGGCAGGTTTCGTATCCGGCGCTGATGGCCGGCCTGATCGTCGGCATCTTGATCAGCGTGTTCCAGGCGGTGACGCAGATTCACGAAATGACGTTGACTTTCATTCCCAAGATTCTCGCGGCCGTGCTGGCCGTTGCGCTGTCGTGGGACAAGATGATGACCGCGATGATCGCGTTCACCGTGCGTTGTTTCAGCGACTGGAACATGTTTTTGCACTAGGGAGCCGCATGCCGCCGTACCTGATATCCACCGACGTGCTGGAGCTATTCGGCCTGGTGTACCTGCGGGTGTTGGGGCTGCTGACCACCCTGCCGGTCTTCGGTTCGTCGGAAATCAGCCGGTCGGTGCGCGCGGGACTGGCCGTGGGCTTCGCGGTCGTGGCGACCGCGGCGCTGACCGCCCGGCCGATGACGATTCCCAAATCCGGCGGCGGGTATTTGCTGGCGGCGATCGGCGAGCTTTTCTTCGGGCTGGCCGCGGGATTTATGCTCCAGTGGGTGGTGGAGGCCGTGGCCATCGGCGCGCAGATGGTCGGCTTCCAAATGGGTTTCGCCATCGTGAACGTGCTCAACCCGGCCACCGGCACGTCGATCAGCTTGACGGCCACGATCCAGATTCGCATCGCCCTGGTCGTGTTCCTGGTCAGCGGTCTCTATCGCGAATTCCTCGCCGCGATTCTGAAGTCGTTTGATCTCGTGCCGCTCGGCGGCGCGGTTTGGCGAGCGGGTCTGGCCCGCGAATTCCCGGAGACGCTGGGCCTGGCGCTGAAGGCGTCGATCACGCTGGCGGGCACGCCGATCGTCGCCCTGCTGCTGACGACGTTCGTGCTGGGCATCATCGCGCGCACCGTGCCGCAGATGAACGTGTTCGTCGTCGGCTTCCCGCTCACCATCGGGGTCGGGCTGCTGGCCATCGCGGCGATCATGCCGTTGTTCATTCAGTCCGTGCACGCCGACTATGCGGCGAGTCTGCAACGGATGTTGTCGTTCATGAAAGAGGCGGCGCCTTAATCAGGCGGAGTAGGCATGGCGGAAAGCACCGACACCGAAAAAACAGAACCCGCGTCGCCGCATAAACGCGGGAAGGCGCGCGAGCAGGGCAACGTGGCGCTCAGCCGCGAGCTGCCGAGCGTGGCGGTGCTGGGCGTGGCGCTGTTGGTGTTTTCGATGGGCGCTTCGTGGTACTGGGACCATCTGGTCGACCTGTTCAAAACGCCGTTGAGGTTGATCGGTCAAGTGGATCTCACCACCGAGACGGTATGGCCGTTGGCCAAGTTCGTGGCGTGGAAGATGGCCGTCTTCTTCTTTCCGCTGGTGACGGCGGTGATCGTGGCCGGCGTCGGGTCGTACGTGGGCCAAATCGGCTTCCTCTACGCCGGCGAAGCGATCGCCTTCAAGTTCGAACGCCTCAGCCCGATCAGCGGCTTCAAGAACATGTTTTCGTTGCGCGCCGCCATCGAAGCGATCAAGTGCGTGCTGAAGATCGCCATCGTGGCGAGCGTGGTTTGGATGCTGATCAAAGGCGAGCTCAACAATCTCGCCGACCTGGCGCACATGCCGCCCTGGACGATCTTCGGTTACTTGATGGGTTTGATGTATCGCATCCTGTTCCGGACGCTCATCGTGCTGCTTTTTCTCGCGGTGCTGGATTACGCCTATCAGCGATTCGATTGGGAGAAGAAGCTGCGCATGACGCACGAGGAAGTGAAGGAGGAATACAAGCACCTGGAAGGCGATCCGAAGGTCAAGGCGCGCATCCGTTCGGTCCAGCGCGAGATTTCGATGCGCCGCATGATGTCGGCGGTGCCCAAGGCCGACGTCGTCATCACGAACCCGACGGAAATCGCCGTGGCGTTGCAGTATCAGGCGCCGCGCGATCCGGCCCCGCGGGTGACAGCCAAAGGCCGCGGCGTGATCGCGGAGAAGATCCGCGAGGTCGCGGTCGCGCACGGCGTGCCGATTCTGGAACGGCGCGACCTGGCCCGCGAACTATTCCGCACCGTGAAGCTGAACCATTTGATCCCGGTCGCTTTGTATCACGCGGTGGCCGAGATTCTGGCTTACGTTTACAACCTGCGTGAACGGCGGACCGGCTAATGGCGACGGCGGCCCAGCGTACGCTTCCTCGGGCGTTTAAAAACACGGACCTGTTCCTCGCGATGGGCCTGGTCGCCATCGTCGTGGTGATGGTCATTCCGATTCCGCCGTTTATCATCGACGTGCTGTTGACGATCAGCATCTTTCTCGGCCTGCTGATCATGCTGGTCAGCCTCTATACCGAGAAGCCGCTCGATTTTTCCGCGTTCCCCACCATCCTGCTGGTCATCACGTTGTATCGCTTGTCGCTCGGCGTCGCGACCACGCGACTGATTCTGCTGCACGGCAGCGAAGGCACCGACGCCGCGGGCCACGTCATTCAGGCGTTCGGCCAGTTCGTGGTCGGGGGCAGTTACGTGGTCGGCCTGATCATCTTCATTGTGTTGGTCATTATCAACTTCGTGGTCATCACCAAGGGCGCCACGCGCATCGCCGAGGTGTCGGCGCGTTTCACCTTGGACGCCATGCCCGGCAAGCAGATGTCCATCGACGCCGACTTGAACTCCGGCCTGATCGATGAAACGGGGGCGCGCGCGCGGCGGCGGGAGATCGAACAGCAGGCCGACTTCTACGGCGCGATGGACGGCGCGGCGAAGTTCGTGCGCGGCGACGCGATTGCGGGCATCGTCATCACGCTGGTCAACATCATCGGCGGATTCGTCATCGGCGTGGCGCAAGCCGGCATGGACCTGGCCACCGCGGCCAGCAACTACACGCTGCTTTCCGTGGGCGACGGTCTGGTCATGCAGATTCCCGCGCTGATCATATCCACCGCTGCGGGCATCATCGTCACGCGGGCCAGTTCTTCGGCCGATTTGGCGCACGAAATCGGCTGGCAACTAGTCGGCAAGCCGAAGGTGTTGTTCATCGCCTCGGGTCTGCTCGCGGCGTTTGCGATCGTCCCCGGCCTGCCGTTTTTTCCGTTCATGCTGCTGGCGATGGTGGTGGCCTTCATTGCGTTCCAAACGCGCGCCGCGCAGCGCGCCGTCGAAGCGGCCAAGCCGGCGATCGAAGAAGCGGCGCCCGCGCCGGAGACGGTCGAAGACTTTCTCGCGATGGACATGATCGAACTCGAGGTCGGTTACGGGCTGATCAATCTGGTGGACTCCGAGCAGGGCGGGGAGTTGCTGGACAAGGTGCGCGCCATCCGCAAGCAGTACGCGCAGAAGATGGGCGTGATCATTCCGCCGATCCACATTCGCGACAACCTGCAGCTCAAGCCGGGCCAGTACCGCATTCTGATCAAAGGCATCGAAGTCGGCAGCGGCGATTTGATGCCCGACCGCCTGCTGGCGATGGACCCGGGCACGGTGGATTCGCCGATCGACGGCATTTCCACCGTCGAGCCGGCTTTTGGTCTGCCGGCGGTGTGGATTCGTCGGCGCGAGCGCGAACAGGCGCAGTTCGCCGGCTACACGGTGGTGGATCTGTCGACCATCATCACCACGCACCTGTCCGAGATATTCCGCGGCCACTCGCACGAGATTCTCGGCCGGCAGGAAGTCAGCCACCTGCTGGAAAATCTCAAGAAGGCGTATCCGAAGGTCGTGGAAGAACTCGTGCCCAATGTCCTGTCGCTGGGTGTGGTGCAAAAGGTGCTGAAGAACCTGCTGCGCGAGGAAGTCGGCGTCCGCGACCTGCTGACGGTGGTCGAGACGCTGGCGGACTACGCGCCGTTGACCCGCGACGCGGATGTGCTCACCGAATACGTGCGCCAGTCGCTGTCGCGCGCGATCACCGCGCAGTTTTTGACCGACGAAGGTTCGATCCCGCTGATGACCGTCGACACGAAACTGGAGCAGCGGCTGATCGACTCGATCACGCAGACCGACCAGGGTTCGTACATGGCGGTCGATCCGAACCTGGCCCAGCGCATGATTTCGGCGACCGAAAAGGCGCTGAGCAACTTCACGACCGTCGGCGCGCGGCCGGTCTTGCTTACCTCGCCCATCGTGCGCGGCCACCTCAAGCGTTTTCTCGACAAGTTCGTGCCGAACATCGCGGTGCTCAGCCACAACGAAATTGACACCAAGGCCAAGATCTACTCCTTGGGTGTGTTGGGAGTGTAAACCATGCCGATTCGCAAATTCCGCGCCGCCAACATCAGCCAGGCGATTCAACTGGTGAAAGGCGAAATGGGCCCGGACGCGGTCATCCTCGCGCTGCGCAACGTCTCCAGCGGGCTGAAGACCGAACTGGAAATCACCGCGTCGCGCGAAGACCAGCCGGAGCCGAAGGCGGCGCCGAAATCCGAACCGGGCGCGCGCCAGGCTGCAACCGCGGAAAGCGGGGACGATCCGCTCGCGCAGTTGCATCGCGATCTGGGCGGCATCCGGCGTCGCATCGATGAGCTGGAGGATCGTCTGCCGATCGACGCGTGGAACCAGCGCCTCGATGGGATGACCGCGGAATTCGCCGAGCTGAAGGGCATCATCCGCGACTTGCTGCTGGATCGCGGCCGCGCGGACGCGAAACACACCCTGCTTTTCGAAGGGGATCTGGCCGAGCTTCATCAGCGGCTGCGTTTGTCCGGGGTCAACGAGTCGCACGCCCGGGAGTTGATCGAGCAGACCGCGGCCGAACTGGCGGCGCGTCAGTTGCCCATTTCGGCGCACGGGCTCGAATATCTGGCCCGCAATCTGATGGGCCGCGTACGCGTCACCCAGCCGTTTCAACCGGCGCGCGAGCAGCGGGTGCACATGGTGGTCGGGCCGACCGGCGTGGGCAAAACGACGACCATCGCCAAGCTGGCCGCCCAGCAGGTGTTTGAGCTCAGCCAGACCGTCGCGCTGCTGACCGTCGACACTTTTCGTATCGGCGCCATCGATCAACTGCGCACTTACGCGCGCATCCTCGATGTGCCGCTCGAGGTTTGCCTGAGCCCGGTGGAACTGGTCGAGGCGGTGCGTCGCCACGCGGAAAAAGACATGTTGTTCGTGGACACGGCGGGCGCCAGCCAAAAAGACGCGGAGATGATCGGCGAGCTGGTCAAGGTTTACAAAGCCGGCGTGCCGATGGATGTGCATCTGATCGTCTCGGCGACTACGTCCGATGAAGACCTCGCGGACATCTCGACGCGCTATCGCGCGCTGCCGCTGGCCAGTCTGATCGTGTCGAAACTCGACGAGTCGAATCGCTTCGGCGGGGTGTATAATCTGATGCACGAAACGCACTTGCCGTACTCGTATTTCACCATCGGGCAGAGCGTGCCGGATGACATCGAGGCGGCCACCCCGGAACGCGTGGCCGACCTGCTGTTGTCAATTAGCGCGCAATGAAATAAGAAGGGCAGAACAACGTGGACCAGGCGGAACTGTTGCGGCAAAAAGCGTCGCAGCACAAAAACAGGACGGCGATGTCGGAAGATGGCGTAGCCTACGTCGAAGGCCAGCAGGTGCGGGTGCTGTCGATCACCTCCGGCAAGGGCGGGGTGGGCAAGACCAACATCGTCGCCAACGTCGGGTTGGCGCTGGCGCGCCTGGGCCAGCGCGTACTCATTTTCGACACCGACCTCGGTCTGGCCAATATCGACATCCTGCTCGGGCTGTCGCCTCAATACAACATCGGGCACGTGCTGTCGGGCGAGAAGCGCATCGAGGACGTGGTCGTCGAAGGGCCGGGCGGCATGTTGATCCTGCCGGCCAACAGCGGCGTCGACGAGGTGCCGGCGCTGACCGAAGCGCAGCGCATGGAGCTGCTGGCGCAATTCGAGAATTGGGACCGGCAGATCGATGTCCTGCTGCTCGACACCGGGGCGGGCATCGGGCCGAACGTCATGTATTTCAATATCGTGGTGCAGCACATCGTGGTCGTGACCACGCCCGAGCCCACCGCCATCACCGACGCCTACGCGTTGATGAAGGTGCTGTCCACCCGCTACCAGGAGAAACGTTTCCAGTTGCTGGTCAACATGGTCAAGGATGAGAAGCAGGCGCGCGACGTGTATCGCAGCCTGGCGCAAGTCACCGGGCGGTTTCTCGATATTTCGCTTGAGTTTTTCGGCTACGTCCCCCGCGACCCGAATATCACCCGGGCCGTGACGCAACGCAAAGCGCTGCTCGACGCCTACCCCGACACCCCTGCGGCGAAATTGTTCACCCAATTAGCGCGAAATGTGCTAAAAATGGACATTCCGAAGTCGCCAAAGGGTAATATTCAGTTCCTCTGGCGACACATACTGCGAACAGGTTGAGGATCGGTCCGCCATGAGGCGCGTGACCAAAAGATTTATCGCGGGTTTGTGTGTGCTGGCGTTGGTCGCGGCCGTGGCTTCCGGACTGTGGGGACAGGTTCCACTCTGGGTCGTGGTCGAACGGGCGGCGCTGGCCGTCGGCATTTTCGCCGTGCTTGGCTTTGTCGGCGGCTTACTTTATGAAAAGGTATGGCTGCGCTAGCGATGGTGGACATCCGGGACTACAAGGAGGCTGATCCCGACCGACAACTCGCCATGCGCGACGAGTTGGTGCGTCAGTACCTGCCGTTAATCAAGCTCGTGGCCAATCGCATCATTCGTCGATTGCCTCCGCAAATCGAACTCAGCGACTTGATCAACACCGGCGTGCTCGGGCTCATCGACGCCATCGAGAAGTTCGATCCTTCGCGCGACATCAAATTTGAAACGTATGCGGAATTTCGCATTCGCGGCGCGATCCTTGACGAATTGCGCAATCTCGATTGGGTGCCGCGGTCGATCCGCCAGAAGTTGCACGAACTGCAGGCGGCCATCGAACGGCTGGAGTCGCACCACAAGCGTCATGCGTCGGACGAAGAACTGGCGAAAGAACTCGGCATTTCGCTCGAGGAATACCACGACCTGCTCAACAAGGCGAACGGCGTGACGCTGTTGTCCTTCGAAGACCTGGGCTATAGCAAGGATACCGTCGCGCGGCGTAACGCGTTGGAATATTTCAAAGAACCGCACGGCGAGAACCTGATCACCCTGCTCAATCTGAAAGAGTTGCGCGATATCATCGCGGAAGCACTGGAGAAATTGCCCCAGAACGAGCGGTACGTGCTCAGCATGTACTACTTCGACGAACTGACAATGAAGGAAATCGGCCTGGTGTTGGGCATTACGGAAAGTCGGGTTTCGCAGATTCACAACAAGGCGGTCTTGCGACTCAGAGTCAGGTTGCGGCAACGCCTGGGCGGAAATCCGAAAGATTTGTTCTAATTAGATTTAACGCGGCGTCCGATAAAAAAGATAGGAAGAGTCGATGTTGTACGGACTGAGGTCCACAATGGTGAATCTGATCGAAAACAAAGAGGATTTTCTGAAAAGCCGTTCGGCCGGCGCACTTGGTCGAGGTGAGCCATGAGCCCGGTCGGCCTGGTGAACACGGTGGTCGGCGCGGCGATCGTCGACAAGATACAAAATTCGCAGCAGTTGCAGGTCGACATCAAGCAGCGACAAAACGAGTCTCAGGCCGTACGTGAAGAGGAACATCAGCGCAACATGGTTCAGCAATCGGAGGACCACGACAAGGTGCGTTTGCACGAGCGCGAGGAGCGTCGCGACAAACGGCGCAAAGCGCAGCACCAGCAGTCCGTCGGGGAAGAAGAGGAAGAGCAGAGCGAGTCGGAAGAAGAAGAGCCCGGACGCAAACACATCAACGTTACGATCTAAATGCCGGCCAAAGTCAGTCTCGGACCAGCCTCGGAACCCGCCCGCCAGGTTTCCTTTTTGCTCGTTTCGCGCCGCGAGAACGCGCTGGCTTCGTTGCGTCCCGGCGAACGGCTGACCGTCGAAGTACTGGAAAAATTCGCCGACGGCAACGTGATGCTGAAGATCAAAGGCGCACCGGTCACCGCACGAGCGATCGGTGATCTGCAGGTCGGTGACGAGGTGCAGGTCCGCGTCGAACGCGACGGCAATACCTACGTGCTCCGCCGGTTGGAGGAAACTGCGGCGGACCCGGTGATGGAAAGCCTGACGCGCATCGTGCGTTCGGGCGTCGACGGAATCGCCGATCGCTCCACGGCCATCTTGGCGTTGTTGCGCAGCGACGCGTTGGCCGTTTTGACCGGAGCAAAAACCGGCCTCGCCGATTTGCTGACCCGCGTGTCCCAGATGTTGGGCGAGGCGTTCAATGTCGATCAAGGTTTGAGCGACAAGTTGTCGGCCCTGGCGAACTTGCTCGGATTGGCCCCGACCGGCATCGGCGAACGATTGCGCGAGGCGCTGGGCCGCAATCTGCCGGGCGTGCTGCAGCGCGTATTGTCGGCGGGCAAGGAAGAGTGGGCGAACCTGGGGCGGCAGACCGGTCTGTCGGCGGAAGACCTCGGGCAGCTCAGCCAGCAGCTCGGCCAACTCAAAGAGCAGATCGGCGTGTTTCGTGCTCTGAACGCTTTGCTCGATTCGCGCGGCGGACCGGTCATGCTCTCCTTGCCGTTGATGTTCGCCGGCAAGCCGCAGCCGACCGAGATTTGGTTTTATAAAGATCGCGATCCCCGCCAGGAAAAGCGCGACCGGAACACGAGCACCGCGTTGATCAAGCTCCGGCTGTCGCGGCTGGGCGAAGTCCGCGCGTTGGTCGTGGTCACCGGGCAGGCGGTCACCACCAGCATTTTTGTCCGCGGCGAAGATGCGGCCCGTGCGATGCGCGACGCGTTGCCCGAGCTCGAAGACGGGTTGCGCGCGAACGGGCTGTCGCCGCAACTCGCCGTGCACGTCGGCTTGGAGCAGGCGCCGGAACCGAACTTGCAGCAGTTGCTATACGGTGATGACGCGCCGGCGTTGAGCGTGCGGGTATGAGCGACCAAGACGAAAAGAAACAACGCAAGGCCGCCGCGGCGATTCAATACGACGCGAAAAAAGATCGCGCGCCGAAGGTGACCGCCAAGGGCTTCGGCGTCATCGCCGAGAAGATCATCGAACGGGCGATCGCCGCGAACGTCCCGTTGCGCGAAGACCCCGATCTGGCCAACGCCCTGGCCAAGTTGCCGCTGGGCGAAGAAATCCCGCCGAACCTGTATAAGGCCGTCGCCGAAGTGCTCGCGTTTTTATACCGGATGAACGGCCGCGTCAGCGCCTGATCTTCGCCTCGATCACCTGGCAAGCGGCGATGTAATGCTCGAGCGTCCGTTCCTGCTCGCCGTCGAGCGCGGCCCATTCCAAACCCAGGCGGAACCGACCATCGCCGCCGCGCGTGATCGAGCGCACGACGCCGTCGAGGGTGATCTCCGGCCGCTCATACAGGCGCAACAAGACGGCCACGATCAGCGAGCCGACGCGGATGGGGGCCTGCTGCGGAAACGACAGGCAGACGCCGCTGAGGCTGACGTTTTCCACGCGCACGCGACCGCGAGTGGACTTGCCGCCGATCGAAACGACCGTGGCCGGGAGCGTGTGCAACGGCTCGACGCGATAAGCGCTGCGGCGTTGAACGTGCTCGATGAGCTCGGGCGCCTCGACCAGGAACTGCTCGCTCACGTGATCTTTGAATCCGGCGAACGTCGAATGAAACTCAAATATCCCCGGCCGGCGAAAGGTGAAGGCCGCCTTGACGCCCGCGTTCGGCTCCAGCCGCGAACGCATCGACGGCGAACCCAGACCTTGGAGCAGCAACTGCGAGTCATACAAATGCACCAGGTTGCTGACGAAAGTCGGACCTTCGGGTTCGAAACGCAACGTGACGCGCGAGCGTTCAGCGCAGGCGCCGTCCAGCAACTGGCGGATGTCGCGTCCGATAATCCTGGTCGCCGCTCGGTTCTCTTTTTTGTCCACCATTTTCCGTCGCTTGTCGGTTGCTGAAGAAAATAGTAACAGGGAAACGACGAGAGGTCAAAACAAACAGCGGAAGTGCGCGCGGATCACGCGGTCTGCTTGGCGATGCGCTTCTTGACGACCTGCCATGTCTCCGTCTGCAGGAAGCTGCCGTCGATATTGTCCGCCATGTGCAGGAACAACGGGCGAGGAATCGCGTAACTCAGGACGTCGCGCGGCACCTGCGGCCGGGCGGAGGGGTCGAACATGCCCAGCAACGCGCGCGGCGTATCGGTGGCCAGCTCGGCGAGCGGCTCGGCGACGATCTGCCCGCAGCCGGAAGAAAAACGCACCACGGTGTTGCTGTCGGGGCGCTCGTTGTCGTAATCGGCCAGCACCACCAACCCCGACAGCACGTCGGGCGGCGCGAAAAAGATGACCACCTCCGGCTCCACGCCGGCGGGCAACTTGTCGAGCGGCGAGAACACCGCATAGCGCGCCGGCGCCTGGCGCAGCCGTTGTCGCTCGATTTTTATCTTGGCCAGCGCGGGCGTTTTGATGTAGCGCTCGCCTTCGACCACGTCCTCGAATCCGCACGAAAGAAACTCGGCGAAGTACTTGCGGACCTCGGTCTTGAAGCCGAGGAATCGTCCCGCGCCCGGACAGCCGTGCGTGTCCTTGTCGAAGGCCGCCGGCCGCTCGGTCGAAGCCTGATACGCCAGCGCCACGATGCATGAACCGCGTCGCACGCCTTTGAAGCCGAGCGCGCCGTCCGGCTTGTCGTTTGCGTAATAGAAACCCACGGGCGCGCCCTTCATGCCGAGGGCGTCCTGGAACCGACGGGAGAGTTCTGCGTAATCAGCCATCACGATGCTCCTTCAATCGGGAAAGGTCATTTGTCCGCCGATCGCGCCGATGATCAACGCGAGCACGGAAGCGATCAACACCAGCGCGAGATACGCCAGCGCCGAATGGGCGACTTGCACCTCCAACGGCACGAAGCCGAACAGCAAGGCCGCGGTGACGCCGAGCATCACCAGCACGAACGCGCCGAAAATCTTGATCAGGATGCCTCTGGTCGGCTTCAGCCCGTAGTACAGCCACCACGATTGAAAGCCCGTCAGCATGGCGATCGGCGCGGTGACGACCGCCAGGACGATCAAATGCAGCGACGTGTGGGCGAAGTAGTGGTCGTGCATCAACAGGTACAGCAAAAAGAACAGCGCGGAGCCCAGGGTGAACGCGAGCGGAAAGTGCACGGCCACCGGGTGCGCGTGGCGTTTCACGACGGGGAATTTCCGGTAGAGCCAAGATAGCGGCCAGGGGATGTGCGGCCCCGTGTCTTCCTGCGGTGCGGTGAGCGCGCCGATCTGCGTCACGCGTTCGAACACCTCGGCGCCATGCGGCGCGGCTTTGATCTCGGTAGTCAGATCCGCGCCGGCGTTGTGCCGCAGCATGTGCTTGCCGTTCTTCCAGCGCTTGGAATCCGTCACGTCGTAAACCTTGCCGTCGACGGCGACGTACGACTTTTTCCCCTCCCGGCCGTTTTGTTCGGCCAGCTTTTGGGGATCGAAAGTCTCCATCTCTCCTCCACGGAACTTGGTTAAAGGAACCTTTGAAAGCTAGGCACGGGCGGCGGAAGGTGTCAAGGGATCAGGCGGAATCCCAGGTCAGCTTCAACTTGTCCGCCAGATGCTGATACGGACCGAGCAGCGCGGGGTCGATTCGCCCGCCGCCCGCTTTGAAGCGACGCCACTCCCGGTAAATCGGCGGCAGGCTGCGCAGCAACCGCCCGGCCAATTGGTGATAGGGCGGCAGATTCCAGATGTAATCCATCATCTGCTTGTTGAGCGTCGGGCAAACCGTGATCGCCGTGAACAGGAAATCGAGGTTGCGCGCCGAAGTCAGAAAGCTCGACGCCCAGGCGCCGGTGCGCAGATGCCAACCAAACGCGTGGCGCCACGCGGCGTCATAAGCCAGCGGCGCGCCGCGCAGATAGGCGTCAGCGAAGAGATCGGCCGACCAGATCGCATACAGGATGCCTTCGCCTGTCAGCGTGTCGCAGAAGCCGCCGGCGTCGCCGACCAGCGCCCATTCGCGGCTGACGCGCGGTTCGTGATAGTAATCGCGGCCGATCAAAAAGGGCAGGGGCGCGCCGTGCAACGGCCCCAGCGGTTTGCGGCCGGGGAAAAACCTCTTCATCATTTCGTCGAGCGCGGGCTTGAGGGCGTGCCCATGCTCCATCGCGCCGATGCCGACGCACAGGCAATCGCGCCGCGGAAACGCCCAGAAGTAACCGGGAAACGGCGTGACGTGAATCAGCGCCGGGTCATCCGGCCCGCCTTCCACCAGTTGCACAATCGACGCGAGCGTGCGCTCCTTCGTCAACGGCCCGAGAAAGTAACGCCGCACCAACGAGTGAACGCCGTCCGCCCCGACCACGAAGCGAGCGAAGTACTCGTCGCGCCCGGCCTTCAGGCGTAGTTGCGGCCCCCAGGTCTCCAGGTTATCGACCGCCCGCGGGAAGTGTACGGCGCCGGCGCGCGTGGCGCGGTTGAGCATCATCTCCGACAGGTCGCGTCGCGCCACGATGAAAAGCGGATGGCCTTCGTTGATGACGAAGAAGCTTTGATTCGCGGAAATCTGCAGCGAACGCAGGACTTCGTTGCGCGGCAAATCGGGGCCGGTCAAAAACGGAAACCGCGACCAGGCTTGGTGGGTGATGCCTCCGCCGCACGGTTTTTCCCACGGCGCCTTGGGGTCGAACAGCGCGACCCGCACGCCCGCCTGGGCCAATCGCGTGGCCGCGTGCGCGCCTGCCGGTCCGGCGCCGATCACGGCCACATCAAAAGTCGCGCGCTGTTGCTTCATCGAATCTTGTGTAGCCGAAGCGGCGGATCGACACAAGTCGTGAATATGGCACTCAATGCCGTTTCTCTTGACTTGCCCGCGCGCCTGTGCGTACATCACGACAATCCTGTACGGAGCCGCCCGATGAAAAAGCCGTTTCTCTTGACGATGCTTGCCGTCATCCTTTTGTTGTTTGTCGTCGCGGTCGCTTTCGCCCAGGAAGATGGCCAGCCGGGGACTTTGGCCATGACGCTGGATTTCGTCGCGGTGGACGGCGTGATGGTTCCGGTGCAATCCGGCGCGCCGTTGCCCGACTTCGAATTGCAGAACCACGAGGCGCTCACGCTCGCCGGTCCGTGGAAAAAACAGCGGCAGCATCTCGATCACGATCTCTCGTTCAACGTGCGCGACGCCGCCACGATCGCCAATCTCGAGACCGAGGCGGGCGGGCGACAGGCGCCGGGCTTCGACGATTCATCTTGGATCAATCACCGGTTGCCGCTGGTCGAGAATCACATGCCGGGCGACGAGTCGGAAATGCCCGAGCCCTATCACGACGGCGTGTGGTATCGCCGCGTGGTTTCGATTCCGGCCGCGTGGCAGGGGCGCAGCAACTTTTTTGTGTGCCTCGCGGCGAACTACATTTTCGATTTGTGGGTCAACGGCCGGTGGGTCGGCGTGCACGAAGGCGGTTACACGCCGTTCGCCTTCGACCTTTCGCGGTACCTGCAATACGGCGCCGACAACCTGTTCGCGATTCGAGTCGACAAACCGTTTCCCGGCGTCCGGCAGGATCAGGTTCCGGCCTGGTTTTCCATTGATTGGTGGGATTACGCCGGCGTCATTCAGGACCTGTATCTCGAAAGCATGGACCCGGTCCACGTCGTCCGCACCAACGTCGCGCCGACCGACTACAACGGCGGCATCCACGTCGAGGTCGTGATGGCGAACGATTCGGACGAGCAACATGACGTGCTGCTCGACCTGGCCGCGTTTCATGCCGATCCGAACTCGCCAAGCTATCTGACTGATCCGCACCCGGCGGCGATCGCCGGCGACGAAGCGACGATCGAGGGCGATCCGCAGGCGGCGCTGACGATTCCGGCGGGACAAGTTCGCGCGGCGTCGTTTGATCTGCGTGTGCGCGCCCCACTGCGTTGGACGCCGAAGAAACCGCATCTGTACGTCATGAAGACCACCCTCAGCGCCGGCGGCGATTTGGTGGATGAGCACTTCAACCAATTCGGGTTGCGTACGGTAGATCGCGCGAATGGCAAGCTGCTGCTGAACGGGCGCGTCGCATTCTTTCCCGGCGTCGCGCGACATGAGGATTCGCCCGACACCGGCCGCACGATGAGTTGGGACCACATCCGCCGCGATCTGGTCATCATCAAAAACGATTTGCACGCGCTGTTTCTGCGCACCGGCCACTATCCGAACAACATTCGCACCTACACGCTGACCGACCGTCTTGGCATCGCGGTCATGGCCGAGATCCCGGTCTATTGGAATTTCGGTTGGAACTGGACGCTGCAAAACGCGCGCGGCATTCACCGGCAGATGTTCCGCGAGATGGTGCTGTCCAGCTTCAACCGGCCGTCGGTGCTGTTGTGGGGCACCGAAAACGAATGCCCGTTCGTCTGGGTGTACAAAGTCAGGGACTACAACGCGATGCTGGCGCAGGACCATCGCGACAATTATCCGGACGGCCGATTGATCACGCAGTCGCCCGCGGCGCAGAACTGGCGGCTGATGTCGATTTCCGAAGAGCCGATCGACGTCGCCGGCTGGACGATGTATTACGGCGTGTTCTACGGCAAGGATATGTACGCCGACACGAAGAAGTTCATCCAGGAGCATCAGCAGCAGTTTCCGGAGCTTCCGATCATCGACACCGAATTCGGTACCGGCTCGCAGGCCGACGACAGCGACGCGCAGAAGCAGGTCGATGTGGTGAACGGCACCTGGCCGGCCCTCGCTGAGATGGGTTCGCTCGACGCTCAGGGCAACGTGAATCCGAACGGGCAATTGGCGGCGACCACGTGGTTCACCGTCTTCAATTGGTTCACCAAAAACGGATTGCCCAACTTCATCGCGCCATATTTACAATCGATGGGCCTGATGCACATGGACCGCACGACGCGCAAACCGGTTTTTGATACGCTCGCTGCGGTCTACAAGCCGTACGCCGATTTTGGCGGGCTCGGGCCGGAACCGAGCGACTACGTCGATGACGATGTCGATGATGACGCGGTCGACGATGACACGGTGTCGGATGACGACGCGACCGATGATGATTCATCTCCCGCCGCGAGTGATGACGACAATGCGAATGGTTGCGGTTGCTGACGCGCTGAGCGACTAGTCTATCCGCCGGCCATCAACTGAATCACTGACATCGAGTCGCGGTCTTGCAACTTCGTCGCCTGCGGCTTGGTCTCGCAGGCCTGATCGTTGAGGACCAGCAAAAACGGCGGCTTCAAACTTTTGATCTGGTTGAAAACCGCGGCGTCGATCGCGCCGGATTTGTGGAGTTCCTCCAGGGCTTCTTTGGGCCGCGCGCCGTCTTTCAATTGCAGCTTCTTCGCCACGGTCACGAATTGGGCGCCGAACATGCCGATGACTTTGACTTCGACCTCAATCATGACGCGCCCGTCGCTTGGCCCTGGTACAACTCGTGGGCGATGTCTTGCAAGCCGAGGGCTTCCAGCGTTTCGCGGGTCGGCCACGCGGTTTGCCGATCCCAACCCATGCCTTCCAGAAAATCGCCTTGCAGCTTTTCTTCGTCCAGCGTGACGCCCTTGAGCGGGCCTCTCGCCAGCGGCGGCTGTCCGGCCGCGCGGCGCGGCAGTTTGAAGTCGCGCGGGATGTTGATGCCGTGTTTGGCATTGAAGGCTTGTCGGATCGCCTGAATACGTGCGCCGACCGTCAGGTAATGTTCCGGCGGATGGGTCCAACCGGTCGCGGCGTTGATGAACTGCGGCACCGGCAGATGCCCACCCATTTGAATGCCGAACAGACACATGCCGCAGCCGTTCGCCACCTGCATATACTTGCTGCCGGCCACGAGCAAATCGTTTTTCTCTTTGGTGGCGTGATAGCGTTCTTTGGGGCGATAGAAGGCCGGCATTTTCGGCAGGCCCTTGAAGATGTGATGCAGGCCGAAGACCTCCAGCCACTGGTAGCCGTGATTCGTATGGCGCCCCGGCGTCGGTTCGCACGCGTAAGCCACGGCGAATCCCGGGTCGAAACGGGTGTCGTGCATGGACAATTCCTGCCCGCCGGCGTGCATGGCGAACTGCTCCGCGCCCCGGCCGATTTTTCGCGCGGCCACTTTCACCCCGTCGGCGAACAGATCGCCGCAACCTTGGCGGGTCGTCATCTTGTCGACGAACGCGATGATCGCATCGGCGTTGCCCCAGCGCAGATCGATGCCGTCGACTTCATCTTTGGTGAGAATGCCTTGCTCCAGACATTCGATCGCGAAGGCGACGGTTGCGCCGGCCGAGATGGTGTCCATCCCCGCGCGGTTGAGTTTTTCATTGATCACGAAGATCGACTCGAGGTCGTTGTTCAAAAGCAGCGTGCCGAAGGCGCAACACGTTTCGTACTCCGGCTTGTGCGTTTTTTCGAAGGTGACGCCTCGAGCGACGAGTTTCATTTCGCCGCCGCAGCCCAGCGGGCAGGAAAAGCAATGGTACTTTTTGACCTGGTGCTGGGTGATATTCGCCGGGTTGAGCTTGCTGGAATGGGTCGACAGCGGAAAGTCGGTCGTGCCGACGCCTTTCCAATTCTGGACCGGCGAATCACCATTTTCCGAAGACAGAACGTTAGTGGTGATCGTGCCGTAACGCTCGAAAGTGATTTTGATCAAGTCGCCGGTGTAGGCCATCGCCACGGGTGTGATGCGCATGAACGTCGAAATCCGATTGACCACTCCTTTGCTGAACAACTTGTTGGCGCCCATCCCCCGTTTGAACCAGGTCATGAACTTCGCGTTGAGCGCTTTCAACTGTTCCAGATCGGCGGTTTCTGTTTTGGCCTTGCCGGCCAGCGCGACCGCCTTGATGTTTTTCGCGCCCATCACCGCGCCCAGNNCGTTCACGACGCCGGCGATCAGCGAGATTTTTTCGCCGGCTTCGCCGATCACCGCGACCTTGGCTTTGCCGCCCATCTCCTCTTCGATTTTCTTTTCGGCTTCCACCGCGTCCAGGCCCCAGAGATGCGCGGCGTCGACCAGCTCGGCTTTGTCGCCGGTCACGCGCAGGTACACCGGCTTCGGCGAAATGCCTTTGAAGAAGATGCCGTCCACGCCGCAGCGCTTGATCGCGGGCGAGAACGTGCCGCCGCAATTGGCGTCGCCCCATCCGCCGGTGAGCGGCGATTTGCCGACCACCATCCAACGGCCGGAGAAAAGCGCGCCGGTGCCGGTCAACAGCCCGGAAACAAAGCCCACAATGTTATCCGGCCCGAGCGGATCGGCGCCGGCCGGAATGCGGTCGTACAGAATCCGCGCCGCAAGCCCGGCGCCGGAAAGCACCTGTTCGTAAACGCTGTCCGGGACCTCTTCAACGGTGATCGATCCGGAAGACAGATCGACGAACATGATCTTCCCCATATAAGCCTTGCCCACGGTCGTCCTCCGTAAGTGACGTTGCGTCGATTATATTGGTTCGCGGCGATTATGCCAGTCACTTGATGGCGCGCGAAAAAGAAAAAGGCGGGTTGAGCGCCCGCCCGGTTTCCCGGTTACAACTTTTTGGGCAGCGGCAGAATCTTACTCGCCGCGTTGAAGAGTAGTTTGGCTTTGGCGCCGATACCTGGTTGCGCCATGGCCCCCAAACCGTTTTTGAGCGCGTCGAAGACCGGCTGGGAGTAGGGGCGCCACCACAGCTTCTTCATGTGCTGCATGCGGTCGCCGGAGATCTGCACCGGCCGCACCATTTCGAGCAGGCCTTCTTTGCCGTGCGTGCGGCCGAAGCCGGATTCCTTCACGCCGCCCCACGGCGTCTGCGCCAGGCCGTAGGTGTATAGGCTGTCGTTGATGGTGACGGCGCCGGTCACCAGACGTTTTGCGATCTGCTCGCCTTTGGCCACATCGGTGGTCCAGACGCTGGCGGACAGGCCGAAGCGCGAGTCGTTCGCCTGCTCAATCGCCTCGTCGATGGTGTCAAACGGGATAATCGGCAGCACCGGGCCGAATGTTTCTTCGCGGATCACGTCCATGTCGGGGGTGGTGTCGGTGAGGATGGTGGGGAGATAGAACTGCCCCGCGCCGGTGGCGGGATTTTTGGAGACAATCATGGTGTCCATGTTCGACCTCGGTTTCGGCTGATTATTATCAAATAGGAAGCGCGGTTTTTCCCCGCTTTTCTTTCTAACTAGAAGTTAAAGCTGGTTCCCGCATTGTCAAACGGCGTCGTGACAGATCGCCGGCCGAAAGCTATAGTAAGTGGAAACTGTGCGGGGCGCGCGATGCGTTGTGTGCGTTGCGACCGGAGGATTGAAGACACCGTCCATACCAATCGACGGACGCGTGTCGACGGCTACCGGCTGCACACGGGCAAGGTGAAGCAGGTGGAGGCCAAAGACAACGCCAACGGCGCGCAGGCTTATCTGCAATTGTCCGACCCGCAGGAAGTGGCCCTGTGCGTCGATTGTTTCAGCCGAACGGAAATACATAATGTATGGCTGCACGGCTTCCTGGCCGTCGATCAACTCGAAACGCTCAAACGCTGACGTGCGACGGCGCCTGCGGGCGCTGTACGACGCGGCGTTTTCTTACTTCGGACCGCTCTGCTGGTGGCCCGGCGAGACCGACTTTGAGATTTGCGTCGGCGCGATCCTGACGCAGAACACCGCGTGGACCAACGTCGAAAAAGCCATCGCCAATCTGAAGAACAAGCGGCTGCTGACGGTGCGTGCGATGCACCAGGCGCCGCGCGCGGTATTGGCCGCGGCGGTGCGCCCCGCCGGGTATTACAATCAAAAGTCGCAGCGGCTGCACGAGTTTTGTGCGCACATCGTTCGGTTTCATCGCGGCAGTTTGAACGTGATGCTGCACCAGCCGGCGCTCGTGTTGCGCGACGAATTGCTGGCGCTGAACGGCATCGGTCCGGAAACGGCCGACTCCATGATTCTCTACGCGGCGCGACAGCCGATTTTTGTCGTCGACGCTTACACGCGCCGCATTCTTTCGCGCTCAGGGGCGGTCCCGGATGATATCGAGTATCATCCGTTGCAGGAATTTTTTCACCTCATGCTGCCGCCCGACGCCGAGTATTACGGCGAGTACCACGCGCAACTCGTTTACGTCGGCAAGGAGTTCTGCCGCAAGACGCGGCCGCGCTGTGATGAATGTCCTGTCCGCCTGACGTGACATTCGCTATAATCAGCCGGCCGAAAACGGCGTGAGAAAGTCAGGCCGCCTTATGAAACTCGCCCTGGTCCGCCCGCCTGAACCGATGTTGTCCATCGGCTCCGAGGTTTGCCAGCACCCGATCAATCTGGCGCAGTTGGCGGCCCACGTGCGCGAGCGGCTGGGGGTCGCGGTCGAGATTTGGGACTTCAGCGTCGGGCGTTACCGGCCGGAGCGCCTGCGTGCGGAACTCGCGCGGTTTGCGCCCGAGGTGGTCGGCCTGACGGCGATGACGCCGATCGTTAAAAGCGCGGCGAGGCTGGCGCAGGTCGTCAAAGCTGCCGACCGCGATATCGTCACCGTCGTCGGCGGGCCGCATTTGTCGGCGATACCGGAGCGCACGCTGGCCGAGTTCCCGGCTTTCGATGTGGGGGTGATCGGCGAAGGTGAATCGGCGCTGGAAGACATTTGCCTCGCGGTGCAACGGGGCGAACGCCGCCCGCGCGGACTGGCCGGCACGGTCTTCCGTGAAGACGGCGAGATCAAGGTCGGCCCGCCGCGCGAACTGCTGGCCAACCTCGACGACCTGCCGTTTCCGGCGCGCGACCTGATCGACTTTTCGTTGTACCAGGGCAGCTCCAGCCCGGGCCTGTCCAGCAAGCTGCGCAATATCACCGAGCTGTTCACCAGCCGCGGTTGTCCCGTGCACTGCTTTTTTTGCGGGTCGTACGTCACCCACCGCGGCAAGGTGCGGTTTCGCTCGGCGCGGCATGTGCTCGACGAAGTGCGCGAGTGCGTGGCGCGCTATCACGTCGATCACTTCACCATCGATGACGACACCTTCACCTACGGCCGCGAGCGCCTGACCGAAATCTGCCACGGCCTGCGCGAGCTCGGCGTGTCGTGGGACTGCGACAGTCGCGTCACCAACGTCGATCAGGAACTGCTGAACCTGATGGCCGCGTCCGGCTGCGTCAAGATCGCCTACGGCGTCGAAAGCGGCAGCCCACGAATGCTGGAACTGCTGCGCAAGCGCATTTCCCTCGCGCAGATCGAAACCGCGTTCCGCGCCGCGCGCCGGGCGGGCGTGTTGACCAGCGCGTTCATCATGGTCGGTTCGCATCCGACCGAAACGCCGGAGGAACTCGAGCAGACGTTCCGTTTGATGCTGCGGATCAAACCGGATTTCGTCATGGTCTACGTCGCCGTGCCGTACCCGGGCACCGACCTGCACCAGGCGATGGTCGAGGAAGGGCTGATCGAAAGCGAAGACTGGGACGAATACGACATCGTGCGCGCCGAACCGGTCTGGCACACGCACCACTTCACGGCGGCCGAGCTGATCCGCCAGCAGCGCCGGATGTACCAGCGCATCTACCTGCGTCCCGGCTTCGTCTGGCGCAAACTGAAATTGCTGCGCAGCATGGACGATCTGCGTTATTTCAGCGACTCGTTCCTCAAGTTCCTCAAGTACGTTTTCGGCAAACGGCGGGAAGAACTGCCGGACTAGATCTCAGCAGCCGCAGCCGGCGTTGGTGATCACCGAGGTGTGACCGTAGAGATCGTCGTCGACCGTGTCGTCGTCGGTCAGGTCGTCGTCCACGGTATCGTCATCGACCGCGTCATCATCGAGCACGGAATCATCATCCACCGTGTCGTCGTCTACCGCCTCGTCTTTGGCGGCGGGCGCCGACATGGCGATACCGCAAACCAGCAACGCAGCCAAAGCCGCCAACACGATTGTGCGCCTGATCGACATCTCTCGCGCCTCGACCGAAATAGAACACACATATCACGCGTTTGTCCCGCGGTGTCAATTGCGAAGACTTCGACTGTCGTGCTAAAAGTGAACGGTTCAACCACGTGGGTGGCCCATGCCGAGAAAAACAAGACGATCGCAGAATGATCCGCCACGACCGACCTTGCCGGAGCTATCACATAAGATTGTGGAGCTCGAGCACCGCCTCTTCGACTTGACCAATCTGCTACAGGCCGGTCGCGCGCTGGACAACCTGCTGGGCGTGCAGGAGCTATACAACGTTTACGCCAACATCGTGCGCGAGCGCTTCGGCGCCGACACGGTGGCGCTCTTCGTGATGGACCCCGCCGGCGATCGCTTTCAGTTGGTCAGGAGTTTCGGCCTCGCGGATTTGCCGAACGGTTTTTCGTTTCCGCGCCAGGAAGGTTTGCTTTGGCGGGCGATCTTGCAGGGCAAGCCGTTTTCGACCGCCGACAGCCAGGGCACCCCGCGTTTCAAGATTCCGTTTGAGCAGCTTCATCTGCACTCTTTGCGCAGCCAGGCGTTCGTACCGCTGAATCACCAGGGCAAGGTCGTGGGTTTGCTCAGTATCGGCGACAAGCAGGACGGCGATCCGTACGAAGACGACGAGTTGGAGTTTCTGCACGTCCTGGCGGAGGACGCGGCCGTCGCGATCACGACCGCCCAGCTCTATGAAAAGAATGAGCGCGATCGGGCGGAGCTGGACAAGACGGTCAAGAACCTTTCGATCTTGTACAACATCGGCCGGGCGCTGATTCACATCAACGACTTGAAGAACCTGCTCAAGTTCATTCTCGGTCAGGCCACCGACACGACCGGCGCGCAAAAAGGTTCGTTGATGCTGTTCGACCAGTATTCCGGTCGGCTGGTCGTGCGGGTCGTCAAGGGTCTGCCGGACCCGCGAACGGAAGACGCCATCAACTCCGGCACGATCATCTGCCGCTCGTTCGCGGTGGGCGAGGGCATCGCGGGGCAGGTGTTCCAGACCCGTTTGCCGATCATCGTCAACGCCACCGAGGACGACGAGCGCTATGTCCAGAACGACGAATCCAACGTGCAGTCGATCCTGTGCATTCCGTTGATTGCGGCGGACGAAGCGATTGGCGTGATCAACATCACCAACAAAATCGGCGGCGGGGGCGGTTTCTCCAACGAAGATTTGGAATTGATGACCGCGCTCGGCAATCAGGCGGCCGTGGCGATCAACAACGCGCAACTGTACGAGATGGCGATCACCGACGAGCTGACCAAGCTCTTTATCCGCCGGTACTTCAATCTCAAGCTGGAAGGCGAACTGCGGCGCTCCCAACGTTACGGCCATGAGCTGTCACTGGTGATGGCCGACCTGGATCGCTTCAAAAACGTGAACGACACTTACGGCCATCAGATGGGGGACGTGGTGTTGCAGACGGTGGCCGATCTGCTGCGCAAGAATTCGCGCGAAGTGGATACGGCGGCCCGCTTCGGCGGCGAGGAA
>PMZC01000358.1:24475-25161 GCA_003170555.1 Deltaproteobacteria bacterium
GTTACGATCAGTCTGGGCATCGCAAGCTATCCGCACCACGCGAACCACGCGCAGGACCTGATCAAAGCCTCGGACACCGCGTTGTACGAGGCCAAGCGACAAGGCCGCAACCGCACCTGCGTGTTCGCCGCGGAAATGGAAAATAAGAACCCGCCGGAATGATTCAGTGCGTCGCCGGACGTTGGAACGGGTGAAACACCGGCAGCGGTTGGGGTAGCGCCGGCAGCGGCGAGCGGTCGGTGACGATGAGGTCGTCGGCGGTTTCCCAGCGGCGATCGGGCCCCGAACTCTTCAGCGTGAAACCTCCGGTCGCGGACGGCTCATAAACGAACTTGCATCCCCAGGGGTCCTTGCGCGGTATCGTCTCCACGCGGACGGCGTCGCCTTCGCGGCCCTCGTACGGTATGCCGAAGCCGCGCCAGTCGCCGCTCTGCTGCAGCGCTTGCGTCAGACACGGCCAATCACAATTGATCAGCGACGGAGCGGATGATTGACGGTGTTCAATGGCGCGGGCGATTTCGTCGAGAATATTATGCGCCGTGATGATCCGCACCCGGGTGCGGTATTCGCCGGCCTCGCGGGCGAGCAAGCCGAAAACAAAGATGACGGCGAGCAGCACGAAGAGGAGGGCGAACTTCAGCCAGCGGCGTCGAGCATTCCACGTCAGAACAAACGCGGTCAACAGC
>PMZC01000100.1 GCA_003170555.1 Deltaproteobacteria bacterium
GGCGGGCTGTCTTCCTGGTCGTGCCAGTTGACGATCAGCAGATAGTACCCGTCGTCGCTGCGCGCCAGCAGCCGGCCGGGGAACTCGCCGATATCCGGATCGAGCACCTGCATGTTCGGCGTGCGAATCGCCAGCGCCTTGCGCAAGATCTCCAAACGCTCGGCGGCGAGCTGCGTCATGTCGTCGCTGACCAACAACATCCCGCCCGACAGCGCATCGATCGACGCGAGGGTGCGGATTTCGTGCAGGTTCATCTTGTTGTTGTTCTGCCGCACCAAGAGGCAATCCGGGTCGTTCAGCCACCACGCGCGCTGCAAAAACGCGCGCTGGATCGTGTTGCGCAGCGAATGGCGGGTGGACAAGCAGTGGTGATCGCGGAAGGCCCAGCGCATCGGATTGGCCCAGCGCGGCGTCACATCGGCGCCGATGCGCATGGCGTCGACAAGCCCGACCGCGGGGCCGAGCGGACAGCCGCAGCCGAGCAGGAAAGCGTCGTCGCCGATGCCGTCGCGAATGGCCTGCAGACCGGCCCGCAACGCGCCGGCGCGGCTGAGCGAGCGATCGTGATATGCGGCAGGCAGCGCGGCGGCGTAAAGGAAGTCGATCTTGAAAAAGCGCCAGCCCATCTCGCGCAGCGCGCGGAAGGTCTCGCGCAGCCAGGCCTGCACGTCCGGGTGCGTGGGATCGAGCGCCAAAATGCCGCGCCATTTGTCCCACAACGGATTGTACGCGCCGCGGATCGGCCGGCGCTTGGCGTCGCGCAGCAGCCAGTCCGGATGCGCGCGCGCGATTTCACTTCGCGGATGCGCCAGGAACGGCGCGGTCCAGATACCCGGCACGAAGCCCGCTTCTTCGAATTGCCTGACCAGCGCCGGCAGGCCCGACGGGAACTTCGCATTGGTTTTCAGCCAGTCGCCGAGCGCGCTCTGGTAGCCGTCGTCGAGTTGGAAAAACTCGAGGCCGAGTTCCTCGCGCAACGGCGCGAGCACGCGCAGGTTGGCCAGCAGCGTCGCTTCGGAAATCTTGGTGTAGTAGTAGTACCAACTGCACCAGCCGACGGGTTTGCGCTCCGGCACACGCGCGCGCATCAGCCGCCCGCTGCGCACGGCCCAGTCGGACAGCGGGTCTTTGCCGCGGCCCGCGAACCGCAGCCACAGCGTTTCGGACTCGACGGTCTGCCCGGGCGCGATCTGTGCGCCGTCGAACTCGCACCGCGCGCGCAGCAGCCGCACCAGCCGGGTCTTGGGGTCGATTTCCACCCGCACGTCGCCGAAGGCGCGGTCCGCCGAGAGAAAACCGAGCAACAGCGATTGCCCTGAACTCGTGTTCCGCAGCAGCATCGCCTGTTCGCTGGTGTAAACGCCGTAAGTATTCGGACTGGGATTGGTCGGGTTTTCTTCCATCTCGCGCAAAAAACGAAACAGCGGTCGCGGATCGCGTTCGATCAAACGAAACGGCCGACTGGCCGACCAGCTCTGCCAGCCGTGGCGGAAGATGCTCCACTCCGCCGTGGAAAAGCCCAGTACGAATTTGCCGCCCTGCCCCGCCCGCACATCCAGTAGATCAATATAGTCGAGCGATAGCGGCTGCCGCTGTTCGTTCGCCACACTGCCTTGCAACAACAGGCCGTCGCCGTCCTCCGCCGGCCAAATCCGCCAGGTGAAGACGACTCGCTCGGCGGGATTCGCGCCCCGCCAGATTTGCGTCACTTGCAGGGAATCGTTTTCGAGCAACACGGAATCGGGTCTGGATTTCGCCAGGACCTGCGCGCGGCCGTCCGCGACGAATCCGCACGCCGCCCCGACCGGCCCGAGGCGCGCCTCGGCCAGGCCGACGGCCTCGATCAGTCGCACGCCCGCTTCGAACTCGGCGGACAAACGAATGTGATCCGTGCGGATATCCAAACATTTCTCCCGGAGGTCTAAGCTCTTTGTAGCCCGCCGTTTTGCGGCCTGTCAATTGCGAGCGGATTTTGACCGGACTCAACTTGTGCTATTAACGGGCGGAAAGGGCGTCGGTGCGAATCGCATGAATCGTTGGCGGATCCGGGCCATCAATTTTTTTAAGCGTTTTTTCCTGCTGCCGCGCAGCCGGCGCCGGATTTACGTCTTGCTCGGCGCGACGCTGTTCGCGCTGCTCGCCGCCGAGATGGTGGTGCGCATTTTCGCTTTTGACTGGCGGCTGATCAACAAGATGCTCTATTTCCAGATGGCCGACCGCCCGAGCCACCAACCCGATCCCAACCCCGATATCATCTTTCGCCTCAAACCCGGCGACTACGATTACACGGGCGGGCCGCATGGCTATCGCGTGCACATCAATGCCTACGGCGCGCGCGGACCGGAGCACCCGGCGAAAAAACCGGCCGGGTTGTTTCGCATTCTTTGTTTCGGCGGGTCCAACGTTTACGGCGCCGGGCTCAAAGACAGCACGACGTGGCCGGCGCTGCTGGAGAAGCGGCTCAACCGCGACGAACCCGGCCGCTACGAAGTGTGGAACTTCGGCACCAGCGCCTACGTGCCGCTGCAAATGGCCACGCTGGCCAGGGAAAAGGTGGAGCTGCTCCAGCCCGATCTGGTGGTCTTCGCGATCAGCAACGGCGGGGCGCCGGCGTTTCTCTTCGGTCAATCACCGGCGCCGCTGTTTGATCAGAATCCCGAATTTTGGCGACGGCTCCTCGGCTCGCCTCACTGCCTGATCGGCCCACAGAGCTGGTCGGTCGACGCGCGATTGATGTTGATCCGCTGGCTGCGGCTCTACCGCCTCGCCGCGGCCTATCACGCGGCCAACCAAGGCTGCTCCTGGGTCTACAGCGGCCTGCATGAAATCCGGAATGTGAACCGGTCCGTTGAATTTTATCAATGGGTGCAGAAGCGCGCGCATCTTTGCATCTTTCTCTATCCCGGCACGATCAAGAAGAATTTCGACTACGATCCGTACTACGTCGCGTTGAAAGTTCCCGCGCTTTCACTGGCCGAGAAGGGCCTGCCGACGGAATACTACAACGTGCATCCGCCGGAATACGTCATGGTCTGGTACGCCGACCGCCTGGCGAAATTCCTGCGCGAAAAAGGTCTGCTGGAGCCGATGAACTAGCGCCCGGCCGGTCTTGTCATTTCCGACGCTGGACCCTGCCCCCTTTTTCGTGCTAATGCTTCCCACGCAGTAACTAAGCCGGAGAGCATCGGTGCCCGTCGATCTGTCCGTCGTGATTCCGCTTTATAACGAGCGCGAGAACCTGCGCCCGCTGCATCAGCGGCTGAGCGGCGTACTGACCGCGATGGGACAATCCTACGAGCTGCTGTTCATCGACGACGGCAGCACCGATGATTCGTTCGACGTGCTCGCGCAATTGCACGAAGCCGATGGCGCGCACGTGCGCGTGATTCGCTTTCGCGGCAACTTCGGCAAGAGCGCCGCGCTCGCCGCGGGTTTCGCCGAGGTGCGCGGACAAATCGTGTTCACGATGGACGCCGATCTGCAGGACGACCCGGCCGAGTTGCCCGCGTTCCTGGCCAAGCTGAACGAGGGCTACGACCTGGTCTCGGGCTGGAAGAAAGTGCGCCACGATCCGCCGTCGAAAACGATTCCCAGCCGGGTCTTCAACTGGTTCACCCGCAAGCTGACCGGCGTGGACCTCCACGATTTCAATTGCGGCTTCAAGTGCTACCGCCGCGAGGTGATCGAGACGATCCAGGTCTACGGCGAGATGCATCGCTTCCTGCCCGCGCTGGCGGCGGAATATCGCTTTCGCGTCGGCGAGCTGATCGTGCAGCACCATCCGCGCGCGTCCGGCGCCAGCAAATTCGGCCTCGAGCGTTTCACCCGCGGCGCGGCGGATCTGATTACGATCCTCTTCCTGACCCGCTATTTCCGCCGTCCCGCGCACATCTTCGGCGTCGCCGGCTTCGGCTTTTCGGGCGCCGGTCTGCTGATCTTGCTGTACATGGCGGGCCTGTGGTTCGCCGGCGCGCGACCGATCGGCACGCGACCACTGCTCACCTTCGGCGTGCTGCTGACGGTGGTCGGCATTCAATTCATTTCCCTCGGCCTCTTGGGCGAAATGATGGTTCGCCTCAGCGCCGGACGGCGGCCGGACTATTCGGTGCGCGAACGCCTTTCATGAAACGCAAGCTCCTCATCGCCCTCAAAGTCCTGATCGTCGCCGCGATCGTCACGTTCCTCGCGGTGGCCATTTACGAAAATATCGACAAGCTGCGCGCGACCAAATTTTCGTTTTCGCTGGCGCCGTTTGTGCTGTCGACGCTGCTGCTGATCGTCTGCTTCATCATGCAGGCGGTGGGCTGGCGACAGGTGCTCGCCGGCGTCGCGAAACCGATCCCGGTGCGCGAAGCGGCGGCGATCTGGTTCGCCAGCCAGGTCGCCAAGTACGTGCCGGGCAAGGTGATGCTGCCGCTGGTGCGTTTCGGCTGGTGCCAGCGGCGCGGCATCGACGTCGGCCGCACCACGATGTCGATTTACGTCGAACTCGCACTGGCGATGGGCGCGGTTTTCGCGGTGGTGGTGATCTCCAGCGTCGGCTGGGCCGATGCGGCGACGTGGGCGTCCCTCGCGCAGACGCTGAAGTGGCCCGGCGACCCGGCGCTGCTGCACTGGGTCTTGCTCGCGTTCGTGCCGTTTTGCCTGGTGATGGTGCATCCGCGCTTGCTGCAATGGGGCATCAATCTCGGCCTGCGCATCCTGCGGAAAGAGCCGGTGACCATCGAATTGTCGTACGGGCGCATCGTGCGCTTGTTCGGCTGGTATCTGCTCAACTGGCTGATCTACTCCGTCTCTTGTTGGTTGTTCATGCGCTCGCTCGGCGAGGTCGAGCTGAGCCTCGCGCCGGTCGTGGCGGGCGCGTTTATGCTTTCGTACCTCATCGGCTTTCTGTCCTTTCTCACGCCGGGCGGCGTCGGCGTGCGCGAAGCCGTGATGTTCACCATGTTGACCTGGAAATTCCCGCCGGCGATCGCCATCGTCGCGCCGTTGGTCGCGCGCCTGCAATGGACGGGCACGGAACTGCTGTTGGCGGCCGTGACCTTGCGCGATCGGCCCAAACCGGCGGACGAAAAAGCGCCATGAACTGGATCGAGCGACTCCGCCGCGACGAGACGTTTCTCCGCAGCGCATTCTATCTCGCCCTCGCGCTCGGCTTCCTCGTGCGCCTGTGGCATCTAACCGCGCCGATCGCCGACGATCAGTCGTGGGCGCAGACCAGCACGGCGACGGTGTTGCGCCATTACGTCGAAAACGGCGTCGACTTTCTGCACCCGGAGTGGGACGTGCTGCAGGACGGTCCCGCCGCGCCGAGAAATATCGAGGCCGAAGAGGCGCCGCTCTACCACCTCGCCGCGACGTGGCTCGCGCACCTGTTCGGCATTCCGTCGGAAGCGGCGGCGCGGCTGCTTTCGATCATCGCCTCGCTGTTGGGCGCGGTCTTCCTGTTTCGTTTGATGCGCCGTTTGTCCGACGGACCGGCCGCGTTGTTCACGGCGGTCTTTTTTCTCTTTGCGCCGTTCAGTTGGTATTTCGGCCGCACGATTTTGAGCGACACGTGGATGCTCGCCGCCATGATCATCGCGGTGGAGCGCTACGAGATGTGGCTGCGCTGCGATTGCCCGTGGGCCTTGTTGTCGTCGGTGGTCGCCGTCGCGTTCGCCGGTTTGTTCAAGGCCTTCGCGCTGCACATCGGCGTAACGTTGGTGTTGATGCAGATCGCGGCGAAGGGCTGGCGCTCGCTGCTCGACCGGCGGCTGATCGGCGCGGCGTTGATCGCGCTGGTTCCGCCGCTGGTTTGGATCGCGTGGGCGGCGCACGTCGGCAGCCTGGGAAACGTCGTCCACGCCGGCGAAAGCGTGTTCACCGCGCAAAATCTGTGGGGGCCGCTGCGGCTGCTGTGGACCGGGCATTTCTGGTTCATGCTGCAGGCCCGGCTGTTCGATCAGATGGCCACGCCGTTCGTCGCCGTCTTCGCGCTGCTCGGCCTGCTGTTCGCCGACGCGCGCAAACAGGCGAAGACCGCGCTCTTCTGGCTGGCGGGATTTCTCTTTTACGTCGCGCTGGTTCGCGACGGCCAGAAGCACAACTACTATCAACTGCCCGCCCTGCCCGCCTTCACGATGCTCGCCGGGCTCGGTTTGTCCGCGCTGTCCCGCCGCGTGCAAGGCAAATGGATCGCGCTGCTGCTCGCCGGCTTTTTGCTGGTGGCGACCTTGTACGTACTCCCGCACTTCCGGCTCGACCTGTCCGGCCCGCGCGCCGGCGAATTGGTGCGGCTCTACAGCCTGTCCGACGACCTGGTCGTGGTGCTCGACCCCGGCGTGACGCGCAAGAACCAGGTGAACTACGCCGCCCATCGCCGCGGCTGGCACGCCAATTCGCTGCGGCCGGGCGGCATCGAGCAATTCCACCAGTGGGGCGCGCGTTGGCTGGTGACTTGCCTGGATGACGATCAACTCAAGAAGCATCCCGAATGGCTGGAACTGGCGAACCGCTGGACCAAGGTGGCGGAAGATCGCGGACGTTGTGGTCCTCAAGGCGAGATGCATTCCATCGCCGTGTACGACCTGAGTGAGCCGGCCGCGCACCGGCCGTAGTTTCGGCGACCGGATAAAGAAAGGGCGTCCGAACCAAAGATTCGAACGCCCCTTTTTTCTTACGAGTACGACGTCGCTATTTGCTGACGCAGGCGATCACGTCGTTCGAGAACGTGGTAGCGCATGCCTGAGCGGCGGCTTCATTGTAGTTATCGCAAATGCCGTTCAGGCAGTCGAAGAACTTGCTGAATGCCGCTTCGATACAATCATTCCAATAACCGCTCAACGAGTTGATGTAACTGCAAGCCGTGGCGGCGTCTGACGCATTCAACTGAGCGCAATTCTCGTAGAAGCTCAGACATTTGTCATAGGCCGCGCCTACGCCGGTTCCGCCGGTGTCATCGTCGCCGGCGCCGTTGTCATCGTCGCCGCTGCCGCTGTCATCGTCGCTGCCGCCGCCGCCGCTGCTGCCGCAACTGACAATCACGCCAACGGCGAGCAACAAGGAAACAAACACGGCCAGCAACAAAACTTTTTCAACCTTCATAATCTCTTCCTCCGTTAATGTTGTCTTGAACCGGGCATTGCCGTCTCTTGTGAGCCGGCTTGCTCTTTTCAAACACAATTTTACTTGTTTTGCAACATAATAGATTTGGATCAAAGACCGTCGACGTACTCAGGGACTCGTCTTCGCCAGGCGTCGATGAAAGGCGAAAACGACCAGGCTGGCCGCGAGCAACGACGAATCGCGCACGAGGTACGTCCAGTTGATGACGCCGTTGCCCCCCTGGTTGAAGCAGCCGCAATCGATGTCGAGCCCGCGCGCCAACGCCGCCGCCAGCGCGATGACGAACGACAGGTACATCAACGCCGACACCAACGCCGCGGCTTCCGTGACGCTGTCGTACGGCGGATCGCTGGCGGGCCCCAGCAGCAGAATGACGCCGACTGTCAGCTCCACCCACGGCAGCACGATCCCCCACAGATTGACCAGCACGTGCGGCAGAAAGTGATAGTTGTCGATCGCGGTCGCGAACGCGTTGGGGTCCATGATCTTCGGCACGGCCGCCCACATGAACAACACGGCCAGCACGAAGCGGCAACCGAGCACCACGAACAAATTGGACAGCACGCGCCGCATCACTGCGCCTCGCGATACAACGGCGGCGGCGGCGCCGGCAGCCCTTGCAACGGATAGCCCGCCGCGCTCCACGCCGGCCAGCCGCCTTCGAAGACGTAGACCTTGCCGAAGCCTTGCCGCTCGAGAAAATCGGCGACGATCAGCGAACTGTTGCATCCGCCGCCGGAGCAATAACAAACGATCGGCTGATCGAAATCGACGTTCGCCAGCGCCCGCTGCCACTCCGCTTCGACGTGCGCGTAGTACAGGTGCAGCGCGCCGCGAATGTGGCCGGCGGCGAATTCGTCGTCGGTGCGCGTGTCGACGAACAGCGCACCCGTGTCGAACAACTGTTTCGCGCGCGGGAGGGTCAGCATCTTGCCGACGCCGGATTGGTCGCTCACGGTTTCCCGCACCCACGCGACGCCCTTGGGTCGCCAGGCGTTGAACGCCAGCGCCCAGAGCGCGCTCGCGCCGACGATGATCGCGGCGCTGATCAGGATACGACCCGTTCGACTCACGACCTGGCCCTCTCTCACGATTTCGCTCGGAAGCTAATCTCAAAACGGGGCCAATGCAAGAACAGGACGGTCAATTTGCGCCGCGGAGCCTATTTGTGGTATATTTAAATGTTCAATCGAGGTCGGCATGTTCAAGATTGGCGACAAGGCAGTGTATCCCGCACATGGTGTGGGCATCATTGAAGGCATCGAAAAAAAGGAAATCGGCAATTCCATCCTGACGTTCTTCATGGTACGTATTCTGGAAACCGATATCACGATCATGGTCCCCACCAACAACGTGGAAAAGGTCGGGCTGCGGCCGCTGATCGGCAAGAAGGAAATCCGGCGCGTGTGGAATATTCTCAAGGACACGCGCAACCACATCGACAACCAGACGTGGAACCGCCGGTACCGCGACTACATGGAAAAGATCCGCACCGGCAGCGTGTTCGAGGTGGCGGCCGTGCTGCGCGATCTGTATGTGCTGCGGAAAACCAAGGAGCTATCCTTCGGCGAACGCAAGATGATGGAAACGGCCCGCGGCCTGCTGGTCACCGAGCTTTCGTTCGCCACGGCCAAATCGCCGGAAGACGTGCTAACCCAGATCGAAGCCCTGTATCATTAGGTTTCGCTCACATGCGCTTCCACCGAGATTCACCTTCGCTCGCAGGAGGATAAACATGCGTCGACTATTACTGGCAATCGTACTGAGCATCGTGGTCGTCACCGCCCTGGCCTGGGGCCGCGGCGAATTGCAAATCTGGCCCAAGCTGCCCGGCGTGCCGAATTACGGCGTCGGCCTGCCGGAAAGCGTGTACGGCGTTCATCCGGTCGACGTGACCACCTACGGCGAAAGTTACTTTTTTATGAGCAGACTGGACGACGGCACGGCGATCTTCGCCACCGTCTTCATCACCAACATGGGCCTGAGCAGCAACAACACGAGCATGGACGTGGCCGTCTGCGAACCCGGGATGAAGAATTACTGGGGGCGCATCGAGTTCAAGCACGGCCAGTCGCAGGCCGCCGCCGATCACATGGATGTGACGCTCGACACCAGCCGCGTGTGGGGGCGCTTCCCCGATTTCAACGTCAAGCTCGACGTGAAGAAGCTGGCCGTCGATTTGAAGTACCATTCCACCCTGCCCGGCTTCGCGATCAACAGCGGGCTGGTGGTCTACGGTTCGCCGGATCACTACTACGCCAGCTACGTCAGCACGCCGCGCGCCGAGGTGACCGGCACGATCCGCACGCCCGCCGGCGCGCGTCAGGTGCACGGCTACGGCTACAGCGACCACGGCCGCGTCACGATGATGCCGCACAAGTATTCGAAGCGCTGGTTCTCGCTGCGCTGCTTCGACGCGAAGTACACGCTGGACATTCTGGAATTCACCGTGCCGCAGGAATGGGGCGGCCGCACGGTGCCGATGATCGCCTTCGCCAAGGGCGACAAACTGCTTTACGCGGGCGACCGCTACACGCTCACGCCGAGCGACTGGCAGACCGAGCCGACCTACAAAATGAAATACCCGAAGCACTTCGATTTTTCGCTCGACCGGCCGGGCGTCGTGAAGGTCACCGGTTCATACACGGTGCAAAGCCCGGTGGAGATCGTCAACATCCTTGAACGCATGAGCTTCTTCGAACGCCAGATCGCCGGCATCTTCGCCAAATCGTACGTCTATCGCTTCCTGGTCAACGTCCAGGCGAACGTGACCTTCCCCGACGGAACGACCGATTCGTTCACCTCGCCGGCCATCAGCGAGGTGCTGTGGATCAAATGAGGCGACGTTGAAAAGTCTGCTCCCGCCGACGCTGCAGCGCGTGCTGACGCTGCCGGTTTTGCGCCGCGTGCTGGCGAAGCGGTTGGCGCGCGCGCTGCAAAAGGAGCGCTTTCGCCAGCGCATTCCCACCGATCTCGAACCGTCGATCGAGGCGCTGATCGTTCACGATCTGATCGGCAATCAAGACGGCGGTTTTCGCCTCGCGGTCACCAACTGCTGGAGCAATCAATCGCTGCGCGGCGTCGCGATGCGCCTCGACGGCCGGTTGATCAAACCGAAACATCTGGTCGTCGAATACGACCAGGTGCGCTGCACCGCCGACAAGCTGCCGGTGCTGCCGTTCGCGGCCGGCGTGCCGCTCGTGCTCACCGTCCCCAAGCGCGCGCTGCCCGACGGGCTGCACTTCGTCGATCTTGAACTGACCGGCGAGTATGCGCCGATCTTCGCGCTGTCGCTGCCGATCAACATGGAAAAAGGTCGCGGCGCCGTTGCGGTGCTGCTCGATCCGCTCGACCCGACGTTGGACGCTACGCTGCCGGATGAGTTGAAGGCCACAGTCCACTTCGTGCCGCACATTCATTACGACTTCGAGTGGCTCCGCGACGAGCAAACCAACGGCCGCCTGGCCGCCGGCAACATGCTCGAAGCGCTGCGCCTGCTGGAAACCGAACCGGACATGACGTTCGTGTTCGATCAAACGCCGCAGCTCGAATATCTGGCCGCGGCCGATCGTTCGGCGCTGGCGCGGCTCGCGGCGTTCGTGGCGCAGGATCGCGTCGAACCGCTGATGGGCTTTTACGTCGAGCCCGATGTCAATCTGATCTGCGGCGAATCGCTGGTGCGGCAGGCGATTGAATGGCAGCGCGCGTGTCGTCGCCTCTTCGGGCGGTACAGCACGGTCGGGTGGCTGCCCGATTCGTTCGGCATGCCGGCCACGCTGCCGCAGATTTTGCGCAAGGCCGGCTGCCACGCGTTCGCCTTCAGCCGCGGCGTGACGCAGCCCGATACGCCGACGACGTTTCTCTGGGAAGGCCTCGACGGCACGCGCATCAAGACGCACTGGATGCGCCGGCTGTATTTCGCGGGCTATCCGCTGCCCGACGATCCGCAACGCGTCGAGTACAAGCTGGCGCGCACGGTGCGGAAGCTGGCGGAGAATGCGCCGACCGAGCAACTGTTTTGCCCGGCGGGCATCGACCACGGCCGCCCGCAGAGCGGCGTCGGCGCGACACTCGCGCGCTTCAACGCCGGCCATCCGCAGACGCCATATAGGCACAGCCTGCCGTCGCGCTTCTTCGCCGCCGTGCCCGACGCCTCGCTCGCCGTGGTGCGCGGCGAGTTCAACCCCGACAACGGCGGCACGTACACCTCGCGGCCGCGCCTCAAACTGCTTCATCGTCAGGCGGAAGTCGCGCTCGCCGATTTGGAACGCACGTCGTTGATCGCCGACCCGACCGGCTGCGATTGCGCCTACCCGTCCGCGCTGCTCGCGAGATTGCGTACGCTGCTGATGCGCGCGCAGTTCCACGACAGCGTCACCGGCTGCCACACCGACGAAGTGAGCGCGCAAGTCGAGTATCGGCTGCGCGTGGTTGTTGATCTCGCCCGCCAGGAAACGGCGCGGCAATTGAATTGGTTGGGCGCGCAGGTTCACGGACCGGCTGACAGCGGCCCGCCGATTTTGGTCGTCAACACCCTCGGCTTTTGGCGCGAGGAAACGATCGAGTTGGAGTTGCCGGCCCAGCAGGGTCGTTTGCCGTTGGTGACCGACGGAAAAACGATTCTGCCTTCGCAGGTGCTCGACGCGGAACGTTACGCGGACGGCTCGGCGAAACGCGCGCGGCTGCTGGTTTCATTGGCCGTGCCGCCGCTCGGCTATCGCGCGCTCTGGACGCGGTATGACCGAAGCAATCTGCCGAACGCGGAAGCGCGCGCGGCGGCCGTCGCCGAGGAATGCCTGTTGCGCAACGCCTGGCTGGAGGTTTGTTTCGCCTCGGGCAGCGGAACGATCTGCCGCATCTTCGACCGCGAGCGCGACGTCGAGCTGACGCCGGTGAAGGCCGGCCGCCTCACCTTGGCGCGTGACACCGGCACGTTGTATCTATCCTATCGGCCGCGCTTCGCCCACGAACGCGAGTTCACCGTGCAACGCGCGGAGGTCGTCGAAAACGGCCCGATTCGTGCGGCCGTGCGCTTCACCGGCAAGATCGGACCCAACCCGGCCGCGATCACCTATCGCCTCCCGTGCGCGGGTCGCCGCATCGACGCCGAGTTAGACATCGATCTCGCGACGCCTCATTGCAGCCTCGACGTGCATTGGCCGCTGCCGCGCGATCACACGCGCACGGTCCACGAAATTCCCTACGGCGAACTGGCGCGCGACGGCCGCGAATATCCGGCGCTGACCTACGCCGACCTCGAAGGTCAGGGCCACGGCCTGGCCGTGCTCAATCAAGGCACGGGCGGCTGTCGTATCGAAAAGGGCGCGCTCGTGATGCGGCTGTGGCGCAGTTCGGACAAGATTCATTTTCACGATTCCGGCCCCGGCGCGCTTTCGCTGGGGCGGCACACGTTCCGCTACTCGTTCTTCCCGCACGGCGGCGACGCGCGGCAGGCGCACGTTTGGCGGCGCGGTCACGCGTTCAACGCGCCGCTCATCGTGCACCAGACGAGCGACACGAGTCGTCGCACGCAAGAAACCGCCTTGGCGCCGAGCGGCCAGCTGCTCGTGCTGGGTCCCGAGAACATCGAGGTCGGGGCGTTCTATCGCGACGGCGAAGGCATCGTGCTGCGGCTGGTGGAACGCGGCGGCAAAGACACCGTGGCGGAACTCCGACCGGCCTGGAAGTTCGCGCGCGTCGAGGTGACCGATCTGCTCGGCCGGCCGGTGCGCGAGGTCGAACCCGTGCGCCACGGCCAGCACAAAGGAGCGCTGCGGCTCGATCTGCGCGCGTGGGAAATCAAAACGCTGCTATTTCGCTAGATACCGGAGAACGGCCGGTCGCGTCCGCTCATCTCGACGTAGCCTCGACCGTGCAGCGGCCGCGCGCCGTCCTGCCCGCTCACTTCGACCGCGCCTTCCCAATAGTTCACGTCGGTCATGTGTAACACCAACTCCGACGCCGGCAGCAACGCACGCACGCGAAATTGCATCGCGCGCGGCCCCATCATCTTGACGTCCCACGCGACGGGATAACGCGCGCCGCTGACTGGGCTCGTCCAATATTCGGCCTCGGTGATTTGAAACTGATCCAACGGCAAATGCGTCGTGCGGCCCGGCGCATCGATGTACGTGCCTGCGCTGTACGAATCGACGCCGCCGGTTTTTTTGCGCAACAGGAACAGCATCAGCTCATCGCCGCTGTCGAGCTGCAGCGAGAACCAATCCCAACCGCTTAGTTCGGGGCCGAGCGACTGGGACAAAATCTCGTGGTCCATCCACGCCGAACCGCCGACCACGCGCAACCAGCGATTGCCTTTGCGCAGCCAGCCCGCGGTCTTCATGCGCGTCAGCGAGAAGTAAAGGCTGGCGACGCCGTCGGCGCCCTTGCGCGAGTAACCGTGGTCGCCGTGCAGCGCCGGCGGTTTCTGCGAGACGAGCGACAAGTCGATTTCGTAGTCGCCCTGCGACGCGCTCAGGTGATGCGCGCCGCTGAGCTCCGCCACCTGCCAGCCTTCCGACCAGATCAGCAGCCGGTCGCTGCGCGCGCCGCCGCGATAGGGCGGACGCAGGCCGATGCGTTCACCGTAAACGAAGCGTTGCTCGCTGATGTCGCTCAACGCAAAGTTCGCGACCACCGCCGGGTTGGTGAAAACGCGTAACGGCAGGCCGAAACGCGAATCGCTTTCCGTGCGGCGGCGGAAGAAAACCAATTCGAAGCCGTAGCTGCGGCCGTCTTCCGCATCGAGATGGCCGGTGTAGTACCACCACTCGGTGCGAAAGTCCGGATGCGCATAGTAATCGCGCGGAAACGAAAACTCGTAGCCGCGCGTCACGGGCCGGTAGGTCGCTATCGTCGCGCACGCCGCCGCGACGACCAACAACAGCAGCAACCAGAACCGCCTCATGTGCCGCTCTCCCGGCGAGACGGCGGCAGCGCGGTCAGCGCTTTCACCGGACGTGCCGCCCCGCAGATTTCCATGTAGCCGCCGCCGGAGACCGGCCGCCCCTCGACTTCGGCCTGCACGCGAATCATCCCTTCCCAGTAGCGCACGTTGGTGCTCACCGCCGCGTCGACTTCGCTGTCATCGAACACCGGCTTGATGCGATACACCGCATTCAGCTTCGGCACGCGAATCACCCACTCCAGCACGTAACGCCCGCCGCCCTCGCGCGGGCTGCGCCAGACGCGCCCCGGCTCGACGATCAGATCATCGTAATCGAGATGCACGACGCTGCCGTCCGGCCGCACGAAGGTCGCCTTCGAGTATTTCCCGTGGCGTCCGTCGGTTTGCTTGAGCAGATAGACCATCAGTTCGCTGTCGTCGTTCATGCGCAGCGAAAACCAATCCCAGCCGACCTGGCGCGCGCTCAGTTGGTGCGTGCCGTATTCGTGGTCCATCCACGCCTGCGCCTTGACCGCCAGCGGCCGGCCGTCGACGTAGAACACGCCCTCGCCGACGAGGTGCGTGTAGCTGATGTAATACGTGCCGTGCTCGCCCTGCTCGTCGACGTCTTTGAGGAAGTAGCCCGCGTCGCCGTGCAGCACGGGCGGCTTGGGCGAGGTCAGCGACAGCTTCAGGTTGTAAAAGCGGGTGATCGCGGTGAGCACCTGCGCGCCGTCCATCTCGCGCACCGACCAGTTGTTGTTCCAGACGGCAAACGCGTCGCTGCGCGCGCCGCCCATGCCGAAGTCTTGGCGATAGTCGCGCGCGATGTATTCGCGGAAATACAACTCCCGGCGGCGCGGGTCGGCGATGGCGAAGTGCGCCAGATGCGCCGGATTGGCGATCCAGTGACCGGGAATCGGAATGCCGAGATAATGGTCGTACTCGGTGCGCCGCCGAAAAAAGACGAGTTCGAAGCCGAAGGTGCGTTGGTCTTCGGCGGACAGCACGCCGGTGTAATACCACCACTCGGTCTGAAAATCGTCGTGCGCGTAATGATCGCGCGGCAGCACCACCGGGCGTTGCCGCTCGATGCGCTCGTATACGACGTGCGGCGCCGAGCATGCCGCCGACATCAACGGGATAAGCATGACAAAGGGGAGTAGAAAAACAAAACGGCGCATCAAAGATTCCACCTGGCCCGCAAGACGATTGTTTTTATAAAGCTCACGATGACGCGGGCGCTAGTTTACCGGCGCACGCGTCGGTCGACAATCGCAAAAACCGCCAGCGCCAGCGCGGTGATGATCGAGATGATGCTCGCCGTTTGACGCAGCGGCGTCGAGTCGAAGTTGAATTCAACTCGATGTCGCCCCGTTCCTACCTCGACCGCGGTCAGACCGGCGGCGCTATACACGATGGTTTTCTGCCATTGACCATCGACCCGCGCTTCCCAGCCGGGATACCAGAAACGCTCGAGCGCCACGGGGCCGGGGGCGGACATGTCCACCTCAGCCGCATAATGTCGCGGACCCAACGCTTGCACGGTCAGCACCTCGCCCGCGACCGCGATGACATCCCGCTCGGGCGGGGTGGTCGGAATCTCGAGCACGGCGTGCGGCAAAAAATCCTCGCGGGCGGTGGCGCGCACGAGATTCGCGCGGATCCACGCGATCGTCACCAACTTTTCCGGCAGTTGATATCCCGGCTGCCGAGCCAGGTCCAAATAGTGCTGCCAGTGGAAGTGTCCCCAATCGTCTTTCGCGACGATATAGAGCGTGTGCTTCGACCGCGTATAAGGCGCATAAACCGGAAAGGCGAGCATAACCGCCAGCAGCGCGAGGACTGCGCCCCAGCGTTTGCCGCCGGCGTCGCGCAGCGCCTGGGCGACGCTGCCGGCCGCCAGACTCGCGCCGAAGACTGCGAGCACAAGAAACCGCCACGGAAATTGCACGAAGGCCAGGTGCTTGATGTGCCGCCAGATCGGTGCGCTGGCGAAGTGCGCCATGAACAGCGCGCCGACCACGATGATCCAGCACACGGCCAGAGGCGTGCGCCACTCGCGCCGCTTCACGAACACGGCGACGGAGCCGGCCAGCAGGGCCCAGTGCGCCAGGCCGAGTTGAAACGGCATCCCGTCATTCGGCCCCAGCGTGGAACCGCCATAGCCCCAAAAAAGTTTGAAAAACTGCTTGAAGTAGACGAAGTGTTGCCAATAACGGAAGTACTCGTCAGTCAGACTTTCGGTCGACCAGATCAGATTGGTTTCACTGAACGCGGGGATCCAAAAAAACGCCGCCAGCAGCAAGCCGCCCGCGCCGGCGCACACGCCGAGCAGCGGCCCGCGCAGCTTGCGTTGGCCGTAGCGCCACGAGACGTAAACCCACCACAACGCGAGTACGGGCGCCGAGATCATCGCGGTGATGTTGTGCGTCAGCAGCAGAAAGGCCATGCCCAGCGCGCCGGCGATCATGCGGACCGCCGAGCCGTCGCGCACCGCGCCGAGAATGCCCCAGCACGCCAGCGGCAGCCAGGCGAAGGCCAGCGCTTCGCCGAAAGCGTGCCGCGCCAACACGTCGACCAGATGGTACGGCGCCAGTACGTACGCCGCTCCCGCACAAGCCGCCGCGTAATCGCCGAACAGCTCGCGCGCGAGCATCGCCATGAACACGCCGGACAAAAGCAGGCCCGCCGCCATCGCCAACTTGAGCGCGACGGTCGAAGGCGCGCCGACCAACATGAAGATTTCCGTGATGTAGTAGCTCAGCGGCGCATAGAAGTGAAACAGCAGCGAGCCGTGATTGGCGTAAAACGCCTCGGCGAAGCGCGGCCAAATGTCGCCGTGGCGAATCGCGTCGTCGAGCACGACCTGGCGCATCAAATCCATGAACGAGCTATGCCCGCCGAGCAAACCGCTGTTCCACCACTGGCGGCTGACGAGCAACACCGCCGCGGCGACCACGCCATACGGCCACAGACGGCGCAGCAGATCACGCGCGTTCATCGTGGCGCCCCGCCTTCCGGCGACGTTCCGCCGTATTGATCCTCGGCCGTGCCGTGTTCGAAACGATATCCGCGCCGCTTCGCTTCGGCGATGTAGCTGCCCTCCGCCAGGCGAATCTGCCCATCGGGTTTCACGATGATGGCGCCGCGCCCTTCGACCGGGCAAACCGATTCGCACATCCCGCAGCCGTTGCAACGCGTCCAGTCGACGAGCGGCCGTCGATTGTGCCGGCCGGTCACCTGCCAGAACGCGATGGCGTGATAGGGACAGGCTTCGTTGCAGACCAGGCAGCTTTTATCTTGCGCGTAGGTCAGGCAGCGCGTCGTGTCGAGCACCGCCGTGCCCAGCTTGGCGTAGCGTTTCTCGTCGATGCCCAACGCACGGATCGCGCCGGTCGGGCACACTTGCCCGCAGACGTTGCAATCCTGCTCGCACGCCGCCAGCCGCATGTGGTGCACCGGCGCCCAGATGCCCTCGAGCCCGGCGTCGAACCAGTCAGGCTGCAGCGTGTTCGTCGGACACGCCTTGACGCACTGGCCGCAACGAATGCAGCGCTGGCGAAAAGCGCTTTCGGGCCGCGCGCCCGGCGGCCGCAACAGCGTATCGGGTCTGACCAGCCGCGACGGGCTGCCGCGAAACAGCATCGCGCCGAACGCGCCGCCGGCCACGCCCGCGAGAAACCGACGCCGGCCGACGTCGAGCGGCTGCGCCAGGCGCGGTCGCGGGTTGGTGAAGCCGAAGGTGTTGACGCACAGATGACAGTTGTCGACGCAGCGCCAGCACATGATGCACTCGGCCGGGTCGTAGTTCAGATCGTCCTCATCAATCGCGCCCGTCTCGCACGCGCGCCGGCACTTGCCATCGTGATCGCACTTCTCGGCGACGCGGCGCTGCGCGGGCGACAACCGCGCGAACAACCCGAGCAGTCCGCCCAGCGGGCACAGGCTGCGGCACCAGAAGCGGCGCTGCAGGCGGTTGAGCATGATGATGGCGACGAAGATCGCCGCGGCCATCAGCGACCCGCTCGAGAGCAGCGGTTGATGCAGGCGGGCGTAATACAGGCCGAGCCAGCCGGCTTTGTCCGCCGCCGGGCGCACCGCGTCGAGGCCGCCGTTGGTCGCCAGCACGACGAGCGGGTGCAGCAGATACGTCGCCGTGCGCGTCAGCAGCGCGATCGGGTCGAGCAAGAAGGTCAGGCCGTAGCCGAACGCGGCCGCCACGAGAATGACGATCAGGTTGACGTATTTCAACCCGCGCGCGACGCGTTGGTGATTCGGCCAGCGTCGTTTGCGCCGGCGGTAGAGCGCCTCGTCGGCGAGCTCGATCGTCGTGCCGAGCGGACACACCCAGCCGCAGAAAAAGCGGCCGAGCAGCGCCGTCGCCGCCAGCACCAGCACCGCGACGAGGAAGCCGTCGACGATCGCGCGGGTGACGAGGCTGGCGCCCGCGATGAGCAGCGGGTCCATGAGCAGGAACAGGTCGACCGGCAAGGAAATCTTGAGCGGGAACGTCGTCAGGGCGATCAGCAGCGCGAACAGCAGCAGAAAAATCAACTGAACGGCGCGCCGTAGTTTCATGTTACGCCGTCATCACCGACAGACCGGCGACGTTCATGCTGCCGACGCCCATTTCCGCCGCGAAGCGAATGTGCGGCACGTCGGCCGGCGCGAGCTTTTTGCCGTTCCAGGTGGACAACCCGACCGCATAGCTGTCGATCGCCACCATGTCGAAGCCGCCGATGATCGTTTGCAGGTTTTTGATTTCGCCCGGACCGCCGGGGCCGCCGGTGACCAGCGCGCGCGAGGCGTCGAGCAAAGTGAATTTCGGTTTGATGAACGTGGCGAAGTCGGCGATGGCCTGGTGCAGATCGACGCTGTTGTGCCATTCGCCGCGATTCTTCACCGCGCCCATCCAGTTCTTCAGGCTGAAGCTGACCAGCGCGCCGCCGTGGCTCTTGGCCATCGGCACGTTGAACAGCGTGTCGCATTCGAGGATCGCGCGCATGACCTGCGTGCGTTTGAGCACCTTGCCGCGCGGAATTTGCACGTCGGCGAAAAACGGATCGTCGCTGACCAGCTCGACGTGCACTCCCTCGAGATCTTTCAGCGCGTCCTTGATGCCGTTGCGCAGCGCGCAGATGATGCGCGGGTGCACCGGGTTGTCCAACACCTGCACGCTTTTGGCGCCGGCCTCGAGCGACATCTTCGCCAAGGTATGAATGACGATCGGATTGGTATTGGACGCGCGGATCGGCGGCTGCGCGAAGCCCAGGTTCGGCTTGATCACCACCTTGTCGCCGCGCGAGACGAACCGTTTGATGCCGCCGAACGCTTCGATCACCTTGCGCACGGCCGACTCCGTGTCGCCCTTGAACGCCAGCAACCGGGGCTCGGCCAACGCTTCGCGCGCCCAGTGCGGCGTCGCCAGCGCCACGCTCGAGGCGGCCATCAGCTTCAACATGTCACGGCGCGAGATACTCATTGTTTTCTCTCCTCGTTCATCGCGCTTTATTATTCACAACTTCGCGCCGGATTCAAAGCGCCGCGATCGCCTCGCGCAGCCGTTGCGCCAGCGCGTCGTCGTTGCCGTCGATGCCGCCGAGACGGACCGTGGCTTTGGTGCGCACGCCGTGGAAGTCGCTGCCGGCGGTGACCAGCAGACCGTAGCGCGCGGCGAGGTCGCGCCAGCGCCGGGCTGACGCGGCGTCGTGATACGAACAAAACGCCTCGACACCCATCAACCCCGCGTCGACCATGACCCGCAGATCGGCTTCGGCCAAATCGCGCGGATGGGCCACGACCGGCGCGGCCTTGATCGCGCGCAGGCGGGCCAGGCAATCGATCACCGGCAGCGCCGCCTCGCCCACGTCGGCCGGGCCGCCGTTACACATCGTGTCGAAGTAAAAGTTGACGTAGGGGTTCTCGGCCTTCGGCCCCTGGAGATACGGCCGTACCAGCGGATGTTCGCGGTTACCGGCGTCTTCCGCCAGCGCATCGAGAAAGCTCGAACCCGTCGGCAATTTTCCGTGCGCGCGCCGCTCCACCTGTTCGATGGTCAGCCGCAAGCCGAGCGCGACGAAGCGGGCGACGCGCCGCACCGCCACTTTGCGAAAGCGCGCGCGAATCTCGCCGAACCACTCGTGCAGCGCCGGATTACCGGGGTCGAAACCATAGCCGAGCAGATGAATGTCGCGGCCGTCGAGGTCGGTGTTCAGCTCGACGCCGGTGATGAAATCCACGCCGAATTCGCTACGCAGCGCCAGGCCCTCGGGCACGGAGTCGATCGTGTTGTGATCGGCGAACGCGATGCAGCGCAACTCGAGATCGCGGCTCATCGCGAAAATTTCGCGCGGCGGGTGATGGGCGTCGGCGCTGGCCGTCGTGTGGATATGCAGGTCGATCATCGGGATGATTCCGTGGGGATCACGGGCGCACGATCGCCGCGGCCATGTTGTCCGCATCGAGGTAACGGCGAACCACCGCGGCCATCTGCCCGTCGGTTACGCGCCGGACGCGTTCGGCGAAACGCAGGTGCGCGCGATAGCCGACGCCCAGCAATTCGTTGAGCGCCATGACCAGCGACAGGCTGCCGCCGGTTTGCAGATCGAGTTGCGCACTCCCGATCAGATACCGTTTTGCCCGCGCCAACTCCGCGCCCCGCGGCGGCTCGGCGATCACGCGGCGAATCTGCTCGCGCAACGCGGATAGCGCGAGGTCGGTCGTTTGGTGACCGGTGCCGATGTAGACGCCGAAGCTGCCGCGCTCGATGCCTTCGCGTTGGAAGGCGTGTACGCTGTAGGCGAGGTGCATCTGGTCGCGCAACTCGAAGAACAAGCGCCCGCCCTGCCCCGACAGCGCCGCGTTCAACAGTTGCAAGGCGTTCTCGTCCGGCGAGCCGATGCGGCAGCCGAGGAAGCCCAGCATGATGTGCGCCTGCTCCTTGGGCCGGTGTTCGGCGCGCGGCGCGAACCCGTGCGGACGCGGCGGATCAGGGAATGTCTTCGCGGCGAAAGCGCCGGCCTGGCGCAGCGGGAACTGCTGTTCGACCTGGCGCGCGACCTCTTCGAGCGAAACGTCGCCGACGATGGAGACCACCAGATTGGCCGGATGCAACAACGAACGCCAATACGTCTGCACGTCGTCGCGGTGAATGCGCGCGACGGACGCCTCGTCGCCCAACATCGGCCGGCCATACGGGTGGTCGCCGTACAACGTCGCGGCGAACAGATCGCGCACCACGTGTTGCGGCTCGTCGTGGTGCTGGCGGATGCGCCCGAGCGCGATTTGTTTCACGCGGCGCAGTTCATCCGGACGGAAAGTCGGATGCTGCATCGCGTCGGTGACGAGGCCCAATCCCGTCGCGAAATCGCGCGAGAGAAATTCGGCCGCGACGCCGATCGAGTTGTAACCGGCGATGCCGCGCACGCTGCCGGCGAGATCCTCGACTTCGCGCGCGAACTGCAGCGCGCTTTTCCCTTCGACGCCGTGGGTCAGCAACTCGGCGGCGATATGGGACAGGCCGCCCAGCAGCGCCGGTTCGTAGCGCACGCCGCCCAACATGCAGGTGCGAATGGCGACCAGCGGCGCGTGCGCGGTCTCCTTGACGATCAGCCTGATCCCGTTCGGCAACACCAACCGCTTCAGCCGGCCGCGCCGACCGGCCGAGCCGACCAGCGAAATCGTCGTCGGGCTTGGCTGAGTTTTTTCCGCCGTGCGTTGGGCCACGGCGAACTGACCGTCGATTTTTGCGGCGCGCCGTTCCATTTCGGTCGGCGATGACTTTGCCTCCGGCGGCAGCAAAACCGCGGCGGTGAGATTGCGATGCAACAGATAGCGATTCGCCGCCTCCTGTAAACCTTCGCGCGTGGCGGCGTGCACCTTGGCCAGGTATTCGCGTTCGAGCTCGATGCCGTCGGTCAGCGCGACCGAGTAACCCAGCGCCTGGCTGATCCCGGCGGCGGTTTCGTGGCGCCCGATGAACGAGGCTTCGATATTCCTTTTCGCGCGCTCCAACTCATCGCGGCCGACCAACTCCGCGCGCGTCCGATAGACCTCGTGCAGGATCGCGTCCATCGCGGCGCGCACTTTCGGCGGGTCGGTCACCGCATCGATCGCGAACAGGCCCGGATCGTTCGGCGCAAAGACATGCGCGGAAATCTCGTGCACCAGTCCGCGCGTCGACTTGACCCGATGCTCGAGACGCGAACTATCGCCGCTGCCCAACACCATCGACAGCAAATCGAGTTCGGCGACCAGCGGTCCGGACCAACGCGGGCCGTGCCACACCAAATTCAGATGCGCCTGGTGCACGGGTTCGTGCAAGACGAGTCCGCGAAAGCGGCGTTGCGCGGATTCCGCCGCCCGCGGCCCCAGCGTCGCCGCCGGCCCGGTCAGCGCGCCGAAAAGTTTGGCGACTTCTTTCTTCGTGCGGGCGAGATCGAGATCGCCGACGATGGAAAGCACCATGCGTTCCGGCCGGTAATGCCGCCCGTAAAAGCGCAGCACGTCGCGGCGTCGCAGCGCGCGCAGAACTTCCTTACGGCCGACGATCGGGCGGCCATAGGGGTGCTGGCGAAACGCCACGGCCCAGGCGCGCTCGGCCAGATGCACCGCCGGCAGATCGCGGTACAGCGCCAGTTCTTCGAGGACGACCCCGATTTCCTTACGCATCTCGGTGGGGTCGAACGCCGCGTGACCCAACGCGTCGGCCAGAATATCGAGCCCGACGCGCCATTCGTCTTTACCCATGTTGATGTAGTAGCAAGTATGGTCGTAGCTGGTGAAGGCGTTGATTTCGCCGCCCGCCCCTTCGACTTCGGCGGCGATCCGCCCGACGCCGCGGCGCGCCGTGCCTTTGAACACCAGGTGCTCGTGCAGGTGCGCCAGCCCGGCCTCGGGCGGCCGCTCGTCGGCCGATCCCACCCGCACCCACACGGCCATCGAAACCACCGGCGCGAACGCCGCGCGCTGCATGACCACGCGCATGCCGTTCGGCAGTCGGTACAAGAGCGGGGCGTCTAGTTGGTTTCGTTTCCTTGCAGGCCGGTGCGTTTCCAAAGGTTCTCCTCAACCAGCAAGTATACCCACCAGCCCGGGAAGACCGGGTACGTCTTGCTGCGGTATTTCATCGTCATGCGTTTGGCGATCGCGTCGTATTCCGTGTTGCGACAGATGATAATCGATTGGGTGATCGGCTTCTCCGACTCCTTCGACTGCATCTTCAACTTTTTATAGTGTCGCAGATAGAAACGGCCCGGGTTCTTCGCGTTCTGCGCCAGGTAAATGGGCTGCTGGTCGCCCAGGCCGGACGTTTGCACCACCACCGCCAGGTCGCGCAACATGCTTTCGTACTCGCGCAAGGTCTGGACGTAGACGATCTGGTAATCTTCGTCGTCGTACTTTTCGAAGTTGATGCGATACGAGGCCCAGGCGTAGACCGCCAAGCCGGCGAGCGAAACGACGACGATCGCCGCGCGAAGGGCCGGGTGGCGCAATAGCTCCCACAAGTCGGTGAAGCCGTCGGCGGCGAGCACGATCCAGGCCAACCCGATCACCAGCACGCACCACGGCGTTTTGTACGGAATGACCGTGTACACGAAGAGCGTCGACACCGCGACGGCCAGCAGCGCGATCGTGCGCGGCCGATGCTTCCAGAACGCGCGAACCGCGGCCCACAACGCGAACGGCAGCGCGGGCGCGTAGTATTCACCCAGCAGGACGAAGAAATAGGGCCACGGCTTCGCGTGCGGCTTCTCGACCACCCCGGTCGAGAACCAGGAGCCGTACGCCGCAAAGAAATCGACGATGCCTTTCGGATTGGTCAGGAAGCTCGAGAACAGCAGCGCCCACAGCACCAACGCCAGCCCGATGCCCCACGTCAGGTGATGCATGTTCGGTCGACCAAGCAACGGACCGGCCTGAAACGAGTGCGGCTCCGTCTCGTACCGCCCGGCGAAATACCAGCCCATGAACAGCGCGGCGCCAAATGACGGAATGGCGAACGCCGCCGTCTCTTTCACGGTGAAAGCCAGGGAGAGAAAGACATAGAAGAGAATGACCGCCGAGGCTTTCGGTTTTCGTACGGCTTCGAGAAACGCCCAGAACATGCCGGCGTAAGCGAACGCAAAATAGATTTCGTGAATGAAGGTCTTGGAGAAGTACACGTCGGCGGGGCTCAAGGCGAGCACCGCCGCGCCGAATAGAACTCCGGGCTTGCCCAACGTCGGGTGCATCAGCAACAGCAGGATAATGCACAACACGCCGAAGATCGCCGGCGTGACGCGCATCGTCGTCTTGGTGAATCCGCCGATCGCCACGGCCGGCAGGGCGACGTAGTAAAGGAACGGGCCGTGGTATGCGATGGGGTTGTAAGCGTATTGGCCTTTATTCAGCAGCTTCTTGGTGAACGAGTAGTTGACCGACTCGTCATGATGCACCGCTTTCGATTCCAAACCGACGAAGCGGTAGTAGCCGGCGACGGCCAGTACGACCAAGGCGAGCACCAACCAAATGATCTTGCCGCTTTTCATGCGGCGCATCTTGGCACAGGCGGGCGCGGCCGGTCAACCAATGGGCTTGGGGTCTGAGGTTTGAGGTTTGAGGGTCACGGCGACCCGATAGCAGGTCCGGCGAAGAATTTCAGTAAGCGGTAATCATTGAACTTTTTGCCAAGTTAGCGGGTCAAAAAACAATCTTGACAGCCCAGCCAAGTCGGGCGATTGTAGTCGAGACTTGAATGTCTGAACTGTTCCGGCGTATAGAGTCAGGCTATGGTGACGAAATAACAGACAGGATCACGAATGATCTTAGACTACTTTTTAGGTATGTTCTCCAACGACTTGGCGATCGACCTGGGCACCGCCAACTCCCTGGTCTACGTCAAAGGCCGGGGAATCGTCTTTTCCGAGCCGTCGGTGGTCGCGGTGCAAAAAGACGCGCGCGGCGTCAAGCGCGTGCTCGCCGTCGGCAAGGAAGCGAAGATGATGGTCGGCAAAACGCCGGGCAACATCGTCGCCATCCGGCCGATGCGCGACGGCGTGATCGCCGACTTCGAAGTGACCCGCGAGATGCTGCGGTACTTCATTCGCAAGGCGCACAACCGTAAAACGCTGGTGCGCCCGCGCATCATCATTTGTATTCCCTACGGCATCACCGAAGTCGAGAAGCGCGCGGTCAAAGAGGCCGCCATTTCCGCCAGCGCGCGCGAGGTCTATCTGATCGAGGAGCCGATGGCCGCGGCGATCGGCGCGGGTCTGCCCATCACCGAACCGTCGGGCAACATGGTCGTCGACATCGGCGGCGGCACGACCGAGGTGGCGGTGATCAGCCTCGCCGGCTTGGTCCATTGCCAGAGCGTGCGCGTCGCCGGCGACAAGATGGACCTGGCGATCATGCAGTACCTCAAGCGCAAGTATAATCTGCTGGTCGGCGAGGCCACGGCCGAGCGCATCAAGATGACGATCGGCACGGCCTACCCCACCGACGAGGCGATGACGATGGCGGTCAAGGGCCGCGACCTAGTCGCCGGCATTCCGAAAACCATCGAAGTGAACAGCGATGAAATCCACGAGGCGTTGATCGAGCCGATCAATACCATCGTCAATGTCGTGCGCGTCGCGCTGGAACGGACGCCGCCGGAGCTGGCGGCGGACATCGTGGACAAGGGAATTGTCCTCACCGGCGGCGGCGCCTTGCTGAAGAACCTGGATATCTTATTGCGGGAAGAGACGGGGCTGCCGATCACCATCGCCGATGATCCGCTGGCCGCCGTCGTCTTGGGGACCGGCAAAGCGCTGGACGAGTTGGACCTCCTGCGCAAAGTCAGCGTTCAATAGTCAACCGACGAGCCGCGCTCCGCATCCGCCCTGGGCGTCGATGAGGAGCGTCGTGATTTGGTGAATGTTTCATTTTCTGTCGCAACACCGCGTTCTGCTGCTCGTGCTGGTGCTGGTCCTGCTCGGGCTGCACCTGCTCAGCAGCGGCTTGAAACACCAGACCGACGTGGGCGTCTTCGGCAAAGCGGTGCTGTATATCTACTCGCCGATCTACCAGGTTCTCTCGTGGCCGTTCCAAAAAATCGCCTGGCTCGTTTCGAAGTACATCTACTTGGTCGACGTGCGCGACACGAACACGCGCTTGCGCTCGCAGAACCAGCAGTTGAAGGGCCAGCTCGCCCGCTTTGAAGAGCTCGAGGCGGAAAACCAACGGCTGTCCGCGCTGCTCAAACTCAAGAATTCCGCTGACCCGCCGGTCGCGTACGCCCGCGTGGTCGGGCGCAGTCTGACGCCGGAATTTCGCACGCTGATCATCGACGCCGGCACGGCGGACGGCGTGGGGCCGGGCATGGCGGTGGTCACTGCGGAAGGGCTGGTCGGGTTCGTCGCCGTGGCCGTGCCGCACGCGGCGAAGGTGGTGTTGATCACCGACGCCAGCGCGCGGGTCGACGCCATCATCCAGCGCACGCGCGGGCAGACGATGGTCTTCGGCCGCGGCAAGAGTCAGTGCACGCTCGAATACCTCACCGACGCCGACGTGGTGAACGGCGATCGCATCATCACCTCGGGCATCGGCGGCGTGTTCCCGAAGGGGATCACCGTCGGCGTCGTGTCGTCGATCAACCGCGGGCAGACCAGCGCGCCCCAAGGCATCTGGCTGCTGCCGGTGGTCGATCTCGACGCGGTCGAGGAAGTGGCCATTCTCGCCGCGAAGCCGGTGGGTGAAGGGCTGACGCGGTGAAGAAGTTTCTCGTCTTTTTTCTGCTCGGTCTGCTGCTGCTGATCGCGCAGGCGATCTGGCGCATGCTGTTCCCCGGGTGGCGCACCTCGCCGGAGTTTCTGTTCATTCTCGTCGTCTATTCGGGCGTCAACCGCAACCCGTTCATCGGGCCGATCCTCGCCTTCTGTTTCGGGTTCATGACCGATTCGTTGTGGGGCGTGCAGCCGGGCCTGACCGCGGCGACGTACACGATCGTGTACTTTCTCAGCCGCCTGTCGGGCCGCCGTTTTTACATTCGCAGTTACGTTTATCAGGTGCTGATCGTGGCGCTGATGACGTTCCTCGCCAAAGCCCTCGTCTGGTTCATTCTGTCGACGCTCGATTCCACCGCCGACCTCGGCGCGGTATTCTGGACGACGGTGTGGCGCCAGATGCTCTGGAACGGGCTCTTCGCCATTCCGGTCGTCTCGCAGCTTGAACGCATGGAGCAGCGCGTGTCGGAAGATTACGCCGAACGCTTCATGGGCAGTTTCGGAGAGTGGTAGTGTTCGAACAGCTTTCGCCGGAACGAACCTATCGCCGCAGCTTCACGGCGTTCTTCATCGCGGCCATTGTGCTGTTTCTGCTGCTGACGGCGCGGCTGTGGTATTTGCAGGTGATCCAGGGCGACCAACTCAGCCAGCGCAGCGAAGCCAACCGGGTGCGCACCTATCGCATCACCAGCCCGCGCGGCATGATCAAAGACCGTTGGGGCCGCATCGTCGTGGACAACCGCCCGTCGTACGACCTGATCTTCAACCCGCGCTCGCTGGCCAACACCGAGATCGACTCGTTCCTGGCGAACGTGTGCCGCGACATGGGCGTCGACCTGGCGGTGGTGCAGGCGCGGCTGAAGGCCGGCAAGGCGGGCGGACCGATCAAGATCAAGGACGACGTCACCCGCGAGGACGTGGCGCGCATCGAAACCCTGAAGATGATGTACCAGAATCGGGAGTTTCCGCTCAACATCGAAGCGGTCGGCAAGCGGACATACAAGTACCCCGCCCTGCTGGCGCACGTGATCGGCTACACCGGCGAAATCGACCAGCAACGGCTGGAGTCGCCCGAGTACGCCGGCTACCAGCCCGGCGACCGCGTGGGCCGCGCCGGTCTCGAGGCCTTTTACGAAGCGCAACTCCGCGGCGAGTTCGGCGCGCACACCGTCGAGGAAAACGCGCGCAGCGTGCAGTTGCGCGATCTGCAATTCGCGCCGGCCCAACCGGGCAAATACCTGCAATTGAGCATCGACCTCGACTTGCAGCAGGCGGCGTCCAAGGCGCTCGGCAATCTCCCGGGCGCCATCGTCGCGTTGGACCCGCGCAACGGCCAGGTGCTCGCGATGGTCAGCCAGCCGGCCTACAATCCCGACGTCTTCAATCAGCCGATGACGCCCACCGAGTGGGACGCGATCTCGAATAACGCGCAGCATCCGCTGCAGAACAAGGCCATCGGCGGCCAATATCCCCCGGGTTCGACGTTCAAAGTCGTCTCCGCGCTGGGCGGTTTGCAGGAAGGCGAGATCACGCCGGACATGACGCTGGAATGTCTCGGCAAATGGAAATACCTCGACCGCTATTTTCGCTGCCACAATGAAAAAGGCCACGGTTGGGTCAACCTCAACAACAGCTTGATCCGCAGTTGCGACATCTACTACTACAAAGTCGGGGTGAAGCTGGGCATCGACCGCATGGCCCGCTATGCGCGCATGTTAGGCGTCGGCCGCGAATCGGGCATCGACCTGCCGGGCGAACTCACCGGCCTGATGCCGACGCCGGAATGGAAACGCGAGCGCTACCATACCGACTGGCTGCCGGGCGAGACGCTGAACACGGCCATCGGCCAGGGCTCGGTGACGGTCACGCCGCTGCAACTGGCGAACATCTACGCGGTGATCGCGAACGGCGGCACGCTTTATCGTCCGCAGATCGTCCAGCGCGTGCTCAACGCCGACGGCACGGTCGTGCGCGACTTCAAGCCGGCGGTGATGGCCAAACTGCCGATCGACGCCGCCAATTTCGCGCGCGTTCGCCGGGCGTTGATGCTGGTGATCAACGACCCCGGCGGCACCGGGTACCGGTCGCGCCTGGCCAACTTCATCTATGCCGGCAAGACCGGCACAAGCCAGGTTCGGCACATGGGCAAGAAACGCGTTTCGTCCGCCGCGCTGCCGTACGAATTTCGCGACCACGCGGCGTTCGTCTGCTTCGCGCCGTGGGACAATCCGACGATCGTCATCGCCGTCTTGTGCGAACATGCCGGGCACGGCGGCACCTTCGCCGCGCCGATCGCCCGCGAGGTGCTGCTTGCCTACCTGGAGGCGATGCGGCAACATCCCGAATACCGTGACGCCGGCGGCGCGCCGGCAAGGCGTCCCTGATGGCCTGGCCCTGGAACCGCGATCACTACAGCAACCCCGACCAACGCTTCGTCGGCCGGATCGATCGCCGTCTGTTCACCAACTTCGACTGGTTCCTGTTGTTGCTCGTCGTCGGCCTATGCCTGATCGGCCTGGTGAACCTTTACAGCGCGACCCACAGCAGCGAGCACCTGGAGCGCTTTCGCCTGCAACTGGTGTGGCTGGTCGTCGGCTTCATGCTGCTTTCCCTGTCGTTCGCCATCAACTACCAGTACTTCGAAAACAACGGCTACACGATTCTGGTCGGCGTGATGGTGCTGCTGGCGGCGACGCTGGTGATCGGCTACGTCAGTCACGGCGCGCGACGATGGTTGAACATCGGCCCAGTTCGCTTCCAGCCCAGCGAGTTGGCGAAAATCGCGGTCGTGATCGCGCTGGCCAAGTACCTGGCGGGAAACCCGAGCGAACGCGGCTACAACTTGAAGGAGCTGGGGCCGCCGCTGGCGATCGTCGCCGGACCGATGGCGCTGGTCGCGATGCAGCCGGATCTGGGCACGGCGATCATGTTGCTGCTGATCGCCGCGACGATGCTGCTCTTCGCCGGCGTTCGCTGGCGTACGGTGCTCGGCCTGGGTTTTTCCGGCGCGGCGCTCAGCGTGTTCAGTTTTCTTTTTCTGCTCAAGCCGTTTCAGCGCAACCGCATTCTGACGCTGATCAACCCCGACGCCGATCCGCTGGGCGCCGGCTATCACATTCGGCAGTCGCTGATCGCCATCGGCTCCGGTCGCCTCTGGGGCAAAGGCTGGCTGCACGGCACGCAGGCCAAACTCGAATTCCTGCCGGAGGCGCACACCGACTTCGCCTTCTCGGTGTTCAGCGAAGAATGGGGATTCGCGGGCGGGCTGCTGGTGCTCGGGCTCTACTTCGCGCTGGTCGCCTGGAGTTTGAACATCGCCATGCGCTCGAAAGACCTCTTCGGCTCGATGATGGCGGTGGGTTTCGCGGCCCTGCTCTTCTGGCATATCTTCATCAACGTCGGGATGGTGCTTGGCCTCCTGCCGGTTGTCGGCATGCCGCTGCCGTTCCTTTCTTATGGGCGCACTTCGCTGCTGGCGATGATGATCGCGGTGGGGTTTTTGCTGAACATTTCCAGCCGGCGATACATTTTCTAATTGCGGATTGCCGATTGCGGATTGAATCGTAGGGGCACGGCGTGCCGTG
>PMZC01000294.1 GCA_003170555.1 Deltaproteobacteria bacterium
GGTCGGCGTCGTATCGTCGTCGGCCGGCGGCGTGGTGTCGTCATCGGGGGTCGTGTCGTCGTCGGCGCAAGGGTCAGGCGGTTCCGAGCCGTCGTGGTTGCCGAAGACGTGGTTGATGGTGAACGTTTCGAGGACCGTGCCGTCGGGCTGTTTGCCGGTCACCACGATCGCGTCGCCGTTCACATCGACCCGGATGTAGTTCAGCGTCTTGACGGCCACGATCGTCCACGACTGCGGATTCACGTCGTACAGCGGAGCGCCGCCGCCGCCGGTGGTGATGTAGTCGATGCCGTTGACGCGCGAATGCTGGTAGTTGTGGTCATGTCCGGCGATCATCAGATCGACGCCGTACTGTTCGAACACCGGCTGATAGGTGCTGCGGAACAACAGCACATCGGCGTCGCCGCCGTGGTGGCCGCAATCGAACGGCGGGAAGTGGCCCTGCACGATGCAATGCCGGACGCTGGGAATCGCCGCCGCGGCCTGGATCTGCTGGACGACCCAGTTGTACTGCGCCGAGCCCGACGCGTAGGCGATCGAGATGTCGATGTTGATGAAGTAGGTGTTGCCGTACTGGAAGGCGAACATCGACGCCGCCTGGCCGGAATGGTCGGGCGTGTCGAAATATTTCTCGAACGTGGGCCGGCCGCCGACCGCCTCATGATTGCCCATGATCGGCACTTCCGGCAGGTTGCGCGTCATCGGCAGCTCGACGCTGAAGAAGTCCACCCACTCGTTCGGCAGGAACGGGATGTCGACCAAATCGCCGCTTTGCATCACGAAGTAAACGTTCGTCTCATTCATCATGCCGGTCACGACGGCCTGGTGATCGGCCGTGTTCGTGCGCGTGTCGCCGTACGCCAAGAAGGAGAAGGGGTCGGTAGGTTCGACGCCGGTCATGAAGGAGTATTGATCGCTCGTCTGGGCGCCGGATTTCACCTGGTAGTAGTACTTGGTGTTCGGATCGAGGCAGATCAACTTGCCCCGCAACATGCCGTTGTCGTTGGTCGAGATGGTCAACGTCTGATCCAGATTGTTGGAGTCCGTGCCGTAAAACACCTGCCCGCTGGCGTCGTTGGTTTCCCACACGACCGTGACGCCGCGTCGGGCGGGGTCGAGCAGATAAGGCCCGTTGACGATGCCGGCGAAAGCCGGAACGGCCAACAACAGTAGAGCGGCAACCGCCAGCGCAATAACTCGTGAAAAGTGATTCATCTCTATTTCCTTTCGTTTCGCCTCGGTCGGTTTTATCATAACGCCAGTGGAAAGTGAACAAGCATCCAAAATATCGCCGGTTGCCATGTTCTGACCCGCGCGGTACAAATAGATCACCAAGGAATCACCATTAGATTAGCGATGCCAAAATTCCAACTATGGGGTTGGTGACAAGATGACGCGAACCAAATATCTCCAGCTCGTGTTCGTGATCGCGCTGGGCCTCGCCGCGCTGTCCGCCTGTTGTAAGCGATCGACTCCGCCGGTGGGCATGGTCGGCATTCCGGGCGGGAAGTTCACCATGGGTTGCGTCGCGGGCGACCAGCTCTGCCTGGCCGACGAAAAGCCCGCGCACCACGTTAAGCTCGATGCGTTCTGGATGGACGAACACCCGGTCACCGTGACGGAATACGGCCGATGCGTCACCGCCGGCGCCTGCAAGCCGCCGAAGCCCTCGGACGACCCCATCTGGGGGAAATACGACAACTGGGGCAAGCCGGATCGCGCCAATCACCCGATGAATAGTCAGGATTGGGAAGACGCCGACCGCTACTGTCGCTGGGCGGAAAAACGCTTGCCGACCGAAGCCGAATTCGAGCGCGCGCTGCGCGGCGGGCGGGAAGGCGCGGTGTACCCGTGGGGCGCGGACAAAACGCCGCCGGCCGCCACGGCGCCCAGTCAGGCCGGCGCGCCGTTTCCGGGTGCGGACGCGAAGTGGGTGGGCGCCTGGCCGGTGTGTCTCACCGGGCGCAACGCCTACGGCCTGTGCGACATGGGCGTCAACGTGTGGGAATGGTGCGCGGATTGGTACGGCGCCGACTACTACGCGTCATCGCCGTCGCATAACCCGACCGGCCCGCACTCGGGTCCCAGCCACGTGTTGCGCGGCGGCAGTCGTTACGCTTTTCCGCAAACGCTCCGGGCGTCATACCGGGAATTCGGCGAACTCGAAGACACCGCCTTCTATACCGGATTTCGCTGCGTGAAAAACAAGTAGACACTCTCTGAAAACCGTCCTGCTTTACAGATCACAACTTCCGCGTCGTCCCGGCGCAACACAGCTTATCGCGCCTCTCAGCGATCTTCCGCGATCGGTCTTTTCTTTGTTGTCGGCCGACGCCCATTATTGCTTTCGCGCGTTTGCCGCTCGCCAGCCTGCGAAGCGGGCGAAAGTTATTTAGCCACGGGCGTAAGCCCGTGGGATCGGCTCCTGCTCGAACAACTCCGCGGCGAAATCAATCAGGAGTGAGGCGGCTCTTCTTTTTTCTCGTCGGCGTCGCCGGTCGCGGCGGGAACATCCGGCGCGATGATCGGCGCGGCGTCCGGAGCGCCGGGCATCGCCGCCACTGCCGCGGCTCGCTTCGCCCGCCAGGCTTGAATCAGATCGCGCCAGTACGGGTAGTCCTCGATCAGGTAGCTGCCGGCGAGAAACACGAAGAAGCCGAGGAAATGGAAAGTGATCGGCATGTAGAACGAATAGGCATCGTGCTCCTGGGCGAGGAAGCAGTAATACACCGGAACCATGAACAGCAGCATGACGTTGGACAAGATGTTGCGCCAGCGCGAACGGTCCTCCGCCGAAAGCAGAAAGAACATGCCGATCAACGCCCAGTAGTAGCGCGACAAGACGAGAATGGTGAAGATGAACATGTACCCCAGGAGAAAGGCGTCGTTCCGGTTGCGCCGCACCACCACCAGCAAAAACGCCGCCAGCAAAATCACCTGCATCGCGCGGTACAGCGGCTTCTGTTTCTCGAACGCCGCATCGTGGTTGTCGCGCGCGATCAGCGGCGTGGACAGATCGTCGATGAACATGTGCTTCAGGCCGATGCGTTTCGGGCCGAGGTAATGCTGCGAGGTGTGCAGGCGGATGTCGCGGTAGAATTCCGTCCAGGCGCCGAAGCCGAATTTGTTCCACGTGCCCACGTAGAAGAACAGCACGCACGTTGCGCCGAAGATGATGAACATGTGCAGCAGCTTGCGATCCATCTTCCGCGTTTTGACCCAATCGATCACCCAGAGAATTCCCGGGCCGAGCAACAGGAACGCGGGAAAGATGCGGGTCATCGTGGCGTAGGCGAGGAACGGCGCGGCGGTTTTGTACCAGCCTTTTTTGAACAGGCAGAAACCGATGACCGTCGCGCAGAACCAATCGTAGCGAATGAAGCCGGCGACGGTGTAGAACTCGTTGAGGGTGATGATCAGAAAATACGTCGCCGAGACGATGCCCCAACGCGGCCCGAAAACCAGCCCGACGATGATGAACGTGATCAGCAGCAGCAGTTGGTCGAGCCCGAGCACGAATAAGCGCGACCCGTAATTCTGCAACGGAAAATGCGTGGCCAGGAAATTGCCGATGGTGTTCCAGAACGGCGTGCCGTTGTAGCCGTGGTCCTTGAGCATGTTGTCCCATTGATGCTTCGACTGAAACGGCTCGAGGAAAGTGATGTCTTGTTTAAACTCTTCCCAGCGCTCGGGCGTGAAGTCGTTGCGTCCCTCGAGATACTTCTCGATGTCGGCGCGCGGTTTGACGTGGTAGTCGAACAGATCGTCGACGTATTTCACCTCGTCGAGATAGTGCGCGGATTCTTCGTCGGCCTTGAGGGTGTAGGCGTACTGCAAATTGCGCTGCGTCTCGTCGAAGTACTTCGACCCGTAATAGTAATGGTAGACGTTCCACGCCTGAATGAACCGGCCGTGCAGGAAATCGCGCGTGTCCTTCCAGCTTTCGTTGTGGAACGCGGCCAGGAGCAGCAGCACGAGCGCGGCGTTGATCGACCATTGCACCGTCCAGCGTTTCTTCGCTGCCAACCACCCGGCCAGCACCAGCGCCGCCGANNGTCCTGGGCCGCTGCCGGGCCGCCGGCCAGCGCCACCAGCGCCGCCGCCAGCACGCCGATGCCCAATTTGATCGTGCCGCGCGCGAGGTGTTGGCCGAGCACATAACGCGTGATGGGAAAGACGAAGCCGCGGCCGAGTTCGGTGAACGTCCGCCCTACCCCGCCGAGATGGCGGAATTCCATCAGCCACGGAAACAGAAACGTGACGGCGAACAGTACGCCGATGATGATCGCGATCCGGTTGCGGCGAACGCGCAGAAAGCTCCGCGCCTTGTTCAACGCGGTTTTCCACGCGGGGGGCGGCGGCGGGATTGGCGGGGGAATCGGCGCCGGGCTTTCCCGTGGCTCCGCCAGGTTGGTCTCGTCAGTTGGTTGCATTCGCCGTCACTCAAACGATTCGCTTGTAGCCCGTGATGCTATGCTGTCGCGGCGGTGTAATCAACTCCCGTGGCGGGGAATTTACGACGGCGGCGTCGCCTGGAAGTCGCGCATCCGCTCGATTTTCCACCGGCCGGCGACCTGCACCAGCTCGATGACGCCCCGCCAATGTTCGGCGGGTTTTTCGCGCAGCTTGATGGTCACCTCGACCGCCACGATGGCGTGCTCGTCGTCGCCTTCGAGGACCGTCGCGGCGCTCACCTCGGTCGATTCAACTTCCGCCATGAGTTTCCGCAGGTGCGGCTCGTCGGGCTTCTTCCACCGGGCGAGAACCCCCGCGACGTTGCCCCGGCCCAGATCGAAGTAGTAACGGTGAACGAAATCGATCGGCGTGCCTTCGAGGACCACCGGCGTTCGGTCGGCGAGCCTGACGCCGTCCACGTTCAACACGTCCATCGCGTCGGCCCGGCAGTAATGCGACCCGGCGCACGCCGCATAGAGTTTTCCGGTCACCTCGTGACGGCCGGAATAGGGAATGTTCGCGGGCAGCCGGTCGGTCAGCGAAACCAGTTGGATTTCGTGCACGACGTCTTGCCGCCCCAGACATTCGCTCTGAAAGCAGATCGGCGCGTCGAGCACCAGCACCGGGCTGTAGATGACGTCGCCCAGGTCGCTGCGGTCCCAATAGACCAGCTTGATCACGCCGTGCAACGTCACCCGGCCCGCGTCGTCTTGGTAGCACGATTGCTCGGCGTGCGCCGGCGGCGCCGCCAAAACCGCCGCCAGAACCAGGATGCTGAAAATGAGCTTACGCATGATGATCTTTTTCCTGTAACGCTTTCTTGCCGGCCGTTCAGTCGATCGAGACGCGCTTCTTGATGCGCTCGATCAGGCGCGTCGGACCGATGGCCGGGTAGCCGAGCGTCCGCGCCAATTCGTCGCCGCCGTAGTAATTACCCGACTGCCACATCTGGCGCAGGAAGTCGCCGGCTTCGCGCTTGGCGAACCAATCAGCGCCGAACTTCTGCGACAGGCGCGCGTCCAGCATCGCCTCGAGCATCCAGGCGCGCAGGTAGTCGGCGCTGTAGAAGAAGTCGTCGATGTCGGTCAGGTAGCGCACGCCGTCGTTCTGGTCGAGCTTGATGCCGTACGCGCCGCCGAGGATGTCGCGGTAGATCTTCTGCGGGTCGGGCGCGCCGCGATGCAATTCGAGTTCGAAGAGCATCTTGCCGCAGTAGCGCCGCACCATGTACAGCTTGATGAACGCGGCGTAGCGCACGTGCCACGGCCGGTCTTTCTTGGTCATCTCGAGGATGCGTTCGGCGAAGATCGGATTCTCCATCATGCCGTCGAACAGGAAGGCGTAGTTCTCGGTGGTCACGTTGTCGCCGAGCTGCTGGAACTCCCAATAGGTCGTCGTGGTGTTCGCGAAATGCTGCGCGTGGCCCATCTCGTGCCAGAACGCGGCGTAGTCATCCTGCCCGCCGGTCGGCTTGAGAGTGATGCGCACGTCGGTCGGCGCGACAATCGGGTAACACGCGGCGCGCGGGTTTTTCTTCGGCCGGTCGGCGTCGTCGATTTTGATCTTGTCCAGCGACAAGCCCATGCCGCCGAGGAAGCGTTTCATGCGCGGCATCATCTGTTCGCGCGGGAAATATTTGTCGTACCGCACGTTCTTCAGCAGCCGCGCCAGATCGCAGCGGCGCAGCTTCTCGGCCGGGAAGTTGAGTTGGAACGGCGCGGCCCAGCGCGTCAGTTGCAGGAACAGCTTGTCCGTGTCCTGGAGAAACTGCCGGCACACGATCGCGAAGGCGGGCAGATCGCAATGCCGCAGTTGGCCGGAAAGCGCGTTGTAGTCCGCAAAGCCGACCTCCTGCGCGAGGCGCTGCATGCGTTCTTCGCGCGTGCGCAGCATCTCGTTCGCCTTGCGCAGAATCGGCACGACCACGTCGGAGATCTGCTGCCGCTTGGCGTAATCGGTTTCGTTCTGCAGCAGCTCGGAGTAGTCGTAATACGAGTAGGTCTTGTTCTCGAACTCGAACTGCGCGCCGGAAAGATAGTTGTCCACGTCGTCGCTGAGCTGCGCCACCTTCATGTTGACGATTTCCGACAGCACGTAGAGGCGGAAGAATTCCAGCGCCTTCTTTTGCGCGGGTTCGGTCGTGCCGGCGATGGCCTGGTCGAGCAGCTTCACCGTGTCGAGCGAAAACAGCTTCTCGTGGCCCTGATAGGTCGCGGCGAGATCGACCTGCTCGCCGGTCGTATAGCGTTTCCACGACAGCTCCGACTGCTGAATGACCAGCAGCCGCGCCTCTTCGCGCAGCGCACAGATCGGCGCATTCGCGTAGCACGTCGTTGACGGCGCCGGCGGGTTGCCCTGCGCGTACAGCGCGCCGACGAGCGCCAGCAGAACCAGACCGAACGCCAACAGCCATAATTTGCGCGACATGGATTTTCTCCCCCCTTTTTTGTCGTTCTGAGCCCTTCGACCTTGCTCAGGGCAGGCTCCGCGAAGAATCTATGACGGACTCCGTAGACAGATCCTTCGGCTTCGCCTCAGGACGACAAGCGATTCTGTCGTTCTGAGCGCAGCGAAGAATCTGCGAAGGTCTCCCTGAACAGATCCTTCGGCTTCGCCTCAGGACGACAAGCACGTCGTCAGATGCTCGATCCGCCGTCGACCACCAGCACGTGGCCGGTGACGAAATCGGATTCCGGACCCGCCAGCCACGCGGCCGCGCCGACGATATCCTGCGGTTCGGCCAGCCCGGCGACCGCCTGCTTCGCGAGCGCGGCTTTCAAGATGTCGTCCGTGTTCCACAGCACCTGGCTGAAATCGGTTTTGACCAGCCCCGGCGCCACCGCGTTCGCGCGAATGCCGAACACGCCCCACTCCGCCGCCATCACCTTGGTCAGCATAATCAGCGCCGCCTTGCTGATCGAATACGCGCCCATGCCCGGCGACGGGTGCAGGCCCGCCATGCTGGCCATGTTGATGATCTTGCCGTATTTCGCTTTCTGCATCGTTTCGAGGCAGGCCTTCGACAGCAGGAACGCGCTGTAGAGGTTGACCTCCATGATTTTCTGTACGGCCGGCAGGTCGGCGAACATGATCGGGCCGAAGATCGGATTGGTCGCTGCGTTGTTGACCACGATGTCGATGCGGCCGAACGCCGCCAGCGTCTGATCGACCAGCGGTTTGATCTGATCGGGCTGCCCGACGTGCGTTGGTACGACCAGCGCCTCGCCGCCCAGGGCTTTGATTTCGTCCGCCACCTTTTGCAGCGCCGGCGCCTTGCGCGAAGCCAACACGACCTTCGCGCCGTCCGCCGCCAATCTCAACGCCACGCCCTTGCCGATGCCCCGGCTCGCGCCGGTCACAATCGCCACGCGATCCGCCAACGGTTTGCTCATTGATGTGCTCCCTCAACATGAATTTGAACGGCGAATGGTAGCACGGTTGTGTCGCGGCATAAACCGGCGCGTGCTTTACGATTCGCGGCGCCAGTGTTAGATATGTTTTTGACAATCGGCGGAGGAGTCGGCGGTGCCGGAAATTTGTCGCTTCTTTGGCATTATCGTTGTTCTGTATTACCAGGATCATGAGCCACCGCATTTCCATGCGAAATACGGCGACCAGACAGGCGTGTTTTCTATTGCAGACTTGAAGCTGATTGAAGGAGAATTGCCGCGACGGGTCATTTCATTGGTTTTAGAATGGGCTTTTGAGCACCGGCCGGAATTACTCGAGGATTGGGCGTTGGCCAGGACAAACAAGCCTTTGAAAAAAATCGCGCCGTTGGCGTAGGAGGCGCTCCATGCGTTTCGTCAAGAAAGCTCGCTATCTTTCCGAGTATAAACTTCGGTTAACTTTCGATAACGGCGTTATCAAGGAAGTCGACCTCGCCCCCTATCTACGCGGCGAGATATTCAAGCCGCTCAAGAACCTCGCCTATTTCAAGACGGTGAAGGTCAATCCCGATCTGGACACCATTACGTGGGAGAACGGCGCCGACCTGTCGCCGGACTTCCTTTATGAAATCGGACAAGCGGTCAAACGCGGCGGCAAAATCGCCGGCTAGTTGGCNNCAATACCTTCTTTGCCCCGTCTCGAAATTCAGGTCGAGGAGTTGGGTTCCGAAGGTGATGATCGTGCGGTTCGTGCCGAAATCTTGTTGGCAATATCCATTGTCCCAACGCGGGAACGGGCCGAGGTCGACCGCTGCGCCGTTCACCGTCATCGGGCCTTCCCACGCGACCTTGATCGCGCCCTGGCTTGGCGAAATGTAAGTGATGTCGCCGCCGATGGTGATCGACGCCGCCTGAATGCTCGCGGCCCAGGTTGCGAAATCGCCGCTTTCGTCCGCGCTGCCGAGCTCGACGATCCACACGTTGCTGAGGCCGTCGGCGATCAGTTCGTAATCGTTGTCGGTCGACCACACGGTCGGGTTCTGCGAGTAGAGCGCGACGTACGCCTCGCCTTTGCGGCCGATGGTCCAGCCGCCGCCTTCGACCACTTCATCGAAACCGGCTTTGCGGAAATAGGCGTGCGTGTATTGGACGAACAGCAGACCTTCGAGCAGCGGAATCGTCTGGCGGTCGTACTGGATAATGCCGACGTTCTGGTTGAACGTCGCGCGCGGCGACCAGCCGCCTGTCCACGGCCCGGCCATATCCTCGCTGTCGAGCCCGCCGGGATAGGTCGTGAACACGTAGGCGTCGCGGTCGAGCACCGCCTCCCAGAAATGCTGCTGCGCGGTCCACAGGCCGGGGTGGTAATCCTGCGCGCCGGAAAGCTGGTAGTACGCCGTGCGATAGGTGTACGTGCTCATCGATTCGAGCGCCGGCCCGCGCGACAGTTCGTCGAACATGCCCGACACGAGCGGCAGCAGCGGACTGCCCACCAGCGGGCGCAGAAACTTGAGGCTGCTCCAGAGATAGCCGTCCCACATGTTGTAGTCTTCCACGGTTTGGAACGTGCCGGCGATGACCTTGCTCGCCACGTAGCCGGTCATGCCCCACCAGAAAATCACGTCGTCGTGGTCGGTATAGCCCAGGCCGTAGGTCGGGCCGTCGTCGATGTTGATGCTGTCGCGTTCGCGCGCTTCGTGATCGACGAGGGCGTCAGCGGCGATGTCTTCCAGGATCACCGGCGGCCAGTAGTTCCTGCTGGTCGCGAGGGCCGTGCCGGTGAAACTGCCCGGCGAGCCGTGGTCGCCGAGGCCGAGCATGATCCACGCCCCCTCCGTCGTCGAGTCGGACAGACCATTCAGTAAATGGTCCGGATACGTGCGGCCGTGCGCGGTGGCGTAGAGCCCGTGAAAATAGTTGTTGGCGAAATCGAAGTTCATTTCGTCGAGCGCCATCGCCGCCTTGGTGCGGATTTCCTGGTCCTCGGCGAAGTCCACGAGGTTCAGCAGCGCGGGCATGTCTTCATTGAAGTAGACGTTCGAGTGCCACTCGGAGAAGCCGAAGCGGCCGCGGAAGTTGAGCCAGCGCAGCGTCTGCGGTACGGCGTGCGCGACGTGCTGCGCGCCGGTCATGCCCGTGTTGGTGAACACCTGGTCGGGGAAAAGCTGGCCGGCGAGCAACTCGGCGCTATGGTAGAGAATCTGATGGTTCTCCGACCACCAGCACAGATCGTCCGGCCCCGGCTCGTCACCCCAATACTTGAACGCGATCACGGTCTGTTCGATCTCCAACTTGATCGCGTCGGGCAGCGTCGGATGGTCCTGGTACAAATACAGCAGCCGCAGCAGCGCGGCCA
>PMZC01000175.1 GCA_003170555.1 Deltaproteobacteria bacterium
GCGCCGACGACTTTGAACATCAGGCGGTTGTGAAACTCGGCGACCTTGCCTTTGTTCCACTGCTGCACGGGGCGGTAGTAGCCGACCGCGCGGGAGTACGTTTCGACGGCGCATTTGCAGGCCATCAGCGGCTTCCGGCGGCTTTGTCCGCATCAAACAAATCCCACGGCAACCGCGAATTGAGGTATTTCAGGTAGCGCGCGATGACGTCGAGACAGCCGTGGTTGAAAAGCGAATTGATCGGGTAAAAGCAATACTGCCGCCACGGTCCGTACCATCTGATCGTGCCGAGCAGTTCTTTAGAACTGGCGGAAGCAATCTCGATGACGTAGGTCTTTGCCGCCCGATGTTCCACGTTGGTGCATTGCGCGAACATATATGGACCGAGAGCGATCATGGACGACCTCCGCAGTCTGGGCAGAGCACGATCAGGCTTCCGCCGAATCCGGCGCGGACGGTCCAGCCCTTGACCTTCAGCAGGTCGAGCAGGTCCGCTTTTTTCGTCGTCGCCGGCCGCTCGAATTCGCCGCAGGCGACGTCCGGACGCGCGACGATCAGCCGTTCATGGAAGGAGCACTGTTGGCAACTCACGTGCGGCTCGCGATTGCGCGTGAGTTGGTTTAGCCAGCGGTCGAATTCGGTCATGACGGGATCTCCTCTGACCTCACCCCTGGCCCCTCTCCGACGCGGAGAGGGGAAGCGGCTGCCCGGCTCCCCTTCTCTCCTGGGTGGGAGAAGGGGTCGGGGGTTGAGGGGTGATCGGTAATTCCAGTTGTCCCAACAGCCGCGCGGCCTCATCGCTGCCGACGAGGCGGCGCAGGCGCAGGGCCAGGGCCTTGATTTTGTCGGTCAGATGTTTCGCGCCGGACGCCAGTTCGCGCTTGGTCACGGCGAGGTAGTAGCCGCCGTCGTCGCTGTCGACGATGGGCATCCCGCGTTCGAACACGAGGAAGGCGACGGTGCGGCGCACTGTCCTGTCGGCGAGGCCGGTTTCCCTGCAGAGCGCTGGCCGCGAGATCGCAAATGGCTTTCCGTTGTGACGTCGCAAGACGCCGGCGACGCGCGCAATGGCGCCGTCGTCGATACGGAACAGCTCGGCTTGCTCGCTCGCGGTCATTGGACTATTCGCCGCCTTCCTCGTTGACCGCCCGGCGGAGGCTCGTTTGACCTTGGTTGATCGCCGGACGGTCGGACAATTTCTGCGCGGCGGAATGGGTGGGGTCGTAATGCTCGATGTGGTTTTTTTGCTTTGTAATGAATCGCATCATCGAGATCCTCCTTTCTGCCGCGCGTTTCGGTCGCTCACGGCGTCCCGCGCCGAGCGCGGGGCACCGTGAAGGGCCGCTAGGCGTCGTCGCCGTCGTCCTCATCCTCGAACGAGAGGATGTCGTCGTCGCCGTTGAGCCAGGCGAACGCGGCCATCACGCCCTCGTTAAACGGCGAAGCGTTTTTGTCCCAGGCCGCCGTGGCGGCATTCATCATGTCGTCGATTTCCTTCTGGGTTCTTTTCATTGAGCCTCCTTCGTAGGGGCGGGTCTGTGACCCGCCCGGAAAAGGGCGTATGCAATACGCCCCTACGGTTTCAACAGGTCTTCATCAGCAAAACGAGCAGGGCGAACGCGATGAACCACAGCAGGCATCCGCCGCAACTACTTTCCGTCGGGTTCATGTATTCCTCCCCTACTTCGCGGCCGCGGTGGCGGCGTTGTTTTTTTCGGCGTCGATTTCGAGCTTGGTTTTGTAGGCGAAGCGTTCGCCGGGCGACGTCCAACTCACGCTGCAGGCGCGCAGCACGTCGGCCGGTTTGGTTTCGAGCACTTCCCAGCGCACGGATTCCTTGACGTCGATCGCATCGGCGTGTCCGAGGTTGCGCAGCGTCTTGATGACGAACACGTCATCGAGGCCCTTCTCGATCTTCAATTTGCCGGCGGGGTAGTAGAAACGCACCGTGCCCCAGGGGAACGTCGCGCTCTTGCCGGTCCAGTCCTTGCGCAGCCGTTTGCAGGCGGCGGTAAGCAGCTTCTCGTACAATCCGAGGGCCGCTTTGCGCTCGGCCTGTTCGGCTTCAAACGCCGTTTTGATTTTCGCCATTTGCGCCGAGGCCAGAGCCGCGGCGGCGACGTTTTCAAGTTGCAACTCTTCGATCCGGCGCAGCGCCTCGTTCACATCGTCGCCGGTCCATTCCTTCGGGTCGGATGACAGCGAGCGCACGGGCGCGCCGGTGGCGACGGGCTGCGCGGCGTTGTCGGTGATGGTCGGTTGGTTCATTGCTGTCCTCTTTTCCGCGCTTCCTCGCGCGTCGCGATCTCGACCTCGGCCTGCGTGGTCAACGGACGCCGCGCGCAGAGGGCTTTGAAAATCTGTTCTTCGTTCATCGGCCCTTTGCGGTGCGACAAGCGGCGCATCGTGTTGGCCTTCTCGGCGGTCAGCGCGATGTCGCGGATGCGCGGAAACAGGCGCGCGCAGGCGAACATCTCCAACGCGCGATCGGTAGCGTCGGGCAGGATTTGCCGGACGAGCTGCCCGACGAGTTCGGGAGTCACTTTCAGTTTGTTCGTTTCGCGCTCGACGAGCGTTTCATCGCAGCGGGAGTAAACGCGGTCGTAGGTCTCGGAGTCCTTGCGTTCCTCGCTGCGAATGCGTTCCATCATCAGCGAATGACCGACGAAGGCGACGCCGCAGTGGGCCTGTTCTTGGATGTCGCAGGCAAAATCAAAGATGTCGAAGTTGCACCGTTGGCCTTCGTTGACGATGACGAATCGCGGGCTGAGGATCAACTGCTCGATGACC
>PMZC01000073.1 GCA_003170555.1 Deltaproteobacteria bacterium
TCGCCGTGGGCAGGTCTGAGACCTGCCCCTACGAATCCCGAATCCCCAATCCCTAACTAATCTCTCCCGACAGATACGCCTTGGTGCGCGGGTTTTGCGGGTTGGCGAAGAATTCGGCGGCGGGGCCGTGCTCGACGAGTTCGCCGAGGTAGAGGAAGATTACGTAGTCGGCGATGCGGCGGGCCTGGCGCAGGATGTGCGTGACCACGATGATCGAGTAGTTGCGCTTCAGCGATTTGAATTGGTTTTCGATGAGGCGCGACGAGTTCGGATCGAGCGCGGAGGTCGGCTCGTCGNNAGCCGGTCCTTCACCTCGTCCCACAACGCCGCCAGCCGCAGGTAGAACTCGACGAGCAGATCGCGCGCGCCGTGGCGCCGGCCTTCGGCGGCCTTGATCGCGGCCTCGATATCGAACCCGGGCGATTCGTGCTGGCGGATGAACTCGCCGAGGCGCGGCAGATTGTGCAGGCGCTTCATGCCGTGGATCCACGGCCCGAAGGTGATGTTGTCGTAGATCGACATCGGCAGCGGGAACGGCCGCTGCGACAGGTAGCCGAGCTTCTTGCGCAGTTCGAGCACGTCGGCGCCGGGGGCGTAGATGTTCGCGCCGTCGATCAGCACTTCGCCCGTCGCGCGCACTTCCTCGTTCAGATCGGTCAGCCGGTTGAGGCTCTTGAGCAGCGTGGTCTTGCCGCAGCCCGACGGCCCGATGATCGCGGTGATCTGCCCGTCGGGGATATCGACCGTGATGTCCTTCAACGCCCGGTCGCTGCCGTAGCTCAGGCTCAGGTGACGCACGCTGATATGGGGCATCGGTCGTTCCTACCTTACGTTGTGCCGCGAGAAGCGCAGGCTCATGAAGCGCGAGAAGAGGTTTACCACCAAAATGACGATCAGCAAAATGAGCGCCGAGGCGTACGCGCGGTCCTGCACTTCCTTGATCGGCGTGCCGATCTGGAAAAACACCGCCAGCGGCAGCGAGGCCGCGGGGTCGAGCAGCGAATGCGGGATGTAATCGGTGTAGCCGGCGGTGAACAAAATCGACGCCGCGTCGCCGATGCCGCGCCCGAAGGCGAGCATCGCCGCGGTGACGATGCCGGGCAGCGCCTGGCGCAGCACGACGTGCAGCGTGGTCTCGATGCGCGTCGCGCCCAGCGAATAGGCGATCTCCTTGAGCTGCAAGGGGATCATGCGGATCACTTCCTCCATCGCGCGCGTCATGATCGGCAGCATCAGCAGCGACAGCGCGATGATCCCGCCCAGCAGCGAGGCGCGCAGACCGAGGTAGACCATCACCACGAAGCCGAACGCGCCGTAGACGATCGAGGGCGTACCCCACAGCACATCGAGCGCGAGCCGCGTCAGATTGGCGACCGCCCGCGGTACGTATTCGCGTTGCAGCGCGAAGGCGATGGGCAGGCTGAGCAGCACCGAAATGATCGAGGCGCCGAGGGTCAGGTACAGCGAACCGACGATCGCGTTGGCGATGCCGCCGCCCCCGCCCAGGTAGTAGCCGCCCTTCGGCGTTTGCACGATCATCGACCAGCTCAGCGCGCGTGCGCCGCGCGAGACGATGACGAAAATGATGCCGGCCAGAAACAGCAGAATGACCGCGAGCGAGGCGACCATGAGCGCCTTCATCATCGCCTCTTCGCGCCGCCGCCATTTCATCGTCAGGCGCATCGGTTTATATCCTCGCGGCCTGAGGGACGGGTGGCGCTGGCGCGCGGAGCGCCTCGCGGAGCTTGCCAGTGCTGGCCGTGAGCCTGGGTGGCACTGGCACGCGAAGCGCATCGCGGAGCTTGCCAGTGCTTGCCGTCAATCATCACGACCCCTTTTCCATTCGGTACAGCGCCAAGTGCGCGACCATGTGGAACACGCCGACGACGACCAGCAGAATCAGCGCGGCCAGCATCAGCGCGGAATCGTAAAGCGGAATCGACATCATCTCGCCGTAGTTGTTGGCGATCAGCGCGGGCAGGGGATACGCCGGGTCGAACAGCGAATGCGGGACGCGCGCCACGTTGCCCACCACCATCAGCACGGCGATGGTCTCGCCGAACGCGCGGGCGAACCCGAGCACGACGGCGGACAGCAAGCCGTGTCGCGCGCTCTTGAACAGCACGTGGCGCACGGCGGCCCATTTCGTGATGCCCAGCGCGAGCGAGGTTTCGCGCGCTTCCATCGGCACGGCGCGCAGCACCTCGACCGACACGGAAATGATGATCGGCGCCACCATCACCGCGAGGATCACGCCGCCGGCGAGCAGCGTGTAACCGGTCGTTTGACGGCCGAGCGCGCGGCCGACGTCGCGGACGAGCGGCACGATCACGATCACGCCGAACAGGCCGTAGATGACCGAGGGGATGCCGGCCATCAGGTCGATGACCACGCGCAATGCCTCGCGGAACCGGCGGCTGGAATATTCGGCCAGCCACACCGCGGCCAGCAGGCAGGTCGGAACCGCGAGGATCATCGCGATCAGCGTCACCTCGACCGTGCCGACGATGAACGGATAGAAACCGAACTGACCTTGCGTCGGCAGCCAGACCGACGAGCCGAGCAGGTGCGACAGCGACTTCAGGGCGAGGATCGGCCGCGATTTATAGTAGAGGCCGATCAGCATCAGGAAGAACAGCGAATTGGCGAAGATCAGCGCCGCTTTCATGCCGGCGGTGTTGCCGCGATCTTTCAGGTAGCGCCAGCGCATGACTTCGTGCTTTCCGTGGGCGCGTCGTCGAGCAAAGTTCCCGGTAATAATTTGCCCGGGGGTTGGTGCGCCAAGCAGCCCCCGGGCAGAAACTTGTTGATGGCTAGTACCGGGAATATATCCCGCCGGGGTCAGTACCCCAGTTTTTTCAAAGCCTCAGTCAGTTGCTCGGGAGCCAGTTGAATGTAACCGACCTCGCCGAGAAATTTCTGGCCGTCCGTGAGAATCCAGTGCACGAATTCCTTCGCCAGGCCGTTGAACGAAGTCTTGGTCATCAGGAACAGATCGCGCGCCGGCGGCGACGGGTATTTGCCGGTCTGCACCGCCTTGATCGCGTCGGCCTTGGTGGTCAGCATTTCCTCCGGATCGACCTGGCCGTTTTCGTTGACGTCGATCGGAATAATGAACAGGCCGTCCACCGGGTTGCCGTTGCGGGCGTCGTACGCATAATTCAGATTGTTGTAGCCGATGCCCAGCGGATCGCGCCGCACGGCCTCGGCGACGCCCGGATCGCCGTACACGCCCGTGCCCTTCAGCTCTTCCTGCTTCTTCTTGCCCAGATACTGCGCCCAGGTTTCCGCCGCGCCGCACGAATCGGACCGCGTGTACACCTGGACCTTTTCCTTCACCTTCGCGCCGGCGATTTCACCCCAGGTCAGGGGCTTGGCGTTGATGAAAAGGTCGATCAGCGCCTGCTTCTTGATGCCGTGTTTCTTCAGCTCCTCGATCGCCGGGTTCGTCGCGGCGATCACCGGGAACACCGCGTCTTTGACCACCGGCACGTAGAACGCGCCCTGCGTTTCTTCCTCGGGCTTGATGTTGCGGGAGATCATGCCGATCTCGACCAGCCCGGCCAGCGCATCCGCCGCGCCCTTGCCGGCGCCGCCCGCCGACACGTCGATGCGAACATTGGGATGCAGCTTCTGATATTCATCCGCCCATTTGACCATCATCGGATACAACGCCCACGCGCCGGAGACGCGAATCTTGCCCGCCGGTTCATTTCCGCCCGGCTGATTCGAACCTGTACCCGCTTGTTTCTGGCAGCCCAAGATGACGAGCGACATGATGATGACTACCGCCAAAACAACGATCAATGCGTAACGTATGAAGTTTCCAGCGAATTTCTTGCCCGTCATCGAAAAATCTCCTTCCCCGATCCCTTGTCTTATTGCACTCAAAAATGAGCCATTACCACCAATCGCACTCACATTACACTCCTATTGGAGTGCTGTCAACAGGAAAATTGGTCTTTTTTCCGAGGGGCGGCGTTTGCCGATAGGTGTGCCACTGACACGCGGAGCAGAGCGGAGCTTGTCAGTGCTTGAACGGGGGATAGGGCGTCACCGGCGCGCGACGACAAGAGTCAGCCAGAATGGCCGCGGAATTTCTATAAAAAGCTGGCGAATTGTATCAGGGTCAACGATTATAGCCCCCCGGCCGCTGCGCGGGCCGTCGGCTCGCCAGTGGCATGTGTTCAAAACGCACTTGACTATCGCTGCCGGCTTGCTAGACTATAAACACTTCTTCCCCGCTGGACTACGGCGTTATCGCCCCCAGTGGGGTTATTCTTTTATGGGTCTAAAAATATGACGGATAGCAATAAGCTGCGAGCCATCGTTTTTGTCGATGGCCAGAACCTATTCCACGCGGTCAAAAAAGCTTTCGGCTACAACTACCCTAACTACGATGTGCTTAGTCTAGCTCAAGCCATTTGTAAGCGACAGGGATGGAGTTGCGAGCGGGTGCAGTTCTACACGGGCGTTCCGGATCTTACCGACAACCCGTTCTGGCATCAATTTTGGGCCGCCAAGCTGCCGGCGATGAATCACCAGGGGGTCAAGGTGTTCTCGCGCTCGTTGCGCTATCAGATGAAAACGATAACCCTTCCCGACGGCTCCCAGCAGACACTGCGCGTTGGACAGGAAAAAGGAATTGACGTTCGGATTGCGCTCGATGTAGTTCGCGCTATGCGCTTACGGGAATGTGAAGTAGTCGTTGTTTTTAGCCAGGATCAGGATTTGAGCGAGGTTGCAGACGAGGTCCGCCTTTTCGCGAGGGAGCAAAAACGCTGGGTCAAGATCGCAAGCGCGTTCCCAGTAAGCCCCGTCGCGAAAAAAAGCCGAGGGATCAACAAAGCCGATTGGATTCATATAGACAAGGCGACGTACGACGCCTGTATCGACACGCGCGATTTCCGCCCCGAAAGAAGCTAATAATCGGCGAAGACAAACCCTCGGCCGCTGCGCCGGCCTGCGGCTCGCCGGAGAGAAACTCCGTCAATTGCGACCAGTCCTGGTGAATCGGTAGCCCTACCAGAACTCGATGCGTCCGGGGAAACGTGAATTGCTTCAGCCGCTTTTCTCCACCAGCGCCCGCGCGGTCTGCTCGAGCACCTGCACGGCATAGACGAGCATCTGGAAACGCGGGTCTTTCGTTTGGCCGTGGAAAAAGCGGTAGTAAATCTGTTGCGCGATGACCGCGAGACGAAACAGGCCGAAGCAGTAATAGAAGTCGAAACGCTCGACCGGTCGCCCCATCTTTTCGGCGTAGCACGCCACGACCTGCTCGCGGGTGAACATCCCCGGCAGGTTGGTGGAGAGCTGGCGAATCATCTGCATCGCCTCCGGATCGTCGGGATTGATCCAGTACGCCAACCCGCCGCCGAGATCCATCAGCGGATCGCCGAGGGTGGACATCTCCCAATCGAGCACGCCGATGATGCGCGTCGGGTCGCTCGCATCGAGCACCAGGTTGTCGAACTTGTAGTCGTTGTGAATGATCGCCGCGTGCGCGCTGTCGGGCGGTTGGCGGTCGGCCAGCCAGCGCATGACGAGTTCGAAGTCGGGCGCGTCGGGCGTGCGGGCGCGGCGGTAGCGTTCGCTCCAGCCTTCGACCTGCCGCCGCACGTAGCCCTCGGGTTTGCCGAAGTCGGCCAGACCGATGGCCCGGTAGTCGATGCGATGCAGCTCGCACCAGACGTCGACCATCTTCTCGCACAGCGTGCGCGATTGATCGACCGACAGGACCAAACCCTTTGGCGGGTTGGCGCGCAGGATGATGCCGCGCAGACGCTCCATCACATAGAACGGCACGTCCATGATCGCCGGGTCGTCGCCATACGCCAAAGGCTCGGGGCAATAACGGAACACCGGCTTCAGCGTTTTCAAAATACGATATTCGCGCGCCATGTCGTGCGCCGTTTTGGCCTTGGTGCCGAAGGGCGGCCGACGAAGCACCAGTTCGGTTTCGCCGACGGCGATCAGATACGTCAGGTTGGAAAAGCCGCTGGGGAATTGCTGCACGCTCAGTTCGCCGCGCAGCCCGGGAATGGAATCCTTGAGAAATTGCTCGACCTTCGCCCAGTCGAGGCTCTCGCCCTCGCGAACCGGCTTGGCCTTGTCGAGAAAATCGCCCGCCATCGTTGGCCTCCTTACTGACCCCCCTCCATCTCCCCCCGGTCTTGTGGGGGGAGGGCTGGGGCGAGCGCCGTTCGTTTCGTGTGCCATAGTCTCGGCCGCAAGGTCGAGGCTGTGCTTATGTTAATTCAGCACAGCTTTGAACCTGGCGGTTCAAAACTATGGCACATCATATCAACCCCCCTCCGTTTCGCCCCGTCTTGCGGGGGAGGTCCGACGAACCTTATCTGACGCGCTTGCCTTCGTAGCGCCGCGCCATGCGTTTGCCGAACGACACCTTGTGCACTTCGTCCGCGCCGTCGTAGATGCGCGCCGCGCGTTCGTGGCGGTAGAGAAACGCGAGGATGGTGTCGTCGGTCATGCCCAGGCCGCCGTGCACCTGCAGCGCGCGGTCGACCACGCGCTGCATCGCGTTGGCGACCGTGAACTTGATCAGCGCGATGTCGTCGCGCGCTTCCTTCGCGCCGACCTGCTCGATCTTCCACGCCGCGTGCAGCGTCATCAGCCGCGCCGCCTGAATTTCCGCCGCCGATTCCGCGATCCAGGTCTGGATGATTTGGCGCGAAGCGAGCGTGCGGCCGTCGGGCGAGATCACGCGCTCGTTGGCGCGCTTGCAGAGCAGATCGAACGCGCGTTTGCAGATGCCCAGCCATCTCATGCAATGGTGGATGCGCCCGGGGCCGAGCCGCTCCTGCGCGATGGCGAAACCGAAGCCGGCGCCGCCCAGCAGATTCGTTTTCGGCACGCGGCAATTCTGAAAGCGCACCTCGCCGTGGCTGAAGTAATCGCTGCCCGGGTGGCCCATCACCGGGATGTTGCGCACCAACTCGTAGCCCGGCGTCCCGGTGGGCACGATGATCATGCTCGCGCGCAGATACGGCGGCGCGTCGGGGTGGGTGATCGCCATGACGATCGCGAAGGCGCTGCCGTCGGCGGCGGTGGTGTACCACTTGCGGCCGTTGATCACGTAGTCGTCGCCGTCCTCGACCGCCGTGCTTTCCAGCATCACCGGGTTCGAGCCCGGCATGTCGATTTCGGTCATCGCGAAGCAACTGCGAATCTCGCCGGCGACCAGCGGCTTCAACCACCGCTCTTTCTGCTCCGCGCTGCCGAAGAGATGCAGGATTTCCATGTTGCCCGCGTCGGGCGCCTGGCAGCCGAAGACGTAGTGCCCCAGCGGCGAGCGGCCCAGCGCTTCGGACATCAGCCCGTGCTCGACCAGATCGAGCCCCATGCCGCCGTACTCGCGCGGTTGATTCGGCGCCCACAGTTCCATGCGCTTGACCAGCGCGCGCTTCTCGGCGAGCACCGGCAGCATCTCGCGGAAATCGTGGGTGACGAATTCGGGCTCGAGCGGAATCAGCTCCTTGTCGACGAACTCGTTCACCAATTGCAGGATGGTTTGCATCTTGTCGGAAATTGAGAAGTCCATGGTTCGTCCTTTGCGCGGCGTCACAGGTACGACAGCAGCGCCTCGCCGTTGGGCGCTTCGAGGTGCGCCGTCGAATTGAACGACAACAGCTCCGCGCGTTCGCTGTTGATCTTGAACAACGACACCGAGGTATTGCGCACGCGCCATTCGAGGCGCATCGCGGTTTCGCCGTCGAGGCCGAGCGCCCATTGCATGGCCATCGAGATCGGCCCGCCCGAGGTGACCACCAGCGCCTTCGCTTTCGGCGGCAGCTCGCCGGCGACCTGGGATTNNAAGCCGCAGCGCACGCGGTCGCGGAATTCATCCCACATTTCGATTTCGGCCGCGGGACGCGCGCCGGCGACCCACTGATACAACGCCTTTTCGAAAAGCTGCTGGAAGGCCTGACGGTCGGCGGGCGAGACCGCCTGCGCGCTGTCGGCGGACGGATCGAACGTGGCGAGTTCGGGCACGTACGCCTTAATGATGCCGGGCGTGTCGTGCTCGTCGAGCTCGGGCACGGTGCGCAACGGACCGCCGCTCGCTTCGCCCAAACACGCGCTGACGATCTGCGCCGTTTCGGTCTGGCGCGGCAGCGCGCCGCAGTAGCACGCGTCGAAACGCTTGTCGGATTTCGCGAGATATTCGCCCAGTGCGCGCGCCTGCCGCCGCCCGAGTTCGGTCAGCCGGCCGAGCGGCGCGCCCTGGTAAGAAGCCTGTCCGTGGCGGATGAGAAAAACGGTGCTCATGGAATTCCCGTGCCGCAACAGCGCGACGCAGCCGCATCTTGGCAGCCCGTCGCGGCGCAAGTCAAGAAAAACCTGGGTTTCTCCGGTGCGCTACACTTTGGTCTTGCCAAGCCTCGCAATTGACAGAAACATCGTACGCGTTTATCAGAAGTCTTACGACGTTCGGGAAGGCTGATCATGCGCGTAAAAACCTTGCACATCGTCATACTGCTGTTGCTGCTGGCGGCGTTGTCGGCCGGCGACGAGGGCGGCCCGGTCATCGAACGCGTGGACGACGGCATCCCGAGCTACGACAACACGTCGATCGCGCTGGGGCAGGGCGGCGACGTGTTCATCGCGGCGGTCAAGGGCCACGAGGTCATGCTCTACACTTGCCGGCCGGGCCACGTCGCGGAGCCGCGCCGCCTCGCGCCGCTGGGCGTGCACCCCGCGGTGGCCACGGACGGCCTCGGCCACGTGCACGCGGTGTATCTCGATCCGCAGCAAAAGACGCTGATCTACACGACCGACGAAAGCGGCTCGTGGATGAACACGACCATCGACACCAACCTCGCCGACGTCGCGCCGGCGCTGACCATCGACGGGCTGGGCAAGCCGCACGTCGCCTACGTTTCCGACGACGCGCAGAAAACGCTGCGGCACGGCGTCGCGACCGGCGACGATTGGAAGACCGAGCCGGTCGAAACGCTCGATTGGGCGAGCGGCAACGTCTCGCTGGCCGTCGACGTGCGCGGCAAAGTGCACGTGGTGTATTACAACGGCGGCGAGAAGCTGCTGAAGTACGCGACCAACTGCGAGGGCGCGTGGAAGAGCGTCGCAGTGGTCAGCCCGCTGGCGACGTACGGCCCGGTGTCGTCGCTCGCGGTGGACACGCGCGGCAGCGTGCACATCGCGTTCGTCGTCACCGAACCCACGAGCAACCACCACCTGTTGCTCTACGCCACCAACGTCGCCGGCCCGTGGACCTTCCAGCAACCGGATGCGGTCAGCCAGGTGCAGCGCTTCGTGTCGGTGGCCGTCGATCTGCAGTTCCATGCGCACTTCGCCTATTTCGACGAAGCCACGCAGCAACTGCGTTACGCCGCGAACATCACCGGCGAATGGAAGACGGCGGCGGTCGACAAGATTCACGGCATGGGGCTGTGGAACAGCGCGGCCCTGGACAGCGCCGGCCGCGTGCACGTGTCGTATCTCGGCGAATCGTCGCTGTGGCACGCCGCGTTCCCGCAGGGATATTGCGCGACGCAATAGCGGTAACG
>PMZC01000180.1 GCA_003170555.1 Deltaproteobacteria bacterium
CGTCTGGATCGTCTTCAACGGCGAGATTTACAATTTCCAGGAGCTTCGCCCGGCGCTCGTCGCGCAGGGGCACCAGTTCCGCACCGACTCCGACACGGAAGTCATCCTCCACCTTTACGAGCAGAAGGGCGCCGACTGCCTCCAGCACCTCCGCGGCATGTTCGCCTTCGCCATCTGGGATGAACGGGAACGGCGGCTGTTTTTCGCGCGCGATCGGCTCGGCGTCAAGCCGTTTTACTATGCCGTGAACCAGGGGCGTTTCTTCTTCGCCTCGGAAATCAAGGCGCTGTTGCCGATGGATCTGCCGCGGAGCGAGCCGAACCTCGCGGCGTTGGCGTACTTCCTCCAGTTCCGCCACAACGATCTGGCCGAGACGATCTTCCGCGGCGTGTTCAAGCTTCCGCCGGGGGGCCAAGGCTGGTGGCAGGCCGGCCGCCTGCGCCTGTCGGCCTGGTGGTCACCGCCCTCGCCCGAAGCCCCGGCTCGGACCGCCGATCTCGCCGAGCTTCGCGATTTGCTCGCGGATGCCGTGCGTTTGCGGCTGCGTTCCGATTTTCCAACCGGGTTGTTTCTGTCCGGCGGCTTGGACTCGTCGGGACTGCTGGCCATGATGGCCCGCTTCACCGGCCCGCTGCATACGTTTACCGCCGAAATGCCGGGGCTGAAAGCCGGGCGAAACATCGCGGCGCTGTCTCGTCGGTTCGGTAACACGCACCACGCGGTTCCGGTGGGCCTGGAAGCGGCCGCGCTGTGGCCACGGGTCGCCTGGCAATTCGACGAGCTGTGCGCCGACCCGGCTTCGCTGCCGATGTATCTACTGGCGAAGCAGGCGCGCGAGCACGTCAAGTCGGTCTTCTCGGGCGAAGGCGCCGACGAGATCTTCGTCGGCTACGAACGCGCCACGATTTTGCGTTGGGCGTGGGCGGCCGCGCGTGTGGCGCCGGCGGCGCTGTTGAGACTGCTGCCGGCGCTGCTTCGCCGCGTTCCGCCGCGCTGGGGCAATCTCTTTTTCAAGTACTACTCGATTATCGCGCCCGAAGGCATCGACCGGCTGCGGCAAATGCTGTCCAGTCTCCCATCTCCCCGACGCGCCTACCTCGCCGTGCAAGCCGTGCTGATGCCCGACGAGACGGCGGATTTGCTGCTTCCCGAACATGCGCACGCCCTCGGGATCGATCATTTGGCCACGGATTTGATGGCGCCGTGGTTTACGCGGGAACCAGGGCCCGGCGCGATCGGCGACATGCTGCGGTTCGAACTCGCCAATCGATTGCCGACCGACCTGTTACTCAAAGGTGACGCCATGACGATGGCGCACGGGCTTGAATGCCGCGTGCCGTATCTCGACTATCGGCTGGTGGAGTATGCCCTGTGCATTCCGCTCGCGGATCACCTGGGCCTGACGAAAAACAAGCGCGTGCTGCGCGCGGCGCTCGCGCCGTTTTTGCCGCCCCAGGTGACGCGCGGCTCGAAAGAGAATTTCTTCGTGCCGATTCACCAGTGGCTCGACGTCTTGCGCCCGGGAATGCGAGAGCTGCTGGCCGAAAAGCGGCTGCGCGATCAGGGCATCTTCCGTCCTGATCGGGTGAGCCAAATGATCGATCGCTATCGCGCGGGAAGGCTGTACTATGCCCGCCCGTTGTGGAACCTGATGCACTACCAGATTTGGCACAACATCTACGTGGAGAACGGCGGGGCCAGACCGGCGGAAGACGCCGGGCGGAGTTTTCTTGCCGCGGCGGCGAAAGAATAAAGAATCGCTTCTGCCGGCGACTAAGCCGTAATTCCTTATCTTTGTTTCTGCGTCTCGCAGTCTCGTCATGTAATAGCCACAATTTGATCGGATTGTTTCCCCGCAAACGGAACCCTGCCCTTTTCGGTTTGCAGGAAATTTCGGTTGACCACTTTTCTGCTCGTCGAGCGCTTTGTCGAGATCGGGAAAAAGGCTGTTGACCGCCTGCTTCATCTCATCGTCCTCGTTGTGTCGGTAGTTCTCCTGACTCTTCCGAGGGAAAAACGAAGGCGCGGGAGGAACACCACGATCCTCAACGCGATCGCGGGCCCTGGTTCCAGTTACATTTCTTTTTGCAATCGTTGGGCGTCGTGCGGCTCCAGACCGTACTTGCGGAGTTTCGTTCGCAGCGTCTTGGGATCCACACCGACCATTTTCGCCAGGCGGGCGCCTTTCGTACAGCCACGATTGAGCAGCTCGGTGAGCACCAGGCACTCCGCCTGTTCGGCCGCTTTCGCCGTGATCGCCTTCAAATCAACTTTCGCCGCGCCGAGTTCAAGCTCGATGTCCAGGCACATTCCCGCTCGTCTTTCATTCTCGGACGATATCGTTTGTACGTTCAACGCGACCGCGGTCGGGGCGCGGACGTCAAGCGGCAAGTTCTCCGGGAGCACCTGCTTCTCCGCCAGCACGACGGCCGATTTGATTGCGCTTTCGAGTTCGCGGATATTTCCGGGCCAGGCGTAGTGGTCCAAGACTTCCTGGGCTTCGCTGGAGATGCCGCGGACCGGCTTGCCGAACTGCTTGGCGTAAAGCGAAACGAATAGCTCGGCGAGGAGATGGATGTCTTCGCTCCGCTCGCGCAGGGACGGCAGTTGGATGGCCACTTCCTGGAGCCGGTAGAAAAGATCCTTGCGAAAATCCCCGGTGCGAACCGCGCTGGTGAGGTCGGCGTTGGTCGCCGAGATCACCCGCACATCCAACCGAATCGTCCGACGGCCGCCGACCGGCATCATGCACCGTTCCTGAATAACTCTCAGCAACTTCGTCTGAAGCGACGGCGGCAGATTCCCGATTTCGTCCAGAAACAGTGTTCCACCTTGGGCCAGCTCCAAACGTCCGATGTGCGGCGAATCGGCGCCGGTAAACGAACCTTTTACGTGGCCGAAGAGTTCGCTTTCGACAAGATGTTCGGAAAGCATCGAACAGTCCAGGGCGACGAAGGGGCCGTTGCTGCGCTTGCTCATGGTGTGAATCGTATGGGCGAAAAGTTCTTTGCCCGTGCCGGTTTCCCCCAGCAAAAGAACGTTGATGTCGGGTGCGGCGAACTTGAAAGCCAATTCCAAGGCCTTGCGAAACGCCGGACTTTCACCGACGAGCTTCGGCGACACCTTGCCGGCCGCGCTCCCGGCGGCCAGGTGGGTGTTGACGGTGGAAAGAAACGCCAGGTTGTTAAATGGTTTCGTGATGAAGTCGACGGCGCCTGACTTCATGGCGTCGACCGCCACCGAGACGTCGCCGCACGCGGTCATGATGACGATGGGCGCGCCGGGGGCTTTTGATTTCAGCCGGCGGAGCGTCTCCATCCCGTTCATTCCATTCAGATGAAGATCCAGCAGGATGAGATCGGGATTTTGTTCAGCCGCGGCCTTGAGCGCAGCTTCTCCCGATGAGACGTATCGCGGACAATGCCCTTGTTCCCGAAAAAGCAGGCCCAGCAGGCGCCCCAGCTCAGGCTCGTCGTCAACGATCAGTATCTCGGCCATTTCCGTTTCTTTCCGATTGACCCAGCGGCAAAGTCAGCGTGAATCGAACTCCGTTGGACAGATTCGTGATCCCGATATCGCCGCCGTGCTCGATGGCGATGGTCCGCGAAAGGTAAAGCCCAAGACCGGTCCCCATCTTTTTGGTGGTGAAAAACGGTTGAAAAAGGCGGCGTAGAACCTGGGGCGCAATCAAGGGACCATTATTCGAAATGTCCACCACGGCCAGGCCTCCCGCGCTCACCCGCCGGGTGCGCACCTGCAGCAGACCGCCGCGGTCCGCCATGGCGTCGAGCGCGTTGATGACCGCGTTCAGGAGCACCTGTTTGATGCCCGAAGGATCGCCCGATATTTTCGGCAGCGTCGGATCGAAGTTAACTTCAACAATCACTTCACGCTGACCGCATTCCCAGGCGGTGAAACGAAGCACCTCGGCGATGTTTTCCCGCAGGTCGGTCTGTTCGAAGTGCAGCTCTTTGGCGCGCGCGAAACCAAGCGCGCTTTGCAAATAGCCCTGCATGCGTTCGACGTTCTTCAGGGCGAGCAGCACGAACTCGCCCGCGGGATCGTTCGTCTCCACGAACCGTTGCTGCAGAAATTGAAGGCTCGAGCTGATGATCGCGAGCGGATTCCCCAGCTCGTGGACGATCCCCGCCGCCAATTGCCCGACCGCCGACAACCGTTCCGCCTGTAATTGCGGGCGGAGGTCCTGACCGGTGATCGCCGCATCGCCCGGCGACGTCGGGTCGGCGCCGCCGTCCGTCCCCGATTCCCCTTGGTCGATCAACCACGGGGGGCAGCCGCGAAGGATCGCCTTGGCGCTGACCACCGCTTCGGCGACTTCCAACAAGTCGGCGCGCAAATCTTCCACCAGGTCCGCAAAGCGATAGGCGTTGATGATCGAAAGTCGATCGCGGGTGGTGAGACTGCTGAGCGTCTCGCGAAAGACGTGCACTGCTTCCCGGTCCACCGCTCCGCCGAAGACCAGCGGCGATTCGATCCAGACCACCATGCGGCGGTCGCCGGTCAAAAGTTCCAGCAGCGCCGTCCGGAAAGCCGCCATCGCCGCGTTCAGCGCC
>PMZC01000102.1 GCA_003170555.1 Deltaproteobacteria bacterium
AACCTGCTGGACGCGCGCGGGGCGATCAGCGTGACCGAACGCGTTTCGTACGTGTTGCGCGTGCGCGAACTGGCGCGCCGCTGCGCCGCCAGTTGGCTCGCTTCGCGCAAGCGCCTGCGTTTCCCGCTGATCGCGGACGAGGAAAAGAAGCGCGAGTTGCTGGGTGAGAATGATGACGACGTAGGGGCGGGCCTTGTGTCCGCCCAGGAAAGGGCGACCGCCAGGGTCGCCCCGACCGATGACGCGGCCAAAAAAGGAGGCCGGTCATGAGCACGCACGAGTTGCTGTTCGAGATCGGCGTCGAGGAAATCCCCGCGCGCTTTTTGGCGGAGGCCGAGGTCAACCTGCGCGAGATGCTGACGAAAAAACTCGACGCGCTGGCGCTCGCCCATGAAACGGTGGAGGCCTGCTCGACGCCGCGGCGGCTGACCGTGGTCGCGCGAAAAGTGGCCGCGCGGCAGGAAGACCGGGCGGTGGAGAAAATCGGCCCGGCGAAAAAGGCGTCGCTCGACGCCGAGGGCCGGCCGACGAAAGCGGCGCTCGGTTTCGCCAAAGGGCAGGGCGTCGCGCTGGCCGACCTGGTGACGATCACCACCGAGAAGGGCGAATACCTCGCGGTGAAGAAGGTCATCCCCGGTCGCGCGGCGACGGAACTGCTGCCGGACCTGCTGACCGAACTTTTCTTCGCGCTGCCGTGGCCGAAGTCGATGCGCTGGGGCGACGTCGACATCCGCTTCGCCCGGCCGGTCCATTGGGTCGTCGCCCTCTTCGGCGGCCAGGTGCTGCCGCTGACCATCGCTGAGGTCCAAGCGGGCGATCGCACGCGCGGTCATCGCTTTCATGCGCCGGACGAAATTCCGGTGCGCGACTTCGCCGACTACAAAAAGAAGCTGCGCGCGGCGAAGGTCATGCTCGACCCGGCCGAACGCATGGCGATCATTCGCGACAAGCTGCACGCGTTCGCCAAAGAGCTGCGCGGCAAGTGGATCGAAGATGAGAAGCTGGTCGAGCACGTGGCCTATCTCGTCGAATGGCCCGCGCCGCTGCTCGGTCGATTTCCCGAACGCTATCTCGCTTTGCCGCGCGAACTGCTGATCACCCCGATGCGCGAGCATCAGAAATATTTCAGCTTCGAAGACGCGCACGGCGAGCTGCTGCCGGCGTTTTGCGTCGTGGCGAACATCGAGTCGAGCGATCCGCCGACCGTGGTCGCGGGCAACGAGCGCGTGCTGGTGGCGCGCCTGGAGGATGCGAAGTACTTCTTCGAATCCGACCAGAAGAAAAAGCTCGACGATCTGGCGGCGCAGCTCGACGGCGTCGTCTTCCACGAAAAGCTGGGCACGTACGCCGAAAAAACCGCGCGGGTGCGGCTGCTGGTCAGCTACCTGTGCGGCCAGTTATGCACGCACGCGCTGGACGACGTGCACCGCGCCGCGCATATCTACAAGGCCGACCTTTTGACCGGCGTGGTCAGCGAATTCCCGGAATTGCAGGGCGTGATGGGCATGCACTACGCGCGGCTGGCCGGCGAGAGCGAAACCGTCGCGCGCGCGATCTATGAGCACTACCTGCCGCGCTTCGCCGGCGACGCGCTGCCGGCGAGCGACGCGGGCGCGGTGCTGTCGATCTGCGACAAGATCGATTCCATCGTCGCCTGCTTCGGCGTGGGCCTGCAGCCGACCGGCGCGGGCGACCCGTACGCGCTGCGGCGCCAGGCGCTCGGCGTGCTGCACATTCTGGCCGACCGCGGTTGGAACGCGCCGCTGTCCGCTCTCATCCGCAAAGCGCTCGACGGCGTCGAAGACAAATTCACCACCGACCGCGAAGCGCTCGAACAGGAGATTCAGGATTTCTTCCGCGACCGCCTGTTCTTCCTGGCCAAGGCGCAAGGCACGCCGGCCGAAATCGCCGACGCCGTGCTGGCCGTGCGTTTCGACCGCGTGCCGGAAACGCTGGCGCGCCTCAAGGCGGTGGAAGAGTTCGCGCGGCGGCCGGAGTTCGCCGAGTTCGCCGCGGCGTTCAAACGCGCGGGCAACATCGTGAAGGATTATCCGGCGCCCGGTCCGGTGGATCACTCGCTGCTCACCGAGGAAGCCGAACGCAATCTGCACGACGCGGTGCGTTCGATCCAGGATCGCGTGGCCGCGCTGGTCAAAGCCGGCGACGTGCTCGGCGCGCTGCTCACCATCGCCGAGATCCGCCCGCTGGTCGACCAGTTCTTCGACGCCGTGCTCGTCATGCACCAAGACGAAAAAATCAAGACCAACCGCCTCAATCTGGTTTCGGAAGTGACCGGCCTGTTCGCGGCGATTGCGGATTTCAGAAGGGTCTAGCGGTTCGCTCTTGAAGGCGGGGGGTTCGACGCGCCCGGACGGTTCTCCGTCGTCCGTTCCCTTACCGCGTCAGTCGTTTCTTATTGGGGACCCCAAATATAGCTGCCCGCGTGATTGATGTAACCGGTCTTGTCGCCGAGCTTCACCCAACATAGCCCGCCGTCAAAATACCTGACATCGTCGAATTGCGGATTGATGACGATCTTGCCGGTCCGGTCGATGAAACCCCAGCGTCCGCCGACCTTCGCCGCGGCCAGGCCCTCGAAGAATGAGCCGACGTCGTCGTATTGCGGATTGATGACGTACCTTCCCGCCCGGTCGACAAACCCGTTTTTGCCGCCGACGCCCACCGCCGCCAGCCCATCGTGAAAGCCGAGGGTCATCTCGAACTGCGGGTTGATGACAATCTTGCCGGTGCGATCGATGAAGCCGTATTGTTTCTCGATTTTCACCATCGCGAGACTTTCCGAGAACGCGTGCATATTCAGGGCGATCGCATCCAACAAGATGGTGACTTCGTACTGCGGGTTAATCAGGTACCGGCCCGTCCGGTCGATATACCCCATCTTCGTTCCCACCCGAACGGCCGCCATTCCCTCGGAAAAAGGGCGGACTTCATCAAACTGGGGATTGATCACGGTTCGTCCGGTGCGGTCAACGAACCCCCATTTGCCGTTGATTCGCACGCCGGCCAAACCTTCGGCGAACGCCGTGACGGCCGGTAAATGAATGGCGCCCAAGACCTTGATCGACGCGAATTGCGGGGCGATCGCCAAGCGCCCGGTTTGGTCGACGAAACCCCACAGGTCCCCGACTCGCACGACGGCCAACCCTTCGTTGAAGTCGCCGGCCTCGTCGAATTGCGGGTTGATGATGATCTTGCCCGACCGGTCGATGCAGCCCCACTTCTCACCCGCTTTGATCAGCGCCACGTTCTCGGAAAACTCGCGGGCTTTTTCGAACTGCGGGTTGATGACGATCTTGCCGGACCCGTTGATAAACCCGGTCTTGCCGCCCACCTCAATCGAAAACAGGCCGGAGTGGGGTTTTTGTCCGTGGCCCTTTATCTTTTGGCAAGAGACGGCGGAAAGGGCGACGACGGCCGCCAACAACAACCACAATACGCGTTTCAATTATTTTCCTCCCGATCGTTTAGGCCGTTTGTTCGCCTCGGTTAGGATGTTATCAACTCGGGCCCCAAACAAATTTGCCCGTGGCATCGACATAGCCGGTCTTTTTGCCGATTCTCACCCAGGCCAGACCGCGGTCGAAATCATTCACCTCGTCGAATTGCGGCGCGATGACCAACTTGCCCGTTCGGTCGATGAACCCCCATCTCTCTTCGAGGTAGATGGCGGCCAGGTCTCCGGCGAAACTGTGCAGATCGGAAAACTGCGGCGCGACCACCATCTTCCCGGTCGGATCGACCAGCCCCCATTTGTTCTTTGTGCAAACCGGGGCTAAGCCGCCGGAAAAGAAGCGCGGACTGACATCCACCAGCACGGCTGTGTTGCGTCCGGGTTTTTCGCTGGCTTTCCACGTACGCAAGTCCAAATAGAGCCGCTTGGATTCATACTGCGGGTTGATGACATACGTACCTTTTTTGTCCACGAATCCCCATTTTTCGCTTACGGAGACACTGGCCAGTCCCTCGTGAAAGTCTCCGGCTACGTCAAATTGGGCGGGAATGACCAATGTACCGGCATGGTCAATATAGCCCCAGCTCTTGTCCGTCTTCACACGCGCCAATCCTTCCGAAAAAGGTCGGACTTCGGTGAATTGGGGGTTGATCACGAATTTGCCGGTAGGATTTATAAAGCCGAACTTGTTTCCCACCTTGACCTGGGCCAGACCTTCCGAAAAGCGATATCCGTCGAGCGAGGGATACGCCGGAGGCGAACCGGGTCTGAGCGCCTCAATCTCAAACGTCAGCGAAATAGCCAGTTCGCCGTTTTCGGCGACATAACCGTATTTGTCCGCGACTCGCACCGCGGCCAGGCCCTCGGAAAACACCCCGACCTGGGCGAACTGGGGAGCAATCGCGACGTTTCCGGCGGCGTCGATGAAACCCCAGGCATTCTTTATTTTCACCCCGGCCCTGGTCCCGGCAAAAGCCGCCGCGCCTTCAAACTGCGGTTTGATGACGATCTTTCCGCCGGCGTCGATGTAACCCCATTTTTCGCCTGCCTTCACCGGGAACAACGCGACCGACGGCGGCGGCGTCGGCATCGGCGTGGCCGTGGGATTGGACGGCGGCGCTTCGTTTTTCGGGTGACATGAAAAAAGGAGAAGAGCGACGTAAAACAGCCCACATAAAATTAGGCTAACCTTTTTCATTGCGGACACCAGATTGAGGTTTGTTGTATTGTCTGTCGTTGGACTATCGCTGTCAAGTAACTGTTTTTGCGGTAAATTTGGCATGTAGGTTATCGGCGGCCGCAACGAGAGCGGACGCGCCGAGCTTCATCTGAAGCGGCGCACGGGCGGCGAAGTCGTCGGGGCGTTCGGGGTCAATGACGCGATGTCGTTCGAGCAGTCCCAACACCACAGTGGCGAGCAGCAGCAAAGGCAGCATCGGCGCAAGCGCATACGCGATGCGTCGTTATCCGGCGCGGTTCCGGCTAGGTCACGGAGTCGCGGCCGGCGGCGTCGTCGGCGCGGGCGCGGCGTCCGGCCTTTTGTGCGTCATCCACGCGCCGAAGAGAAACGCGAGCTTGACCGAGAAGTGGTCGAGATTGAGCCCGCGGTAATGCTGCGCGTCGAGATCGCCGGAGAACAGGGCGCCGGAGTCGATCGCCTGGGTCCAGTACGAGCCGTAGACGCCCACGCCCAACACGCCGAAGAGCAGTTCGAATCCGAGTTGGGGTTCGACGTACCAGTATTCTTCGTAGGCGCGCCCCTGTCGCGCGCGGCTATGCAGGTCGTACTGCCACTCGCCGCCGCCGAGATGCACTTCGGCCGCCAGTCCGAGCGGCGCGCTGAACAGCCGCTTGTAGCCGACCAGCAGCGCGGCGTGCGTGTCGTGCAGGCCGACGTAGCTGCCCTGGTGATGTTGTTCCATCAGCAGCGAGCCGAAGGTCCCGCCGAGGCGCAGCACGTTTTGGGCGTTCAGCGAATCGACGAACAGCGACCACTCGCCGGACCACGGCGGCGCCGGAGTGAAATCGTTCACGCCCGCCGTCTCCAGGTCGTGGCCGAACTGATGCAGATCGACGAAGTCCACGTCCGCGTTGAAACGAAAACCGAAGCCGACGCCGCGTTCGTCGTCCTGCGCCCAGGCGATTGTCGCCGCCCCGAGCACCAGCAGCAGCACCGCGAAGCGAATTGCATTTTTCATCCGTAGCTCCCGTCAGTGGCCCATCGCCTGGCGAAACGCGGCCAATTCGCTGTGGTAGCGCTGTTGGTCGGCCGCCGAATGGTACTTCTTCAAGTGGGTCTCCCAATTCGCGGCGTGGAACAGCAGATTCTTGTGCAGCGCGGGCATCGCCGTTTCCGTGGCCTTGTTGACGATCGGTTTGATCGACGCCAGGTTGCCGCCCGGGTTGGTGTCCACATAGTACTCGACGTACGCGAGCAGCACGTCCTCCGGCTTGGTGCGGAACGCTTCCGGAACCGGTTGAATGTGCCAGCAGCCGTTGTTGTGCGTGATCTTCACCGCCGAGCGGAAGAAGCTCTCCATTTCGGCATTGCGGTGGTCGGAGCAATACAGATCGCTCGCCGCGGTCCAGGCCGACTCCCAGGTGAAGCCGTCGCGGTTGTGGTAGCGGCTCAGCGTGTAGACGCGCGGTTCGACCAGCGGCATGACCAGCAACTGGTAGAGATAGCTGTGATTGCCGACCGAGCAGACCGCGCCGTCAAACACGTAAGGCATGAAGCTGCGGCGGCGATTGGTCAGCGAGCCGCTGCTCGGGTACGCCGGATCGACCAGGTGGAAATGCGCGATGTCCTGCGTGATCCACCACACGGTGACCGGGTCGATGTTCATCACGGTCGCCATGTAACCGGCCTTCAACTCGGGGTCGGACGGCGAGGGCAGCAGCAGGCACACCGGCTTCTGCGCCTTGATTTTTTGCACCTGCGCGGGGCTGAAGTTCACCTTCGGGACGGGCTGCTTGAACGTCTTGCCCGGTTTGATCTCGAAGCTCAAGGTGGTGTCCAGGCCCTGGGCAAAAACCAGGGCGCCAACCAGCACGACGCACGCCAAGACAACAAAAGGCAACCAACGTTTCATCAGTTCCTCCTCGTTCAAGTCCGGTCGGCAGGCGCCCGACGCAACCTGTCGCCGTACATCCGTTCGTAATAATCGCGATAGGCGCCGGACTTAATTTCCTCCCACCACGTGCGATGTTCCAGATACCAGCGCACGGTGGCGGCGACGCCTTCTTTGAAATCGATCGTCGGTCGCCAGCCGAGTTCGCCGCGCGTCTTCGTCGCGTCGATGGCGTAGCGACGATCGTGGCCCAGCCGATCGGCGACGAAGGTGATCAGGCTCGCCGGTTTGCCCAGCGCCGCCAGAATCGTCTGCGTGATCTCCAGGTTCGTGCGTTCGTTGCCGCCGCCGATGTTGTAGACTTCGCCCGGCCGACCGCGGTCGAGCACGGCGAGCAGGCCGCGCACGTGGTCTTCGACGTGAATCCAGTCACGCACGTTGCGGCCGTCGCCGTACAGCGGCAGGGGCCGGTTTGCGTCGGCGTTGGTGATGAACAGCGGAATCAGCTTTTCGGGGAATTGATACGGCCCGTAATTGTTCGAGCACCGCGTGACGATCGCCGGAAAGCCGAACGTGTGATGATAGGCGAGGGCGAGCAGGTCGGCCGCGGCCTTGCTGGCGGAGTAGGGGCTCGACGGCGCCAGCGGCGTGGTTTCCGTGAAGTAGCCGGTCGGGCCGAGCGAGCCGTAGACCTCGTCGGTGCTTACCAGCACGAAGCGCGACACGCCGGCGTCGCGCGCGGCGTCGAGCAGCACCTGCGTTCCCACGACGTTGGTGCGGATGAATTCGGCCGGGCCTTCGATCGAGCGGTCCACGTGGCTCTCGGCCGCCATGTGCACGACCGCCTGACAGCCCCGCACGGCTTCGGCCGCCGCGACGCGATCGGCCACGTCGCCCTTGATGAAGCGGTAGCGCGGATGATCGGCGAGGTCGGCCAGATTCGCCGGATTGCCCGCGTAGGTCAGCGCGTCGAGGTTGACCAGCTCCAGGTCCTCGCGCTGCGCGAGCACATGGCGCACGAAGTTGGCGCCGATGAAACCGCAGCCGCCGGTGAGCAGAACCCGCATCGTCACAAACCCAGATACTTCCGCACCAGGCGCGTCATCTCCGACAGATCGAACGGCTTCTTGACGTAGTCGACGGCGCCTTCCTCCCGCGCGCGTTTCCGTTCGCCCGAGTACTGAATCGACGCGTACGCGGTCATGAAAATGACCGGAATGCCGATCGTCGTCGCGTCGCTCCGCAAGGCTTGCAGCACTTCCCAGCCGTCCATCTTCGGCAACATGATGTCGCAGAGAATCAGATCGGGTTTCGCGCGGCGGGCGCATTCGACGCCGGCTTCTCCATCCGTCGCGACCAGCGCCTGGAAGCCGTCGTGGGTCAACTTGACGCGCAGGATGTCGGCGTTCTCCTCCACGTCGTCGATGATCAGAATCTTCTTTGTTTCGTCCACGATGTATCCCCCTTTTAGGTCGATGGCGCCTCGTCGCGGGGCCGTTCGCCCCCGACCGATTCCAAGCTTTGCAATAGCACGGCCCGGTTGATGGGCTTGACCAGATACGCGTCCACGCCCAGGTTGAAGCCGCGGGCGCGGTCGTCGATGATCGAAACGATGATGACCGGGATATCGGCGGTGTCCGAACGGCCCTTCAACTCCTTCAACACCGACCAGCCGTCGCGGAAGGGCATCATGATGTCGAGCGTGATGGCGTACGGGCTCACCTCGCGCACCTTGCGCAGGCCGGTTTCGCCGTCGCGACAGCGGATGACTTCATAGCCGGCGGGCTCGAGGCTGGCCGCCAGCAGGCTGAGCGTGTCTTCGTCGTCGTCGATGGCGAGCACCACGCGCTTCTGCCCCGCGGGTCGCGGCTTCGCCGAGCGGGTCGTGGCGCTTTCGACGCCGCTCATTTCCACCGGCAGGCGGAAGGTGAACGTGCTGCCGCGCCCGAGTTCGCTGCGCACGTCGATGGTCCCGCACATGAGCAGCACCAGCTTCTTGCACAGCGCCAGGCCCAGGCCCGTGCCCCCCGCGCGCCGCGTGGTCGAACCGTCGAGCTGGCGGAACTGGTCGAAGACGAAATGGAGTTTGTCGTCGGGAATGCCATCGCCGGTGTCTGTGACCTCGAAATGCACCCACTGCCGGTCTTCTTGCGGAAAGACGCGCACCACCACGTGGCCGCGTTCGGTGAACTTCAGCGCGTTGGACAACAGGTTGAACAGCACCTGCTGCACCTTGCCGCGATCGCCTTCGAGACGCGGCACGTTGCCGCCGATTTCCGCGCGCAGCGGCAGGTTCTTGCGGTCGAACAGCGGCCGGACGCTGGCGATGCAGTGGGTCACCACGTCGCCGGGGTCGAAGGTTTCGATCGTCACGCTCATGCGGCCGGCTTCGACGCGCGAGAGATCGAGAATGTCGTTGATCAGGTGCAGCAGCGCCTCCGAGTTGCGCCGCACCTTGCGCAGGCTGCCGGCCTTGGCGTCGTCGAGCGGTCCGTAGATGCCGTCGAGCAGCAGATCGGTGTAGCCGAGCACGGCGTTGAGCGGCGTACGCAGTTCGTGACTGACGTTCGCGAGAAACTCGCTCTTCAGGCGATTGGCTTCCTCGATCTGCGCCGCGCTCGCGCGCAGTTCGGTGTTGGCCATGGTCAGCTCGGCGGTGCGCTCGGCGACGCGCCGCTCCAGGTTGAGATTGACCTCCTCCATTCGCTTCCGCGTCTGCTGTAACATGCGCGCCATGTTGTTGAAGCCCTCGGCCAGCGACGCGAACTCGTCCCGCTGCGCCGAACGTAGGCGGACGTCCAGATCGCCGCGCGACATGTGCTCGGTCGCGACGATCATCGCCTTGATCGGGTTGCTGAACGAGCGCGACAGGAAGAGGGCCGCGAACAAGACCAGCACGATGGAAATCAACACCAGGCAGCCCATCAGCAGGAACGTGTTCTTGTGGACCTCCTGCACGTACATCAGAATCCGCCCGCCGACCCACGGCGAAGTGGACTGCAAGACTTCGTGGGTGATCTTGTCGGCCATTTCCTGATAGATGGACGAAAGCAGAATCACGCTCATGAACAGCGGCGCCAGCGCCAGTCCGGCGAACGCCAGAAACACCCGGAGGAAAATGCTCGACCGCAGACCCACGGTCATTCTCCCCTGCCGCCGCGCACGACCTCGATGCGGGTCCGGCCCGACCGGCCGATCCAGAACGCGGTCAGCGCCGCGGTCAGATAGACCACGCGAATCAACAACAGACGCCAGCCTGCCCAGATGCCGCGCACATCCGCGATGCCAGCCAGGGAGTAGACCAACATGCCGGCCGTCGCCAGAACGCGCTCGCCGTCAGGCCAGGCGCCAGAGCGCAGACGCGCCGCCACATCGGAGATTATAGAATAGACGACCAACGCCACGCAAAACAGATATGCCGGCAGAAAGCAGAAGAAAGCCGCCCGCGGGAGTTCGTGCTCGCTCGCCCAGTCGGTGGAGATCGTGCGGGTGATGCCTTGCGCGACGAAAACCACGAAGAACAATAGCGAGAACAAAGCGACGAAGCCCCCGCAGGCCACGGTGAGCCGCCGGTCGGCCCAGCGACTTTCGGCCACGAAGATCACCGCGGGCGCCAGGTGCAGCGCCACGAAAAATTCGTCGCCATAGAAAAACAAGCGATCCAGCCGCGGCAGGCCCAGGTAGTAGGCCAGCAGGCGCAGGCCGGCCAGCGCCCACAAGATCGCCGCCAGGGTCCAGAACCAACTGAAGGCGCGCCACGCGGTGGTGAGCCGCGGCCGCGCGAACAGATCGCGGGCCGCCGCCAGGCCGATCAGCGTCACCATCCAGCAGGTGAAGACGTTGTAGAGCACCGCGTTGCTCACGGCTGCTCCTCCGGCAGGCCGAGCACGCGCAGCACGGCCGCCACCACTTCGTGCGCGTCAAATGGCTTGGTGATCGATTCGGTCACGCCCAGCGACTCGCTCAGGTCGCTCTGCACCGCCTCGGTGATCAGGATCACCGGCAGCGCGGCCGTCGCCGGGTCGGCCCGCAGCGCCTGCAGCGTGGTCCAGCCGTCCTTGTGGCTCAGCAGCGGATCGAGCACGAGCACGTCGGGCAGGAAACGGTGAATCTCCGCCGCCAGCACGCGGCCGTCGGAACAAACGCCGACCTGCAGGCCCTCGGCTTCGAGCGACAGGGCGAGCAGTTGCAGCTCCTCGACGTTGGAATCGGCGATGAGCGCCTTGCGCCGATTGCGTTCGGGGTCGAGCGAGATGAGGTCCTTGATTTCCTCGATCTCGTCGATCCGCCGTCGCTCCAGCGGCAACACGACGGTGAACACGCTGCCGTATCCCACGCGGCTGACCACCTCCACGCGCCCGCCGAACAGCTCGGCGAGCTTCTTGGTGATGTACAAACCCAGCCCGGTCCCCGGACGTTCGTCGCCTTCGCCGCGCGCGCGGTAGTATTCCTCGAACAGGAACGGCAGCTCATCCTCGGGCACGCCGCGCCCGGTGTCCTCGACGGCCAGGGCGACCCAGCCCGGCTCGGGCGAATACAGCCGCACGGTGATGTGGCCGCGATCGGTGTACTTGATCGCGTTGGAAAGCAGGTTGAGCATCATCTGCATGATCTTGGCCTGATCCGCGTTCAGCCGCACCGGCGTTTCCGGCTCGATCTGCTTGTGGACGGTCAGCCCCTTCTGCTCGGACAATCCGGCGACGGTGGCGATCGCCTCGTCCACCAACTCGCGCAGATTGACCGCTTCGTACACCAACTCCATCTTGCCGGCCTGCAGCTTGGACAAATCGAGCAGGTCGTTGATCATCAGCAGCAGCGTGCGCGTGTTGCTGGCGATGCGTTCGCAGGCGGCGTGCTGCCGTTCGTTGAGTTCGCCGTAAATCTGCGACGACAGCAGATCGGCGAAACCGACGATAGCCGTGATCAGCGTGCGCAACTCGTGGCTCACGTCGGCGATGAACTCGCTTTTAAGCTGCGCCTGGCGCTTGAGCTTTTCGTTCAGCGCGGCCGTTTCGCGATACGCGCGCTCCAGTTCGGCCGTGCGCTCGGCGACGGTCTGCTCGAGCCGCGCCGACGCGCGGTGCATTTCCTCGTACATCTCGTCGATTTCGCGCAGGTCCTTCTCGAGGCCGGTGATCGTGTCGGCGAGCGCCGCCGAATTCGGGAAGATGCGCTGCCACCACGGCTGGCCCGACGGCCGCTCCCAGGTGAGGCGAAACAGGCAGCCGGTCGCCCCATAAGCGACTTGGCCGATGGGGAAGGTGCCGTCGCCGCGTCGCGGACCTTCTTGGCGCAGGTCGGTCGGATCGCCGACCGGATGGCTGAACACGCTGTCGGTATCGTCGAGCAGATAGACGCGGCCGCCGAGGGGCGGCAGTTGATCGAGCGGCATCGCGCAACTCAGCTCTTCGATTTGCGCGGGCGGCAGCCGCCAGAGGGTGGGCAGGCCCGCGAACAAACCGCGGATGAACGCGCACTCGGCCGCGGTTTGCACGGCGCCGGCGCCCGGTTTGACCTCGATCAGCGCCGAAGTCGTGCCGACGCGATGGACTTTCACTTCGTGAGAATTATCGAGATAACCTGCCAGCCGGTCGATGCGCGCCAACAACCGGCGCGGGCTGCCGGCCAGGCGCATGATGGTCGACAACGCCCCGAAGGCGCCCTCGCGCACGGCGAACTCGCCGACCTTGCGCGGCGCATCCGGGTCGCCGGTCGCCTCCACGAGCCGCTTCCACAACGTGCGCACCGCGGCGGCGTCGACCCAGGTGCGCGTCTCGGCGAGTTGGCGGCGCGGCACGTCGAGATCGCGGCACAGCGCGTCCACGTCCAGCCCCTGCGCGGCGGCATAGCGCAAAATCGCCGTGGTGACGCGGCTGCTGACGCGGAATTTCGCCGGCTCGCTCAAGGATCGCCCCCGTCTTGCGCCCGAATAATTGATTGTAGCGACAACGCCACGCCGCCGTCGAGGGCGCGTTGCCGCTCCGGCGGAAAGCTGTTATTAGTAACCGGTCATTAGCCCGAGATGGAAAGAGCGATGCGCCCGGCTATTTTGCTGCTTATCGTGATCTGCCTGACCGGCCTGGTCGTGGCGGCGTGGGCCGACGAGCCTGCGCCGACCGGCGAGCCGCCGACTCCCACGCCGGCGAACACGCCGCCCGCGCCCGCGCCGGCCCCCGCGCCGACGCCGCCGGAGCCGCGTTTCGGGTTCGATCTCGCGGCCGGCTACACCGCGCTGCCGATGCTCGACTACGGCTATCGTCTCAGCGAGTGCACCGACCACGTGCAAGGCTGCCGGACCAACGACAAGTCGACCCTCGCTTCCAATGGGATGTACGGTCTTTCCTTCGGCTACTATCCGCCTTCCGATTGGGTGACGCTGGGCCTGGTCGTCGAAGGCCTGTTCGCCCAGTACCGCGGCGAGCTGACCGGCCGCGCCGATTGCCCGGGGTCGTTCACGCGCACCTATCAATACGATCAGCGGCTGACGTTTTACCAACTCAACGGGCTGATCAAGATTTACTTTTCACACAAAAGCGTGCGGCCGTTCGTCGAGTTGGGGCTGGGGGCGTTGCGCATCGACGCCGTTTTCAGCGCGTACCATCAAACAAGCTACGCCGCGACGGCGGTCACGGGATGGGGTGTCGAGTGGCGGCTGGGCCGGCGCTTCGGCGTGTCGGTGCAGGCCCGCGCGGCCGATCACTTCGGCGTCGTCTTCCACTTTACGCCGCGCGCCGACCAGGTGGCGCGGATCGACGCGCAGTACGTATTCATCAGCGCGCTGGTGAAAACGCATTTCTATTTCTAGGGTCTGGGGTCTGGGGTATCGGGTCGGATCAACCGCGTTTCTCAGTGCCGACAATATACACTTCGAAACTCGCTTTGCGCGTGGCCTCGGGGCGCACGCAGCGCANNCGTAGGCCTGGCGCACGCGGTTCATCAAGCCGTCGAAATCGGGCCCCTGAAAAATCTTGATCACCACCGCCGAGCCTTTTTTGCCGAGACGCAGCGCGAAGTCGAACGCGATCTCGCCGAGCGCGGCGGAGCGATCCTGATCGACGTGACGGATGCCCGAAGTGTTCGGCGCCATGTCCGACAACACCACGTCGAACGGGCCGCCGAGCGTCGCGGCGTCGAATGGGTCGGTCAGATCGGCCTCGATGGTGCGCACATTCGGCGCGGGGGCGCGGGTCGGCGTGCGGTCGATGCCGATCACCACGCCGGACTTGCCTACCTGCTCCACGGCGTACTGCAGCCAACTCCCCGGGTGGCAGCCGAGGTCGAGCACGCGCGCGCCGGGCCGGAACAAGCGAAAGCGCCGGTCGATTTCGGCGAGTTTATACACCGAACGCGCGGCGTAGCCTTCTTTTTTCGCGCGATCGGCGTAGTGGTCCCAGCGCGGGTCGCCGTGACTTTTCGCCGTGGGGCCGGAGTGCGGGCCGCGTGCGGGTCGATGACGTTTCATGCCGGGAGAATACAACGGCGGGGGCGCGTCGGCCAAGGCGCTTTTCATGCTCGTCCTATTTGTGATAAAAACAGCCACTCCACGTATCGCCGCGCGGCAGGGGCGGGTCGGCGAGAAGGGTGACGTTTTGAGCGAAACACCGCTGTCTTTTTGGTCGGCGCCCAAATACCGCCTGGTGCGCGTCCTGATCTACTTCGCAGCGTTGGTCGTGGCGACCGAAATCGGCGTTTTCCTCTATTTTTCGCAGCCGGACCTCATCGACCGCAATCAGGGCAACACCACTTTCGCCATGCCCTATCTCTTCCGGCAGATGGCGCGCCACCGCGGGCCGAAAATCGCGTTCATCGGCAGTTCGGTCATGCAGGGTTACGGCAACTGCCTGCCGGACACGCATTTCCCGGCGCTGATCGAGAAGACGCTGCGCGAGAAATACGGCATGAAGAACATGGCCGCGTACAACCTGGCCAGCGCCGGCAACCGCTTCGGCGATCACTTCGGCAATCTGGTGGAAGCGGAGCGCTATCATCCGACCCTGGTGGTGATGGGCATTCTGCTCAAGATGTTCTCGGTCAGCGGCACGCTGGTCAGCCCGATCAACCACGACGAGACGATCTACTACTTTCGCGACGAGCCGGATTATCTCGAGCGATACAAAAAGCGCTTTCGCGTCGACCCCGAACGCTATCGCCAGATCTGGCTCGACTTTCAAATACGGCGCCTCTCGCAGACTTATCGTTATCGCGGCTTGCTGAACTATTTCCTCACCGGCGATTACGAACGCCCGTCGGCGTCGCTGTCCGACTGGCTGAAGATCAAGCTCGATTGGCAGGAGGCGATTCTCACCGAGTCGGCCCTCACCACCCAGACCGAGCGCAACGAAGACTATCTGTGGAAGCTGATTCCCGAGCACGTGATCAAGCTCAACTACCGGCTATGCGAAGCGTTTGATTTCTCCGACGAGAACCTCAACTGGAAGACGTTTGAGGAATTGTGCGGCTATGCCGAGAAGCACGGCATCAACCTGCTATTCTACCTCAACCCGATCTGCCGGCCGTTCAACGACCAGTGGGGGTTCTTCCAGTGGAACGAAGTGGTTCCGCTGCTCAAGCAACGCATCCTGGACGTGACGCAAAAGCACCACCTGCACGTCATCGACGCGGTGGAGAAAATCGACTACCGCTACTTCTCCGACCTCGATCACATGAACATGAACGGGCACCGGCAGATGGCCGACTATCTGCTGCCGCACGTCGTGCGCCAATTGAACCGGGGGAGGTAGAGCGGCCATGCAGATGCAAAGCTGGGCGTTCATCCTCTTCGTGGCCGTGTCGGTGCTGCTCTACTGGACGGCCGTCCCGCGCCGGTTCCGCCCGCACTTTTTGCTGGCCATCAGCGTCGGCTACTACTTCACTTGTTCGGTCGCCTTCGGCGTCTTTCTGCTGATCTACCTGTATGTGATGTTCGTCATCGGCATCCTGATCGACACCGCCAAAGGCCGCCGCGGGCGAATGGCCTGGTTGACCGCCGGCGTGGTCGGCGGGTTGGGCGTTTTGTTCGTCTTCAAGCTGCGGGCGGGAATGCTGCACCTCGCGTTTCTGCTGCTCGGTCAGCCCGGCGCGGCGGCGGCGGCGACCATCCTGGCGGCGCGGATCGGCATTCCGCTGGGCATCAGCTACTTCACCTTCCGCGCCATTCACTACCTGGTCGAGGTGTATCGCGGCAAAGTGATTCGCGCCACCTGGGTCGAATTTTTTCTCTATGTGACCTTCTTCCCGGCAATGGTCAGCGGCCCGATCCATCGCTTCTACACGATCGGTCATGAGGATCCGCGCGATTCATTCAGTAACCAACTGCGCGGCGAAGGCGGCGCGCCGAATTTTTCGCTCGATGACTTCAGCAGCGGCCTCTGGCGCATTCTGACCGGCGTGGTCAAGAAGTTCGTCATCGCCGATTTTTTCGCCACCCTCGCGGCCCCGATGACGACCACCTCGGGCCTGCTGCCTTCGGTCAATACGTGGCAGCTTTGGGCCGCCGGGCACTTCTACTATGGCTATCTGTATATGGATTTCTCCGGCTATACCGACATGGCGCTCGGCATGGCGCGGCTCTTCGGCTTCCGCATGATGGAAAACTTCCACTGGCCGATCTCGGCCTACAACCTGCGCGAGTTCTGGCGCCGGTGGCACATGAGCATGACGTACTACGCGATGCAGTATGTCTTCATTCCGCTGGGCGGCAGTCGCAAAGGCCGGTTCCGCACCAACATCAACCTGTTGCTCACCTTCGTCGCGATCGCGGCGTGGCACAACATTACCGCCAACATGCTGCTTTGGGGCTTCATCCAGGGCGTGGCGATGGTGATCAACGGGTATTACGAACGGTTCAAAAAGCGCATGTTGCCCGACCACCAACCGACCTGGTGGGGCAAGGTGCTCGGCGTGATCCTGATGTGGACGTGGTTCGGGGCGTGCTGGCCGATCTTTCACCACGGCCTGCGCATGTCGGTGCTCTTCTACTTCAAGATGTTCCCGTTCCTCACTTACATCTTCCCCGTGCTGCGTATGACGCCGAAGCTGGGAGGTTGAGCTGAAAGCCAAACAAATTTTGCAGGAAGTCGGCATCGCGCTGATCGCGTGGGGATTGTTCACCGCGGCGATGTTTTGGGCCAGTGTCGCCAAAGAATTCACCTACGCGATGTTTTGATGGGTGCGCGATCGCTGCCTGAGCTGACGCGCTGATGGGCTCCCGCTCTCGTCGCCGTTCGCCGCGTTTGTCCCGCACCTTGCGCCGCCTGTTCTTCTCGTTGCTGATGTTCGTGGCGTTCTTCGCGCTGCTGACGCGCGGGCTGACCGCGCTCGAACACCGCCGGCTGCTCAACACCCAGCGAATCGACGACCGCGTCGCGTATCTGCCCGATCATTGGCTGCGCGAGGAACGCGGCTTCTACCACCTCGACGACGGAGCGATGCTGCACGAGGTCTTTCCCGTGCAGAAAAAGCCCGGCGCGTTTCGCCTCATCGTGGCGGGCGAGTCATTCATGATGGGCTCGCCGTGGGTGGTGCAGGTGATGCAGGAGGGCGGCAAAGGCGGCATCCCGGATTGGCTCGCGGCCGAGCTGCCCGTGCGCTTTCCGTCGCGGCCGTTCGGGGTCATCAACGCGGCCGTGGGGTCGGAGAGCTCGTTTCGCGTCCGGCGGATCGCGGCGAAAATGGCGCAGACGAAGCCCGACCTCATGATTGTGGCCTGCGGCAACAACGAGGGTTACGTGCCGCAGACGCGGCTGAACGAGGCGTTGCACCAGTGGATCGTTTACCGCCTGTTGAAGAAGGCGCTGCTGCCGGCGCCGTCGCTCGATGAACGCGCCTATTTTGCGCCGCAGGATCGGGACACGCAAAAAATCGAGAACGCCTATCGCGTCAACCTGCGCGCCATCGTCGACGCCTGCCGCCGCAACGGCGTGCGCCTGCTGCTGGCCACGTTGCCGATCCATTGGGACTACGCGGGCGCCGACCCGCGCGTACACGGCAAATCCGCCGATCCGACCGCCGATCCGAACATTGTGCAGGCGCGGCGGCTGATCGATCAGGGCGATTTATCCGGCGCCGAACGACTCCTGCTGCAGAGCGCGCAACAGGGTTACGCCGCGTATTACCTCGCGCGCATCGCCGAACGGCGCGGCGATCTCGAACAGGCCCGGCGACTCTATCGCGTGTACGTCCAGCTCGCGCCGAACAATCGCACGCGGCCGTCGTACAACGAGTTCCTGCGACAACTCGCGCGCGAGCAAAACCTGCCGCTGGCCGATCTCGAAGCCGCCGCCGACCGCCTCGCCGGTCGCGCGATCTCCCCGCCCGGCGTCTGGATGGACTATTGTCACATGTCCAAGCGCGGCTATTATCTCATGGAGCAGGAGATCATGCGCGTGCTGATCGAGCAGCGCATCGTGCCGGCCGCTCCGGGCGAGCCGCAGCCCGCGCCGACGCGCGAGCGGCTGATCGAACTGACGCCGAAGCTGGGCGACAACCGCTAGGAGTCGAGACTACGCGACTTGCCGGTTCGGTTGCTCCACAGAGTCATCCATGGCGCGCGGGGGAAAATGAAAAGACCACGCCAACGAATTTGGGTGCGCTTTTCCGTCGTGCGGCGGCGGTTGTTCTTTTCGCTCATTGTGCTGGTCGCCGTGCTCGGATTGGGCACGGCGATCTTGAAGGTGCTGGAAGCGCACGGCCTGCTGCAGACCGAACGCGCGGACGATCGCGTCGCGTACCTGCCGGATCGCTGGCTGCTGCAATCGCGCGGGCAATTCCGTTTCCACAACCGCTCGATGCTGGCCGAAACATTTCCGGTCCGTAAACCGGCGCGGACGATTCGCCTGGTCACGACCGGCGAGTCATTCATGATGGGGTCGCCCTTCGTTTCGCCGGAGCGTTTCGGCAAGGAGCAGGGCGGCATTCCCGATTGGCTCGGCGCCGAGCTGCCCTTACGTTACCCGTCGCTCCGTTTCGAGGTGATCAACGCGGCCTGCGGCGGACAAAATTCGTTCCGGGTGCGGGAGATTGTCGACGGCCTGGTCGGCGTGCATCCCGATCTGCTCATCATCGGCGTCGGCAACAACGAGGGCTACGTGCCGCTGACCCGCTTCAACGAAGAGCTGCACAAATGGATCGTCTACCGCGTGCTCAAACGTTCGCTGCTGCCGTCGCCGGCGGACGACGAGCGCGCGTATTTCTCGCCGCAGGATCCCGACACGCGACGCATTGAGGAGAACTATCGCGCGAACATGCGCGGCATGGTGGTCGCCTGTCGCCAGGCGAAGGCGCCAGTCATGCTGCTGGCGCTGCCGATCAACTGGAAATATGACGACGCCGATCCGCGGGATCACGGGCAGTCGGGCAGCGCGTCCGACGACCCGCGGATCGCGCACGCGCGGCGGCTGATGGAGCGGGGCGATTTGAACGGCGCCGAGCGGCTGCTGGTGCGAAGCCCGCAACAGGGTTACGCCGCACTTTACCTGGCGCGCATCGCCGAGCGGCGCGGCGACCTCGCTCAAGCGCGGAAGCTCTATCGCCTGCACGTACAGCTTGTGCCCAACAACCGCACGCGGCCGTCGTACAACGACTTCGTGCGACAACTCGCGCGCGAACAAAACGTCGCGCTGGCCGATCTCGAAGCCGCCGTCGACCGCCTCGCCGGCCCCGCGATCTCGCCGCCGGGCGTCTGGATGGACTACTGCCACATGTCCAAGCGCGGCTACTATCTGATGGAGCAGGAGATCATGCGGGTGTTGATCGAGCAGCGCATCGTGCCGGCGGGTCCGGGCGAACCGGCGCCGACGCCGACCCGCGAGCGGCTGATCGAGCTGACGCCGAAACTGGGCGACTACTACTGACGGCTAGAGCATTTCACGATTACATGTAACCACAAGATTTGGATCGACCATAATTCTGAGCCCCGCAGGGGCGGAATCCGTAAGCCCAGGGCGTTAGCCCTGGGAAGGATCCGACGACATCAAACGAGCCCTGAAGGGGCGGCATGGACGCAGACCAAGTTACCCGATGACGCCCTTTCAGGGCTCTGATCGAAAGGAGCACACGAACCCACGGCTCACGCCGTGGGCTGGCGAATGGCGCCCTTTCAGGGCTGGCGGCACGTCGGCGTTATCTCGCGAAGGATCGGCGCAAACGTTAGTTTCTCTAACGGCAGGTCTCCAACATCTCGCTCGCGGGCACAAAAGCGAAATCGCGCAGCAACCGGGTGATCTTTTTTTCCATGGTCGTCAGTCCGAGGTAATGCTTGATCCGCGCCTTCACGTGGGCGGCGACGCGCGGCTGCTGCGGCACGAGCTCCCACGGGTGAAAATAAACGACGACCGGCGCGTGCTCGCGTTCGTTGATGTGTCTCATGCCGGCGCGGATCATGGCGTAGGGGTACGCGCGAAAGAAGCCGCCGCCGGCGAACGGCAGCTTGACGCCCGCGACGGTGAGCGTGGTCAACGGCAGTTCCATGATCGCGCCCGCGGCGCCGCGGTCGAGGCGGCACGGTTGGCGTGACACGCCGGCGAAACCGAACGGCACCATGCGGCCGGGGAACAGGCTCGAGTCGTACTCGAACCCTTCGCCGAGCAGCACGTCGAACGCCCAGAGCGACGATTCGTCGATCGAGAAACTCGGCGCACGGAAGCCGAGCACCGGGGCGCCGATGGTGTCTTCGAGCACCTTCTTCGCCGCGCTCACGTCGGCGCGGAATTCATCGGGCGTCATCGCGCGCACGGGCTCGTGAAAATAGCCGTGGCAGGCGACTTCATGGCCCGCCGCGTGAATCGCGCGCACCAGGCGCGGGTGGCGTTTGGCCAGCCAGCCGAGCACGAAGAACGTCGCCTTGACCTGTTGCTCCTCGAACAAACGCAAAATGCGATACGTCGCGTTGGGCGCGACCTCCTCCAGCGTTTCCCAATCTTCGAGGTTGATCGTGTCGGCGAAGTTGCGCACGTGGAAATAGTCTTCCACGTCCACCGTGAGCACGTTGCGCACTCGGTCGTCTTTGGTCGTCATCGCGTCAGGCATACCCGGTCGAGATAGATAGTGTGGCGGCGGTCCGCCCGCTTGAGGAAGAATAGCACCCGGAACATGTGGCGCAAATCCAGCGTGCGGCCGCCGTCGGCGCGGCGAATGCGTTCGAGGGGAAAGCGCACGTGCTGCGGCCGGCCGGTCAACGGTACGACGCCGGTGAAGCGATCGGCGAAATTTTCGCTCGGGCCGTTGTCGTCGATGCGCACCAGCAACTCGCCGCCGGCGAGATCGGACGCGAGCACGTCGAACTCGAACCAGCGGCAGCCGCGCCAGTTGGGCGGAATCTCGCGCAGTTCGAGCGTCGGGAATTCGCCGGGCGGCAGGTCGACGGACAAACCGGCGCGGCCGGACGTGACGAGCCGGGTCGATTGTTCGAGCCAGTAATGGCAGCGCCAGGTCAGGCGGTCGAGGTCGGTCTTGGATTCGAAGTCGTTGATCATCAGCACCGGGCTGCGGCCGCACGCCACGACGAGCAACGCAAGCACGGCGACGGCGGCGAGGCGGCGCATCAGTTCCCTCCGGTGAACAGCACGACTTCGGGCGGACGGCCGAAGCGCAGCGGCACGATGCTTTCGCCGATCCCGCGCGTCACGAACATCGGCGTGCTTCGTTCGTGGAACCAGCCGTAAAGAAAATGCTCACGCAGCGGGCCGAACAGCAAGCGGATCATCCAGCGCGGCGCCGCGATCTGCCCGCCGTGCGTGTCGGCGGCGAGCACGAGATCGGCCCCGCGCGACGCGATGACCGGCAGCGCGTAGGGGAAGTGGGTCAGCACAATCGTCGGCTCGCGGCCGTCGAGCCAGCGGTCGACCGTCGGCGCCCAACCGCCGCGCTCCTCGACGTCGAGGCCGACCAGCCGGACCTTGCCGCCCGCGAGCTCCACGGCTTCGTTGCGCAAAACGCGCACCGGCAGATCGTGGCGCAATTCGCGCGTCTCCGGGACGTGGCAATAAGCGCAATTGCGGACGCGGCCGTTGTAATCCGAATCGCCCAGCACCGCGAACACGCCCTTACGCGCGTGCAGGCGCTTCAGCAGCTCGAGCGTGCGATCCACGTCGCCTTCGTACCAAACGAGGTCGCCGCCGACCAGCAGATAGTCCGGATCGAGCGCGGCCAGCGTCGCGAGCAGCGGCCTTTCCTGAATCCAACCGCGCATGACGTGCAAATCGGCGATGTACACGACGCGTTCGTTGCCGAGCGCGCGGGCGAGGGCGTCGGGCAGGCGCAAGCGGGTGACGCCGATGCGGCGCGGTTCGATCTGCCAGGCGTACGCGAGCAACGCAAACACGACAATGACGGCCACGAAAAAAGGTCGGCGGAATTTGTTGCGGCTAACGGCCATCACCGACCCCGGGTCGAATGCGGAATGCGGAGTGCGGAATGCGGAATGCGGAGTCGAGGGCGCCGCCTACCAACCCCCAAGCCCCAAGCCTCATGCGCTCCGTCATCGGCGCAACCTCGCCGCCGCGAGGCTACGGAAGTCGCCCAGCGGGTTGATGACGAAACCGTCGAGGCCGTCGGTGAGCGCCACGACGTCGTCCGTCCACCACAGGCTGACGTAGGCGCAATCCTCGGCGAGCTGCTTCTGCACCAGGCCGTACAGGCGCTGGCGTTCCGCGCGGTCGAAGGTGCGGCGCGCGTCTTCCAGCCAGCGATCCACCTGCGCGTTCGCGTAGCGGCCGCGGTTGCCGCCGGTGGGCGGGCGCATCGAGGAATGAAACACGTAATAGAGTTGGTCGGGGTCGGTCACGCCGACCCAGGTCAGCGTGTAGGTCTGAAAATTGCCGCTCTTGATGTCGGCAAAGAACGCGCCCCATTCGAGGCTGCGTCGCTCGAGGCGAATGCCGACGCGGGCGAGCTGCTCGGCCATCACCTCGGCGATGCGCATGCGCAGCTTGTTGGTGCTCGTTTTATACGACAGCGTAAAGCGTGGCAGAGGGCCGTCGCCGTCGGAATCCGGATGACCGGCCTCATCGAGCAGGCGTTTGGCCAGCGCCGGGTCGTACGCGTACGTGCGCACCGCGCCGTCGTAGGCCCAGTTGCTCGGCGCGAGCAGGCCGGTCGCCGGCTGCGCCATGTCGAACAGCACCGCCTTGATGATCTGCCGGCGGTCGATCGCGTGAGCGATGGCGCGGCGCACGCGCGCGTCGGAGACCAGCCCGTGCGGATCGGCGAAGTTGAAGCCGAGGTAGCTGTAGTTGACGCCCGGTTGACGCAGCAGGCGCAGGCCCGGCAGGCGCGCGAAAAAGCGTACGGCGTACGGCGGCACGGCGTTCACCACCAGGTCGATCTCGCCCTTCTTCAAACGCAACATGCGGCTGGTGTCGTTGGCGATCACGTCGAACACGACGCGCCGGATCGGCGGTGGGCCGCCGCGATATTCGGGCCAGGCTTCGAGCACGACGCGGCGCCCGCGATCAAACGACGCCAGACGATAGGGGCCCGAGCCGATCGGCTGCGCGGCGAACGCGTGCGGGTCTGGCAAATTCGCGGGCACGATCGCGCGCGTCATCTTCATCAGAAACGGGGAGAAGGGTTCGCGCAGTCGCACGACCACCGTGCGTTCGTCGGGCGTTTCGATCACCGCGATGCGCGCGTAATCATCCTGGCTCGGACACTTGTTCGCCGGGTCGGCGAGAAAGCGAAACGTCGCGGCCACATCGGCGCTGGTCAGCGGCCGGCCGTCCTGCCAACGCAAACCGGCGCGCAGCACAAAGCGATAGGTCAGCGGATCGACCACCTCGAAGCGCTCGGCCAGCGCCGGCGCGAGTTCGCCGCTCGGCAGGTCGGTGAGCAGGCCTTCGTAGACCAGCGGGATGATGCGCGTCGAATTGGCGTCGGTGGCGTAACGCGGATCGAGATCGGTCGGGTTGCCGTCCAGCGCGACGCGCAACGTGTCGGCCGGGGGCGGCTCGCTGCCGCAGGCGAGGAGCGACCCGACGAGCAACAGCGCGATCACCGCGAGGCAAAGCCGAAGATCAAAACGTTTCTTTGTCATTCTGAGCCGTAGGCGAAGAATCTATGGTTGAGCTCGTAGAACGAAACTCCGCCGCCGCTCAAGATGACAGCGTGCAGCGGGTTTTTCAACACGAAAATGCAATTGACATCCATTGGACAAGGTCGATTTCATTTTTCGGGCCGATTAAGGTTGACTAATTTGGCGACAACCAGTATTGTGCATATGCACAGAACTCGGAGCCGACATGTGCGCCCGTCCCGCCAAACCTCGAAACTGCAAATGCCCTTACGGAGCAGGCCGCGCTTTCAAGCCGACACGCATCCCGATGTGGGATCTGGAGAAGATTTCCCTGGGGCGCGATGAACTGGAGTCGCTGCGTCTCTGCGACCTCGTCGGCCTGACGCAGGAGGAAGCGGGGCGGGAGATGGGCGTGTCGCGCGGCACGGTCCAACGGCTCCTGACCTCGGCGCACGCGAAGGTCGCGCGCGCCCTCACCGAAAGCTGCGCCCTCGTCCTGGGGGAAGCTGATCCAACGAAGGAGAATTGAAATGAACATCTGCATTCCCGTGGAAAACAACCAAGGTCTCGACAGCGCCGTCTGCGCGCATTTCGGCTCCGCGCCGTTTTTTTTGATGGTGGATACCGAAACGCTGACGTGCAAGGCCGTGCCCAACAACGACCGCCATCACGCCCACGGCATGTGCCACCCGGTCGCCGCCTTGGCGGGCGAAAAGGTGGACGGCATCGTGGTGGGCGGCATCGGCATGGGCGCGCTCAGCAAGCTGAACGCCGGGGGCTACCAGGTCTTTCAGTCGCGGTTCGGCACCGCCAAGGAAACGATTGAAGCCTACAAGAGCGGGAAGCTGCCCGTCTTTTCGATGCAGAACGTATGTGGTGGGCACGGACCTGGACACGGCCACGGCCACGGTTGTCAATAACCAGCACCGGCGTACGCAACAGCGGTAATCGCCAGCCGACGAGCGAGAAAGGAAGCCCAATGCCCCTTTACGAATACCAATGCGCGGCGTGCGGCCGCCGGTTCGACCGGCTTCAGCCAAACGCCGAGGCGCCGAATCCGAAATGCCCCGCTTGCGGGAAGAAAACAGACAAGATGCTCACGGCGCCCGGCGGAATCCACATGAAGGAGCCCGGCTCGGCGGGCCATGACCGGCAGGCTTGTTGCGGCATGTCCGAACCGTGCGATAGTCCGAAGCGCTGTTGCGAACAGTGAGATGGAAGTGGACAGCCCGATACACGATTCGGCGCCAAGCGCCGTAGCGCGTTCCGCCCGCCGACCGGCCATTGAC